>CBDUYN010000014.1:0-99381 GCA_965371445.1 uncultured bacterium | reverse complement strand
GCCGACGACGAGAGCACGCGCGCCGCCTTCGAAGCGCGGCTGGCGGACGACGACTGGAGCGTCCGGCTAAGCGCGGTGGAGTATTTTGCGAAGATCGGCGCCGACGACGAGAGCACGCGCGCCGCCTTCGAAGCGCGGCTGGCGGACGACGACTTGAGCGTCCGAGCTTCGGCGGTGACGTTCTTCGTCGAGACGGGATTGCAGGACCGGTTGGAAGCCGTTCTCGACGCTTTCGCGGGCGGCGCTTCGACCTATACCGCGGCAACGACCGACGGAAAGCTCAGTGACGCCGTCGGTCGCTTCGCCGCCACGGACGACGTCCTCCTGAGCGTGTCCTTGAGGAGGAGATCCAGTTCTTCGACGTCCCGCGGGCGCTTCGCGCGGTCGTCCTGCGCCGCGACGAGATCCGTCGTGCGGAGACGTCGCTCGACGACGTCTTCCGGGGGCCGGAGGGAGGCCGGGCGTCCACCCGGGGTTAACCCCAGCGTTGCATTGGATCTGGGCGAAACGCCCGGGGATCATCGCCCAAGAGATCTCGCCGGTCACGCGACCTCATCGCGTCATCACTCAAAAGTTTTCATCGGTCACGCGATCTCCTCGCGTCATCGCTCAAAAGTTTTCATCGGTCACGCGATCTCCTTACACCGTCGGTCAAATCGTTTCATCGGTCACGCGACCTCCTAACATCGTCGGTCAAATCGTTTCATCGGTCACGCAATCGGCTCACGTCATCGATCAGATCATTTCATCGGTCACGAGCCGTCATTCACTCCGCCGCTGACGGTAGTACCTGGAGGAGCGTCGGCTTCTGCAGCGTGGCGAGCACCATAGGGCGTTCAAGTTGCGCGACGCGTCGTAGAAGACGCGGCCGCAGGCTCCGTCGGCGCAGATCTTGAACCGTGGCCAGCGGCTCTCGAAGCGCGCCTGGACGGCGATCGCGAAGAGACGCTCGAGGAGACCGTCGAGGCCGGCGGAGGCCGGCTCCAACCACGTCGCGCCGTCGGTGCTGAAGCGGGGACAAAGCGTCGCTTTCGGCGTCAGCCGGGCGAGCTCTCGGAGGGCGTCCTCGTCGGCCGCCGCGCCGGTGCCGGCAGCGATCAGGGCCCGCAGCCCGGCGCAGGCCTTCCGCGCCTGCTCCAGCCCGGACGCTGAGATCTCCTCGTCCGCGGCCGTGAGACCGTGCTTCGTCAGCCAGTCGCCCAGGCGCCGAGGGCTCTGGAGAGCGGTGGCGTCGCCGGATGCGGCGTTCATGAAGGTCACGAAAAGCTCCAGGTCCTCGGCGGGCGGACCCGCTGTCGGACGGATCGGTCCTTCCCGCTTCTTTCTGCCTGTGCGCGTTCTTCTCGGGTACACGGCCGTATCCTAACCCGGCGTAGCGGTAGTGGGTCAGTTTGAACTTTTCGCCGCTGATGCGGAGTCTGCATATTTTACGGCGCCGCGTAGGACATGATCGGCGGAGCGGCGCCGGCCTCGACGGTGGCATCCCGAAGGGCTCGGAGCGCTTCCCAGATCTGCCGGATGCCATCGGGGGAAAAGCTTCCTTTGGCGGCATCGATCGCGGCCGCCTTGACCCCGGAGAGGTCGAACGGCTTCCCCGCTTGCTCGCCCTTGGCTGGGATCCCTTCCAAGATGTCGACGACGGCTAAGGGGTCAAGCTGGGCCTCGAGGTTGGCAAGGTCGGTACGTGCCGCGGCAAGGTCCAGGGAGAGCCCGAGCTTTTCCAGGCCGTTGACGCCTGCCTGGACTCCGGCCCGGGCTTCAAGTAGAAGACTTTTCTTCTCCCATCCTTTGAGGTCAGGGGAGAGCCGGACGACCTGAGCCAAGGTCTCTCCGGTAATCCAGGCCGTCTTGACGCGCTCCTGGGTTAGGTACTTCAGACCCTTAAACCGCTCCGGAAGCCCGCGAAGGATGCGCGCGGCACGTCGCGCGTCTTCGAGCTTGCCGGAGTCCTTGAGGGCAAGGGCCAGATTCGCCCGGACCCTTGGGAAGTGAGGGGAATCGGGAGGAATCATGGCGAGGGCTCCCGTCCAAGATTCCGCGGCGCCTGAGACGTCCCCGGCGTGGTGGCGTATCACTCCAAGGGTCGCCAGGGCGAGCCCCTTCTCCGATCCCCGGGCGGTTTCAGCGGCCCGGGTGGCACAGCTCAGAGCTTCCGGCTTGCGCCCGCGATTGTCCAGGAGATGGGCGTAGCGTCGGTCTACGGCCGGCCGACAGCACGGGCAGTCCGACCGATACGCCTCACGGAAAGCGTCTTCGGAGTCGTCCAGTCTTCCGAGCTGCGCCAGGACCCACCCGATATCGGCCGCGGCTCGGGTCTCCAGGCATAGAACCCCTGTCCGTTGGCAAGCTCGGAGAGCTTCCCGTAGTACGGGGAGCGCGGCGGCCGGATCGTCGGTCCCGAGCTTTTCCCCCTTCTCCAGGATCTTTGCGGTTTGCTCTATCGTCGTCTCTCTCTCTCTCATGACAGGACAGTATCACGCGGGGAGCCCTTTAGGCTCCCCGCCGCCGCTTATCCGAGAATTTCGATAGCAGCTCCGGCTCCGGCGTGCAGATCCGTCTGGACTCCCATGGTTCCAGCCTCCGAGGCCCCTACCGGCCCGGGCGGGATTGCCCTGGCCGGAGGGTGCCAGAGGTCACTCTACCGCCCGGTCGGTATGCGGCCTTCCATTCGTGGAAGGCGCCGACCACCCCGGACGCCGTTTTCCCTTCGCGGAAAGATCGGCGGAAAGTAGACGCGCTCCTGTGGGGGGCCGTAGCGTGGCCCTCGGAGGTGAGAACGTGTCCGGAAAGACCGACCACAGGACAGAGCTACGCCGTCTGTGGCTTGCCGTCAAGCAAGCCCGAGAGCAGGCCCGAGAGGCGGGCACGTCATGACGGCCGCGGAAGCTCAGGAAGCTCTCGCTGCCGTCGCGGTCGAGCTCGACAAGGCCCGCGGCATCCTGGCCCGGATCCGTGACGAAGGCGGCGAGGACTGGCCCGAGCCCATGGAAGCCGGGGAGATGACACCGTCCCTGGACTTCCGGATTCTGGCCGACGTCGAAACGCTACTCGAGGACCACATAGGCCCGGGCCTGGCCCTCGCGCGGAAAGCTTCCCAGCTGACGGAGGCAAGCGTCCGGCGCGACTGGCAAGCCGACCGGGAAGCCGCTGCGGCCGTCGTCGACTCCGAAGACGACGAAGCGAGGACGGTACCTGACGAAGCGGCGGGCGAAGCCGCGGCCTTCCTCGGAGGCGGCGAAGGGATGCAGAAGCTCTGCTACGTCCTTTTCCTGGCACGCTACGACGACGGGCTTGCCCTGCGCCTGGCCGACATGGGGGCGATCCTGAACGCCGGTACGATCCTCACGAAGGACGGCCGCACGGCGGCGACGACGAAGGAAAGGCTTCTTCTGACGAAGGCGGCGCGTCTTGAGTCGGTTCTCAGCCAGGACGAAATAGACCAGTACATCGTCCGCCGCATGGACGAACGATGTGACGCCGGCCCGGCCGAACCGCCCACCGCGGCGGATCTTCGCGCGGAGCTTTTCGGTTCCCTGGCGTCCCTCTCGAAGGCGGCGCAAGCGGCCGTGGCTTTGTTCGGCAGGGTGGCAGAGCTTGACCTCGGGCTTTTCGACGAGCGGAGCTTGGCGCCGATCAAGGACGCTGTCGACGAGCTTGTGCGGCGGGTGGACGTCCTCCGCCCGCCGGACGACGGGCCGGTTGGCCGCGCTCTCCGGATCGGCCGGCTCGGGCGGCCGGAGGTGGACGACGGCGGCGAGGGCGGCGAATGACGGACGCGCAAATGGATCTCAGGGCAAAGCTCTACGTCTCCCTGGCGCAGCTATCCCATGCGGCCGGTGAGGTCTCTGCCGTGCTCTCCGAGGTTGACGCCGGCGACGCCGGCGACGCCGGGGAAGGATTCGACGGGACACCCTGATCACGGCGTGTCAAGGGTTTGCGGCTCCACCGGGAGAGGGAGTTAGCGAAAAAGCGTGCTCGGTCCCCCGAGACGATCGGTACGTTCCACACTTGGAGTCCGACACGGGGCGAAGCCAATGGAGGCGAGCCCCACGAAAGGAGATTTCGAGATGTTGCAAACGAAGACACTGCATCAAACCGCGAACCTGCAGTCGTTGGAGTCGTCGCTTCAGCACTTCACCCCGAAGGTGGTGGAGAAGGTGGTCTGGCTCTTCAGGCCCTTCCTGCCGGAAGGCGTGGCGATGCCGGACGTGGCGTTGGTCCTCCAACTGCTGCTCCACGTGCTGATCGACGCGGGCACCCAGGTGATCGGCTCGAACTGGCAGCGGCACGAGGAGGCGCTGGACGACTTGGGCCTGCGCGAAGACCGCGACGGAGCGGTGACCGGTGTTCGGCCCAAGATGTTCCGCATCCGGGACCTCTTTCGCGGTGCCCTCGGCCCGAAGGGTCCGCGTCTGCTCGCGCTGGAAGACGGCGTCGAGACGGCGCCCATGCCGTTGCTCTACCAGGCGACCTACGTCCACGACCGGTTGCTCGATCCGAAGCTGCTGGAAGGCCTGGAGCTCTGGGCTCCTGTCGATCCGGTGAAGCTCGCCGGGCAGCTCGATCCCGAGCTGACGATGCTGCGCACCTCGACGCAGGGCCTGACGGCCGAGCGGCGGTCCACGGAGGAGTCGCTCCTGGCCCTGCGCGAGGTCCAGGCGACGAGCCAGCGCAGCTACGTCCAGGGGGCGAAGATCGTCGAGGGGTTCTTCCGTCTCGTCGGCATGGACGAGGAGGCCGACCGCATCCGGTTGGCCCGGCGCCAGGGCACGACGCCTCCGCCGGACGGAGTCCCGCTGCCCGGGGTCACGGCCGCCGAGGACGCAGCTCCCGAGGCCGCAATCGCCGAGGAGGTGTCCCCCGAGGAGGAGGTCGCCGAAGCGGCGTCCCCTGAGGGCGCTCCCGCCGAGGCCGCGTCCCCCGAGGGCACGGTCCTCGACGCTCAGGAACCGAAGGAAGGCTGATTCCCTCGTCCGGAGCTGAAGGTGCGTCTCCGCCCCCTTTCCCTTCGGGGAGAGGGGGCTTTTTTTCAGGCCGACGGAGAGCTGCCGCGTCATTTCCTCACGAGCCCGTAGAGCTCGGCGAAGAAGCTCTCCGGGGCGACGCCGACGGCCCGGACGACGCGGAGCATCTGCTCGTAGCTCAGGTCGTATTCAGGCTCTTGCAGGACGCGGTCGAGATCCGCCGGGCTCATCTCGGCCTTCTCGGCGACGGTCCCCGGGTCGAGGCCCGACCTCTCCACGTGTTCTCGTAGGGACGTCCGGATTCGTTCGACCTCCGGGCGATAGCGGGCCTTGAGGGCGGCGGTTCCGGCGGCTCCCGGCTTTTTCTTCGGCATGGTTCCTCTCCTTACCGGACATTCTTCGCGACTTCGGCGCCGTCGGTTCGGCGGATCTTCGGTACGAGAAGGGCAAATCTTCTGCCGGTCTTCAGGAAAATTGTCGAGGTGTCGGGGAATTTTCCTGCCGGGGGCGCTATCGTCGGGCGAAAAGGGGCGATCCGGCGAGAAGCGGGGCAACGAGGCCCGCTGGGGCCGCTGACCACCGAAAGGAGAAGCCTCATGGAAGTGAAGACAGGAGTCCAAGCCGGAGCCGGGTTGCTCGTCAGCACGGAGGGCTAGCCGCTGAAGCCGAACACTCGTCAGCCCGGACGGCTGAATCGGCCCCCGGATGGTGGGCCAAGGCCCACCCTACGCCGCTGATAACCACCGAAGGAGAAGCCTCATGGAAGTGAAGACAGGAGTCCAAGCCGGAGCTGGCTTGTTCGTCAGCACGAACGGCTGAGAACGTTGCCCGGCCACCCGGGGTTTCATCCGCGGGTGCCGGGCGGCGATCCGCTTGCCGCCAAGATCTTGGATCGCCAAAATCTCAGCTACATGCTTCGCTATTCATGAAGGACCCGATCGACGCCGGCGAGCCTTCAGCTTCGGGCAGACCGCAAGCAAGATACCTCGCCGTAAAACAGACTTCTCCAAGGTGCCGTGCCGAGCGTCACGATAGATTTTGAGCGCCACCGCCTGAAGGTCGTTGCTGTTGAACCCTGTGGACGCCATGTGTTTGTAAGCCGCCAGTGCGGCGTCTGCGGCAGCCTCGACGTCAATGTCCAAGGCAACCCAGGAGAGCTGAAGCCAGCAGACCGCGGCTTCGGCAAGTAGATCATTGTCCTCGAACCAGTTGGCTGCACCTCTCAGCGCGGCCAACGCATGCTCATGCTCCTTCTCAAGGGCAAAAAGAAGTCCGTCCACTCGCTGGTACTGCGCGGCCATGAATCCCGGGGTCGGAGCTGGTATCTTCTCCCTGAAGCTCTTGATCGTATCCAGGTGGCGGCCTGTAAGACGATCCGTGAGATAGATGACCGCAAGGAGACGGTTGAGGTGGGCGGTCCTCAAAATGGAGTTTACACCTGGATGTTGCTCCAAGGCAGCGATACAAACGGTCATCAGCCGGGAGGGGTTCATTCCTGCTTCGAACCAGGCCGAAGACCTGTCGACAGCACACCGCAAACGCTCGAACTCGTCACCGGCTTTCTTGAAACGGGCTGACGCGGTAAAAAGCTCCCGACGCGCCTCCCGCTCTTTGCCTTTTCTGTACAACAGCTCGGCATACAGGTTCCGAATCCGTCCCACGACCCACGGATCCACCCCGCTCGCCCGACTGGCCTCCAGAGCCTCCTCGAACCCCTCTTCAGCATCGCCAAGCGCCCCCCGCCGTTGGACGGAGTGCGCCTTCAAAGCGAGGGGAAGTGCGCGCAGCCCCGAGGGTCCGTTCTCGCTGGCCGCCACGGCCAGGTCGGCGAAGTGCTCCGCTTCGCCGGCATTCTCCAACAAGTGGACGAAGACGCAGTCGACCAGGAGCCAGACGAAGGCGTCGGTCTGAAAGACCCGGGGCCGTTGCCTCACGATCTCCAAGCGTCGGTCGCGTCGCCACGCGAGGAGCTCCCGGAGGTCCAGGTTGGCCCGTTGCCAGACGGGCCAGGCGGTTCGGACGTCGGCGTGGCCGAGCCGGTCCCGGATCCACCGGGTGTACCAGTGGGCGGCGGCGAAGTCGGGGTGGGTACGGAAGACGCGGTCGAGGGACGGCCAGTTGAGGCCCAGCTCCGCGGCATGGCCGACGAGCTGATCGGCGCGCCCGGGGTCGACGTCGCGGCGGACGGCGAGAAACGGCGCGCCGGGGACGGCGTCCGGGGTGTCGGGGGCGGGCGGGTCTCGGCGGTAGTGGGTGGGGCTCAGGCCGTAGCGGTCCTTGAAGGCGTTGCTGAAGGTGCTGACGGATCCGTAGCCGAGGATGGCGGCGATCTGGTACGGGAGGAGGAGGGTCTCCCGCACGAGGCATTCGCCGACTTCCAGGCGGCGTTCGAGGACGTAGGCCCAGGGGGTCCGGCCGAGCTCGTCGCGGAACCACGAGGACGCGTTCTTGTCCTTGATCCCGTGGGCACGCCACAGGGTGGTGAGTTGGAGCTGGTGGTCGAAGAGGCGTTCTCTGAGCTCGGCGAGGACCGGCTTCAGCCGGTCGGAGACGCGGTCCCGGTCCTGGTCAAGGCGGTGCAAGGTGGGTCTTGCGGCGGCGTCTCGGAGCTGGGTGACGCTCCGGCCGCGCTTCGGCGCCGGTTGGGCGGCGGTGGCGTCTCTGGGGGGCTCGTCGGCTCTGATGACCATTCCTGCTCTCCCTGGCCCCGTCGCGCTGCCGGGCCAGGCCGTCGACCGATCCTTCCCGCGGCTCGAAGGTGGGGATCTTCGTCAGCTCGTGGGGAGGTTGCCGATTTTAGCCGGAACCAAGGCGAGGATCCAAATTCCCCTTCGGAACGGGCGACGCAACCCGGCCTCAGCCGAGCCGACGTCCGGCAGCGCGGTGACGGCTCTCGTCCATGGCTGCGAGCCGTCGGGCCGTCGGGTCGGCGTCTTGACGAGGTGCCCGTAAGACGATATCTTACTCCGATGAAGACGACCGTCTCCACCAAGGGCCAGATTGTCCTCCCCGCGGAAATTCGTCATCAGGACGGGATCGCGGCGGGCCAAGAGCTCGAGATCGAAAGGATCGACCACGGGGAGTATCGGCTCACCCTCCTGTCACCGCCCCGCAATCACGGTGTCCTGGACTGGCTGCTCGCCTGTCCTGAGAAGGGCTTTTTCGTCCCCGTCGACTCCGAGTCCACGGACACACTTTGAGCTTCCTGGTCGACGCCAACGTCCTCAGCGAGGCTACGAAACCAGACCCCGACCCCGAGGTTCTGGACTGGCTGCTGCGTCATGAGCCGGAGATCGCCGTCGATCCTGTCATCCTCGGCGAGATCCGTTTCGGGATCCTTCTCCTGCCGGCCGGGAAACGCCGCGAGCGCTTGGAGGATTGGTTTCAGGTCGGGATCGGGCGGAACGCTTTCATCACAAGGAGACCACGCATGCGTTCGAAAAGAACCATCTTCTGGACCGCCCTTCTGGTCCTCGCGGCCGCCACGCTCGCCGCGGACCCGCATCCCTTCAACGTCCACGACCTGGTCACGATGAACCGCGTCTCCGATCCCCAGGTCTCTCCCGACGGCACCCGCGTCGCCTACGTCGTGCGCTCGACCGACCTCGAGGCCGACCGCGGGCGCACCGACCTCTACCTCGTCGGTGTCGAGGGGTCGGCGCCGCCGCGGCGCATCACCACCCACGAGGCGGGCGACAGCAACCCGCGGTGGTCCGTCGATGGCAAGAGCCTCTACTTCCTCTCCACGCGCTCCGGCTCGCCGCAGGTTTGGCGCTTACCGACCGACGGCGGCGAATCGCAGCAGGTCACCGACCTGCCGCTCGACGCCTCGAACCTCACCCTCTCCCCCGACGGCGAGCACATGGCCGTCTCGATCGAGGTCTTCATCGATTGCGAGACTCTGCAATGCACCGCCGACCGGCTCGACGAGCGCGAGGCGGCGCAGGCGACGGGACGCGTTTATGACCAGCTCTTCATCCGCCACTGGGACACCTGGAGCGACGGACGGAGGTCACATCTCTTCGTCCTGCCGCTGGACGGCGGCGAGCCAAGGGACCTGACCGCCGGCCTGGACGCGGACGTCCCCTCGAAGCCTTTCGGCGGTGCCGAGGAGTACTCCTTCACGCCCGACGGCAAGACCGTCGTCTTCACCGCCCGCACCGCCGACCACGAAGAGCCCTGGTCGACCGACTTCAACCTCTTCGCCGTGCCCACCGACGGCAGCGCCGAGCCGCGGCAGCTGACCGAGAACCCGGCCTGGGACACCCAGCCCGTCTTCTCCCCCGACGGCAAGACCCTCGCCTACCTCGCCATGTCGCGCCCGGCCTACGAGTCCGACCGTTTCCGCATCCACCTGCGCTCCTGGGCCGACGGCAGCGAGCGCGTGTTGGCCGAGGACTGGGACCGCTCGGCCGGCTCGCTCCTCTTCTCCGCCGACGGCAAGACCCTCTACGTCACCGCCACCGCCGACGGCGAGGTGCCGGTCTTCGCGATCGACGTCGCCTCGGGCGCGGTGAAGAGAGTCGCCGCGGGCGGGCGGCTCGCCTCGCCGGCGCTGGCGGGCGAGGAGATCGTCTTCAGCCGCGAGCACTTGAAGTCGCCGGCCGACCTCTGGGCCGTCGCCGCCGGAGGCGGCGAGCCGCGGCGGCTGACGGAGCACAACCGCGAGCGCCTCGACGAGATCGCCTTCGGCGACTACGAGCGGCTGCGCTTCAAGGGCTGGAACGGCGCGACCGTCTCGGGCTGGGTCGTCAAACCCGTGGGCTTCGAAGCGGGGAAGAAATACCCGATCGCTTTTTTGATCCACGGCGGCCCTCAGGGCTCCTGGACCGACCGGTTCCACTACCGGTGGAATGCGCAGATCTACGCCGGAGCGGGCTACGGAGCCGTCCTGGTCGACTTCCACGGCTCGACGGGCTACGGGCAGGCGTTCACGGACTCGATCCGCGGCGACTGGGGCGGAAAGCCCCTGGAGGACCTCCGGAAGGGCTTCGCCGCCGCCCTCAAGGGGAACGACTGGCTCGACGCGGAGCGCGCCTGCGCCCTCGGCGCCTCCTACGGCGGCTACATGGTCAACTGGATCGCCGGCAACTGGACCGAGCCCTGGAAGTGCCTCGTCAACCACGACGGCCTCTTCGACCTGCGCTCGATGTACTTCGCGACCGAAGAGCTCTGGTTCCCGGAGTGGGACCTCGAGGGGACGCCGTGGACGAACCCGGAGGGCTATTCGCGCCACAACCCGGCGGAGCACGTCGAGGAGTGGCGCGTCCCCATGCTCGTCGTCCACGGCGAGCAGGACTACCGGGTGCCCGTGACCCAGGGTTTCCAGACCTTCACCGCCCTGAAGCGCCGCGGTGTCCCCAGCCGGCTCCTCTACTACCCCGACGAGAGCCACTTCGTGCTGAAGCCCAGCAACAGCGTCCAGTGGCACGAGACCGTCCTCGCCTGGCTGGAACGTTGGGCCGCGGAGTAGGTGACGCCGAGCGACAGGAAGCATAGAATCGGTCCGCCCCCGCGAAGGGGCCGCAAGCCAGCGTCCCCTTGGGGGGAACGAGGGGGGACATCACTAGCCACACCACGCCAAGGAGCTTCGGAATGTTAGCCAGTCAGGACATCGTCGACGCCTTCAACACCCAGGTCGGCAACGAGCTGGGAGCGTCGCACCAGTACATCCAGATCGCCTCGTATTTCGACTCGGAGGACCTCCAGGAGCTGGCGGGCTTTTTTTTCCGGCAGTCGAACGAGGAACGCCAGCACGCGATGAAGTTCGTCCACTTCATCCTCGAGGTCGACGGCAGGGTCAAGGTGCCGCAGATCGCGGAGCCGAGAAGCGACTTCGCCTCAGCAGCTGACGCCGTCCAGGCGGCGCTCGACTGGGAAGAGGAGGTCACGCGGCAGATCTACGGCCTGGTCGACCTCTGCCAGAAGGAGCGCAACCACATCGCGTTGCGCTACCTCGACTGGTTCGTCACCGAACAGCTCGAGGAGGTGACGACGATGTCGTCGCTTCTCGGGATCGTCAAGCGGGCCGGCGAGGGGAACCTCTTCTACGTCGAGGACTACCTCGCCCGTCACGGCGTCGGCGACGGCGCGGGCGAAGCGGAAGAGGCCTAGGAGCCTTGTAGGGCATAGATCCGGCAGGCTGCGCCTGCCAAGAAAATCCCCCCTGCCCCCCTTTCCTAAAGGGGGGTTCAGAGAAGCCCCCCTGCCCCCCTTTCCTAAAGGGGGGTTCAGAGAAGAATCCGGAGTCTTGTCCCCCCTTTAGGAAAGGGGGTTAGGGGGATTTTCCGGCGGACGAAGTCCGCCGGGAGGTCGGCTGGCCTATGCCCTACAGGCTCCTAGTTGACCATCACGGCGCTGGTCACCGCCTCCAGGATGTGGAGGGCGTTGACGGCGGCGCCGCAGGTCAAGTTGTCCATCACCGCCCAGATGCGGTAGGTGCCGGGGAGGCCGGCGACGGCCTCCACCGGTCCGAGGAGCACCTCGTCATGGCCGGTCGCGTCGATCATTCCCAGCAGGTCCGGGTCCGGGGACGCGTCGTTGAGTGGATGTGCGGCGAGCGCTTCGCGGACCGCCTTCTCCCCGGGATCCTCGGTGAGCGTCAGGTGGACGCTGGCACCGAAGCTGTGGAAGACACCGCAGCGCAGCAGCTGGACGTAGACCTCGATCTCGCCTCCCACCAATGCCGCGACGTGTCCCGCCACGTGCTCCCCTCTGCGGCCCGGAATGACGTTGAACGCCATCTGCGTCGCAAAGACCTCGCGCGGCTGATCCGGCGTGAAGCTCAGGATCGCCCGGGTCTGCTCGAAGACCTCGTCGAGGGCTTCCTTGCCCTCGAGCGAGGCCGGTTCCAGGATGGTGCCGACGGCGCGGCGCGGGCCAAAGGCGCGCAAGGGATGGACGAGGTGCGAAAGCAGCACCGCCGCCGGATGCGGGCAAAGAAGCGTCTCGGAGCGGCGCGCCTGGTCGATGTTGACGGCTGCGACCACCGGCACGCCGTCGTCGGGGGCGGCGTCGATGGATAGGATGACCGCGGTCATCGCCGGCGGCCGGTCGGCCAGGAGCGGACGCGTCTCCTGGATGCCGCCGCAGAAAAACGCGACGTCGATGCCGTCGAAGTCGTCTTTTTCGAGCTTCGTGACCATGGCGGCGGAACCGGCGATCTCGGTCAACTTCCCGATCTCGTCCTCGCGGGTGCTCAAGAGTCGTAGCTCGCGCCACAGGTCGTGGCGCCGTGCCAGGGTCTGGCGGATCTCCGTGCCGACGAGGCCCATGGGATGGACGATGGCGACGACGCTCATCTGCTTCCAGCCTCCTTTTCCGGCTCGCTGGCCACCGGAGCTTCAGGGTTTTCCTCCGTCGCGGCGCCGCCATCCCCCTCGTCGCGACGGCGCAGCAACCTACGTAGCGAATTGAAAAGACCCGTCGAGGTGTAGAGCACCGCGATGGTGACGAAAAAGGCCGTCGGGTAATTGTCGAGGACCCAGATCAGAGCCAGCACCGACGCGGTCATCGGCGTCACGAGGTTGCGCGGGCTCCAGGGCTGGCGCAGGTCGATCTTTTTGCCGCTCGGATAGCGCAACGTCGACACCATGAGCGAGCCGTAGAGCACGACGACACCGAACATCGCGATCTTCACCGTCTTGGGATCCACCCAATCCTGCCAGTACTCGGGCTGCGGGGAGAAGAAAAGACACGCACACACCGAGCAGGCGGCTGCCGGTGATGGCATGCCGATGAAGGAGCGGCTGTCGACGGTCCCGGTCCGGACGTTGAAGCGCGCCAGCCGGATCGCCGTGCAGAGGAGGAAAAAGAGCGGCACGAGCCACCCCAAGCGGCCGTCCTCGCGAAGCCCCCAGAAGTAGGTCAGGAGCGCCGGTGTGGCACCGAAGGTCAGGACGTCGGCCAGCGAGTCGAACTCCTTGCCGAACTCGCTCTCGGTGTGCATGAAGCGGGCGATGCGACCGTCGAGGCCGTCGAGCACGCTGGCGACGAAGACCATCACCGCGGCGTGCTCGAAGTGGCCGCGGGTGCCCAGGACGACCGCGTAGAAGCCGAGCACGACGTTGCCGATGGTAAAGAGGGTGGGCAGCAGAAACGCGCCGCGCTGCAGTCGCTGGCGCATCTTCGGCCTGGACCGGGACCTGCGTTTCCTCCTCACCGCTTCTCGTCCGCCGTTGCCGCCGCCTCTTGCCCGGGCGTCCCCGGACGGGCGATCGGTGTCGCACCGTTTTTCAGTCGGTCGCCCTTTTGGACCAGCACCTCGTAGCTCTCGGGCACCAGGACGTCGACCCGCGACCCGAACTTGATCAGCCCCAGGTGCTCGCCGCGCGCCACCCGCTGCCCGACCTTCAAGTAGCAGACCACCCGCCGGGCGAGAAGCCCCGCGATCTGCTTGACGCCGACGACGTCGCTGTTCGAGCGCCGCAGGACGGACAGGTAAAGCTCGTTGACCTCGTCGGCGTCGTGGCGAAAGGCGGCGACCTTGCGGCCCGGCGTCAAGCCCGAGGCCATCACCTCGCCTTCCACCGGCGAGCGCTGGACGTGGACGTCGAAGACCGAGAGGAACGTGACGACGCGCTGAAAGCGGCCCGGTCCCACGGCCGGGTCCTCCACGGTGTCGACGCGGGTCACGAACCCGTCGGCGGCCGACAGGACGATCTCGGCGTCGCCGTCGAAGCGGCTGCGCGGGTCGCGGAAGAAAAGCAGCACCGCAAAAGCCACGACGAGCGCCGCCGTACCCCAAGCGTTCTGTCGAACCACGAAGAGCACGGCAGCGAGCACGACGAAGGGCAGGACGAAGGGCCAGGCTTCTTTGGCAAAGGTCATCGGCATCGTCTTTTGGAGGTTCATACGACGAGAGGGGACCGAGTCTCCTCTGGTCAAAGGGTTCGGCGGCTACACTCCGCCCCTGCCCCCGATGGGGAGGCTCGGCGATGGCCGGTCGCGGGAGCTCAGGCCGAAGCGTGCTCGAGCACGTGCCGACGCCGGATGGCTTCCATCTGATCCTTGAGCGACAGCTTGTGGAGCTTGATGCGCTTCATTTTGATTTCGTCTTCCTGGGACAGGAGGGACTTCTGACGAATGACCGAGAGTCGCTGCTTGTACTCCTGATGCTCCTCGTGCAAGCGGCGAAAGCTCTCGTTGGACTCGATCAGGTGCTCCTTGACGGGATCGACGTGGGTCATGCAACTACCTCCTAGGTGGGCGCTCGGGGCGCATCCCGGTTGGTAAGGGCCGGGGGCCCATGGCCCCGGTTTTCGACTCTGCACGCACCGCCGCCCGGCACCACCTCCGCGGCGCTTCCACAGTGTATTCCCCCCCTTGCTCCCCCGAGGGGGACAGTATCTCCCCCCCCTGGATCCCCCGAGGGGGACAGAGGCGCCGCGGCGGAGAGTGTCGGCGGATCGATGGGGTGCAAGCTGTGCATCGAATCGATTCAGATTACCACCTGCCGCCGGCCGGATCAAGCGCCGAGACGTCTTCTTTTGGGCTTTGTGACGGCCGGTGGACGGAAGTAGACCGGAGCCGAGAGCCGCGCCGCGTCCCAGGAGCTCTCGGCGGCGAGAGCGAGGGCCACCGGCGCCAAGGGAGGCGGCTCGACGGTGTCGACCGCGGCGTCGAGGCCGGCGATTCCGGAGACCCCGAAGCCGACCAGCCGGCAAGGAGCGAAGGCGTTGAGATCTTCGCCGGCAAGAAGCCCCGGCTCCTCGCCCGCACGGGACGGATCGGCGGGGAAACGCTCGACGTACCAGTCGCCGCGCATCGCGTCGACGGCCGCCACGACGTCGAGGCCGATCGCGGCCCGGCCGGCCGCGGCCCGGCCGATCGCGGCCCGGCCGATCGCGGCCCGGCCGGCCGCGGCGAGCACCGGGAGCGTCGGCAACGCGGTCGCCAGGAGGCCGAGGGCCTGGTGCCAGCCGAGGACGGTGGCCAGCCCAATCCTGAGGCCGGTAAAGCTCCCCGGTCCCTGGAGCGCAGCCACGCCGCCGAGCTCCCTCAGGGTGAGGCCGGCCTCCTCCAGCGCCTCCTCGACGGCGCGCAGCAAGAGCTCGGAGGAGCGGCGCAGCTCCAGGGTGCGGACCGCGGCGACCGACTCCGGCGTCCCGATGGCGACGCTGACGACGGGCGACGCGGTGTCGAGGACGAGGAGGGGACGCTCCGGCGGCGGGGAGGGCATGGCTTGGATTCTAGCGTCCGCGGCTCCGCAACGGGTAGGATCCCCGCATGCGCAAACCACTGACGGCATCTTCCCCGTACCTCTCCCTTGCAGCAACCGCCCTCCTTCTCGCTGCCGCTTTGTTCGGCTCCACGATCCTTCAGGCTCAGGAAAGCACCGAGCCCTACGACGAGCTCGCCGAAGAGATCCTCGGCGAGCTGGTCGGCTATCGCACCAGCGTTTCTTATCCCGAGCGAACGGAGAAGGCTTTGAAGTCGATGGCCGCGCGTCTCGTCGCGGCCGGCCTCGACGAAGCCGACGTCGAGCTCGTCCACCCCGAACCGCCGGTGATGGCTCTCGTGGCCCGCTACCGCGGCACTACCGAGCGGCGGCCGCTGCTTTTGATGGCCCACATCGACGTCGTCGACGCCGAGCCCGCGGCCTGGGCCTTCGATCCCTTCACCTTTGCCAAGGGCGACGGCTACTACTACGGCCGCGGCACCCAGGACAACAAGACCGGTGTCGCGACCCTGGTCGCCAACTTCGTCCGCCTGAAGCGCGAAGGCTTCGTCCCCGACCGCGACCTGATCGCGGTCCTGACCGGCGACGAGGAGACGACCGGCGCGTCGATCGACCATCTGGTCCGCGAGCGGCGCGAGCTCGTCGACGCGGAGCTGGCGCTGAACACCGACGCCGGCGGCGGGAGCTACGACGGGGACGGCAAACCGCGGGCCTTTCTCGTCCAGACGAGCGAAAAGGTCTACCAGAGCTTCCGCTTCACGGTGACGAATCCGGGCGGGCACAGCTCTCTGCCGCGCGCCGACAACGCGATCTACCAGATGGCGGCGGCGCTTCCCGGTCGCGACGAACGACGGCACGCGCCTGTTCTTCGAGCGTTCCGCCGCTTTTGAGCCGCCGGGGAAAGCCGCGGACATGCGGGCGCTCGCCGGGCCCGAGCCGGACCTCGAGGCCGCGGAGCGCCTGGCGGCGGCCTCGCCGCACTACAACTCGATCCTCCGCACCACCTGCGTCGCGACCCAGCTCATGGCCGGACACGCCGAGAACGCCCTGCCGCGAAGCGCCACGGCCGTCGTCAACTGCCGCATCCTGCCCGGCGTCCCGGTCGACGACGTCGAGTCGCAGCTGCGCCGCGTCCTCGACGACGAGGCGATCGGGATCGAGCGCCTCGCCGCCGCCGTCCCCAGCCCTCCGACGACCCTGACGCCCGAGATGTTGACGGTCCTTGAAGAGCTCGTCGACGGGATGGTTCCTCGACGACGACGAGGTCCGCGCCCACGGGCTCGACGAGCGCATCGGGGTGCGCGAGTTTCACGAAGGCGTCGAGTTTTGGTATCGGATGTTGAAGCGGCTCGGAGGATGAGGACGACGGACGGCCTGCGTCAGCTCTCGGGATCATCGGCGAAGACTTCCGCGAGGCAGCTGACGTCGAGGATGCGGTCGCTCCAACGCTCCAGGTCCGTGGCTTCGGCGGCTTCGACTGCGTTTCCTCCTTGCCGACGATCTCGGCGCCGACAAGACCAGGCGGATTGGCCCAGCCGTTCAGCGCGGGAGCCGCCGACGCAGGGTGATCAGACCCGCGACGCCCAGCAACGCTGCCAGAACGGCCAAGCCCAGCGAGCCAACGGTGGGGACCTGGGTGACCGGTAGCGGAGCATACGTCAGCGAGACGTTGTCGTAGAGGCAGGCGTCGTCGGACCGGAAGTCGCCCAGCTTGACGATCAGAGGTCGAATACCGAGAATGCCGCTCTGATCCAGCGTGTCCTGACCGATGGGGAATTCGAATTTGAGATGTTCCCAGGTATTTGGTGCGATCACGAAAGGGAAAATTCCCGTTCCGTTGACGTCGATGATCGGGGACCCCTCTCCTGAGCAATCCGACTCCAGATAGAGCATGAAGTTGATCAGGCATACCTTGATAAGACCGCAGACCCTGACGGGCTGGCACGAGGCATGGTCAGAGCAGGTTGCGTGCATCTCTCTCTCCTTATGGTCTTCCTCTGTCGACTTCTGCGAATCTTGGCAGTCTACAGTATCTGACTTTGTCGGCGACAGAGAATGCCGACACCACCCGCGGGCGTAGGAGCTCTTTCGACCGGCAAAAGCTCCCAACGTTCCACGACCCTTTGGAGCGCTGCCGCTGGAGGCGCAGCGGCTTGGACTCGAGGCGAGTGGATGTGGCCTCGATCAGCGTATCTGGGACAAGTGACGGTCTTCCGCCGGCTGCGATAAGCTGCCGGCGTCACGCCGGAGCCACCATGATCCAGCTCGAAGACCTTCAACCGACCGCTGCCGTCCGCGGCATTCTGCCCGACTCCCTCGTCACGGTCGTCAGCGTCCAGTGGCACGGCTCCGTTGCCCTGGAGCTGACCTACAAGACGCCTGCCGGCAAGGTCGCCAACGAGCTCCTCTACCGCAGCGACGAAGACCGCCTCGCGATCGTCGCCGAGGGACGGCCCTGGAGCTTCGACGGCGACGGCAGCCTCTTCCGACTGGTCTCCGAGGCGCATCGCATCCGCCTCGCCCACCTCTTCGACCCGGTTCTCGCCGTCCACACGTCGCTCGTCGATCCGCTGCCGCACCAGATCACCGCCGTCTACGAGGCCATGCTGCCGCGCCAGCCGCTGCGCTTGCTCCTCGCCGACGATCCCGGCGCCGGAAAGACCATCCGCTTCGAAGGCCGCTTCCGCGACGGCGTCCATAAAGTCGACGTCTCTGACCTGATGCGCCGCATGGTCAAGGAACGCCTCTTCAAATTCGACTGCAAGCCGCTTTTCCCCGAACGGATCGCTCATACCGTGTGCTACCGGCTATCCGAGCCCGAGACCCGGCTGTACAAGGAGGTCACCGAGTACGTCCGCGAGGAGTTCAACCGCGCTGAGGCCCTTCTCGACGACAAGCGCCGCGGCACCGTGGGCTTCGCGCTCCCCGTGCCCGTGCCGCGGTGATGAACGTCGAGCGCGACCTCGGCTTCGAGCCGGTCGATCGGGAGACCGAAAAGCTCGGCTACGACATCGAGAGTCGCGTGCCGGGGACCGGCCGCCTACGCTTCATCGAAGTCAAGGGCCGCGTCACCGGTGCGGCGACGATTACCGTCACCAAGAACGAGATCCTCTACTCGCTCAACAAACCCGACGACTTCATCCTTGCCATCGTCGAGTTCCTCGACGACGAGAGGCACCGTGTCCACTATGTGCGGCAGCCGTTTCACCGCGAGCCGGATTTCGGGGTGACGAGCGTCAACTACGATTTCACCAAGCTGCTGGCGCGGGCGGAGAAACCTTCATGACGAACAAATCCCCGCTGGGACCATCTTCATCAGAGCTGGGACCGCAGGCGTCCCGCCTGCCTCTTTCTTCATCCGAGCTGGGACCGCAGGCGTCCCGCCTGCCTCTTTCTTCATCTTCATCCGAGCTGGGACCGCAGGCGTCCCGCCTGCCTTCTTCGGACGCCCCAGCGTCCCCCTGGCGAAGCCGGGGCTGTGAAATCTCCGATCCTGCCGACGAGTTCGTTTCTCGGATCGTCCTTGCGTCGATGCTTTCGTCCGAGGCTGGAGAAAGTCTGACAGGGCACGCAGGCGGTAAGGATGTCCAGCTGGTACGGTTGTAGCCCTACGAGGCCGAGCAGACGTTCAGGCCTGAGCGTTGTCAGATCGTCCGGTAATAGCTCGACCTCCGGATGGTTCGCCTCGTAGGTAGCCCGCGCGTATGGATCTACGTCAACAGCGGCCAGGACCTCAACGCCGGCAGCCTTGTACCCAGTCGTCACGCCTCCGGGCCCCGAGCAGAGGTCAATGGCCTTAAGACGCTCTTTACGAGCCCTGCTCTCCATCTTCAACCTCCGCTTCGGTCTCGGTAAAAATGTCCTGAACTCTGGCATCGTCTGGCACTCGGGTCTTCATTGCCTCCAGAAATTCGTGATGGATGCGTTCTGCAACGGCAAGAAGCTCGTCCCAGGACCGGATGGCAATGCCGGTATTCGCGGCGGTTTCGCGCCACATGATACCTTCAGGGGAAAGATGGTGGCCCACCAGAACTCCTTCAAAGCGATTGGGGCTTCGCTCCTGGCCAGACGTAGGAGCATGCTGCCGTAGGTACTGAACATAATTGATGATCTGAGTAACGTCTTCTTCTCCAATCGGCTTCTTAGGTCTCTTCACTTCCACGACGAGCTTACGACCTCCCGTGCCAATGCAGAAGAAGTCCACGCGGCGTTTCGAGTCTGGGCCGCCCGAAGAGGCGACGAGCGCGCCACGAGCCCCGGCGACGTGCTCCGCGAGCTCTTGAGAGAGCACGGCCCGTGTCTCGTCTTGATCGACGAGTGGATGGCCTACGCGCGTCGGCTTCACGAGGCGAGCGACCTGCCGGCTGGCAGTCTCGAGACCCAGTTCACCTTCGCCCAGGGGGAGAAGAAGGAGAAAGAGGCAGGCGGGACGCCTGCGGTCCCAGCGAAGAAGCTGATCCCAGCGGGGATTTCAACGCCGGCGATGCCACAGATCTCGCGCCGCAAGTTGTCTTCTCCTCCGATTTCGATACCGGTCGCCTTTCCGACTGGTCCGTAGTCGATGGCCAGTAAGGAGGTCGATGAAAATGCGGAGTCCGCCCATAGCGCAGTACGTCAGCGGCGCCTCGGGGCAAGGTCCGATCACTCTTTCTCGAATCCGGCGCGCCGGAAGGGATCTCCGCCTCGACCTCAAGCGTCACCGTCACCTTCGCGCCGACGAGGCCCGAAAGGTGAGAGATCACCTCGTCCGCGACACGGCCCGCGTCGCGGCCGACGCGTGTCGCGTCGAGGGCGATCGAGCCGTGGAAACGCCTGGGCGCCGTCTCCTCCGGCGGCTCCGGCCCTTCCGAGCCCGGCTCGACGGAAGACGGCGCCTCACCGCCCGAACTCGGTCCGACGGGCTCCCCGCCCGGCGTCGGCGCCGCCTCCGCCTCCGCGTCCAACTGCCGGCGCGCGGCCTCGGGCTTGACGAGCAAGCCCAGCGGCCCCGTGTCGTGGAGCGGCACGTCCTGACCGCCGCGAAGGCCACGATAGCGTTGCTCTTCGTCGTCGAAGCTGTCGGCGAAGGCGAAGGTGTCGCGCTCCCAGGTCAGCAGCACCAGGCCGTCGCGAATCGCCTCCAGCAACACCGACGAGTCCCGGAGCCGTGGCAGGTAGGGAAGCGTCCCCGTGGCGAAGCCGGGGCTACCTCCCGCACTTCGACCAAGCGGACCTGGTGCAGTCCATAACCTTTCGACTTGCCAATTCCCTGCCACGCGCTTTCCGCGAACAGTGCGAGAAGGAGTTGGCTGCCCTACCGGCAAAAGAGCGCCAGACAGAACACTAGAACTAGAAGCGTATCTCGGCCTGGCTCGACCGCGGCGTCGGCGAGTGCCACCTGCGCGACCCGCGACTCTCGGGTCGCGCAGGTGGCTTTGGCCGACACCTCGGTCGAGCATGGCGGCGATGCGTTTCTCCTTTTCTACTGGCCGCTCTTTAGCCGGCAATGCCGCCAGCTCGACCATGTTGGCGTTCTTGGGGAATTCGACGTTGAGCTCCTGCATCGCCTCGTCCTTGGAGACGATCCTCGAGCGCCGGCCGCTCGCCGGCGAAGATCTCGACGAAGTAGCGCCGCCGTCCCGGTGCCACGAACGGTTCGAGGCGGACCGACGGATCGGTCGCCACCAGCAGGTCGTCGACGAAGTAGGAGAAGCGTCCCTCGTCTTCCAGGTCGCCGATGAAGGAGAAGTAGCGCACTACCATTGGACCCGCGTCGGCGCCGGCAGGTTCCTCCAGCCGCGCTCAGGACGTCCCGTCGTCCTCAGTGGTCCCCGGTCAGCGGGACGAAGCGCACGGGGATGATCGAGCGCTCGTGGGTCTTGCCGTCCTTGCCTTTTTCCACCACCAGGAGGTCCTGGTTGCCCCACGCCTTGCCGAGCGGCAGGACCATGCGGGCGCCCGGCTTCATCTGGTCGATCAGGGGCTGGGGGATCTCGTCGGTCGCGGCGGCCATCAGGATACCGTCGAAGGGGGCCTTCTCGGGCCAGCCGTAGAAGCCGTCGCCGACGCGGACCTCGACGTTCTCGTAGCCGAGCCGACGCAGGCGCGCGTCGGCCTCCTCGCCGAGCTCCGGGACGATCTCGATCGAGTAGACGCGCTCCACGATCTCCGCCAAGACCGCGGCCTGGTACCCCGAGCCGGTACCGATGTCGAGGACGACGGCGCCCTTGCCGACGTCGAGGAGATCGGTCATGAGCGCGACGATGTAGGGCTGCGAGATGGTCTGCTGGTGACCGATCGGAAGCGGTCGGTTCTCGTAAGCTTGCTCGCGGTACTTCTCGGGGACGAACTCGTGGCGGGGCACCGCGGCGATGGCGGCCATCACCCGCTCGTCGAGGGCTGAGCGGCCCGTGTAATGACGGGTGGACCGGACGTCGGCTTCGATCTCTCGGATCATCGCGGCGCGGCGCTCACTCGCCGGGACCGTCTCTGGTTCGGCCCCTTGTCCTGCGTCTCCGCAGGCCTGCGGAGTTGACAACAAGCCTGCGGCCAGGAGAGCCAGGACGATGGGATGGGACGTTTTCCCCAGCACGAGCACCTCCGGGTCGTTCTCCTTCCATTGTAGGGAAGGCGACGGGCGGTGTCCAGGTGCTTGCCCGCCGATCTTGGGTTGTAGCTTCTCCCCGGCGAGCTGCTAGGATGGAAGAGCTGGGGTCCCCCGGCGCAGCGGCCGCCGCCGCCCGCGCGGCGTCCAGCCGTCCGACCCACTGGAGGAAGCTCATCATGGAATCGCAGACCGGAACCTTCCGTCTGAAGACCGGCCTCGCCGAGATGCTCAAAGGCGGGGTGATCATGGACGTAACCACGGCCGCCCAGGCCCAGATCGCCGAGGAAGCCGGCGCCGTCGCCGTCATGTCGCTAGAGCGGGTGCCCGCCGACATCCGTGCCCAGGGCGGCGTCGCCCGGATGGCCAACCCGGCCAGAGTCCGAGAGATCATGGCCACGGTGTCGATCCCCGTCATGGCCAAATGCCGCATCGGACACTTCGTCGAGGCCCAGATCCTCGAAGCCCTCGGCGTCGACTACATCGACGAGAGCGAGGTCCTGACCCCCGCCGACGAGCACCACCACGTCGACAAATTCGCCTTGAAGGTGCCGGTCGTCTGCGGCGCCCGCAACCTCGGCGAGGCGCTGCGGCGGATCGCCGAAGGCGCGGCCTTGATCCGCACCAAAGGCGAGCCGGGGACGGGCAACGTCGTCGAGGCAGTGCGCCACATGCGCGAGATCGTGGGCGGCATCCGGCGGCTCACGTTGCTGCCGTCCGAGGAGCTTGGCACTGCGGCCAAGGAGCTCGGGGCGCCGCTCGAGATCGTCCGCATGGTGGCCCGCGACGGCAAGCTCCCGGTCCCCAACTTCTCCGCCGGCGGCATCGCCACCGTGGCCGACGCCGCCTTGATGATGCAGCTCGGCGCCGAGGCCATCTTCGTCGGCAGCGGCATCTTCAAGAGCGAGGACCCCGCCCGCCAGGCGCGGGCCATCGTCCAGGCGGCGACCCACTACAAGGACCCCGCCGAGCTCGCCAGGATCTCCGAGGACGCCAGCGAGCCCATGCCGGGCCTGGAGATCTCGGAGATCGAGCCCGCCCAGCTCCTCCAGAAACGCGGCTGGTAACCGGCGATGGCGCTGGTCGGCCGCGCCGTCGAGGTCGAGGTCCCCGCCCACCCCAAGGAGCTCACCGCCCTCGGCGCCGCGGCGCGGGAGGTGCGCCGGCCCGGCGCGCGCCCCGGGCTCCGGGGGCTGGTGATCCCCGGCGGTGAGTCGACGACGCTTCTGCGGCTTATGGGCTTCGATCCCCAATGGTGGCCGGAGCTTCAAGAGTTCTACCGCGACGGCGGCGTCTTCCTCGGAACCTGCGCCGGGCTGATCCTCCTGGCGCGGGAGGTCACCTCACCCGCTCAGCCTTCCCTCGCCCTTCTGGACGTCGCGGTGGAGCGCAACGGCTACGGCCGCCAGGTCGACTCTTTCGAAACCCGGGGCACCTGGGAGGACGGACGGCCTCTCAAGATGCTCTTCATTCGGGCACCGCGCATCACCCACACCGGCCCGGGTGTCGTGGTCCGGGCACGGTACGGCGAGGAGCCGGTGCTGGTCGAAGAAGGCCGGGTGCTCGCCAGCAGCTTCCACCCCGAGCTGACCTCCGACGACGCCGTTCACCGGCTCTTCCTGGACAAGGCCGCAAACGCTTGACTCCACCGCCCCGAGAGGCCACAGAGCCGCTTCTGACAAGGCTTATAGGCACCTGGCTATAAGCCTGTGGAAAAGATCGTCACAAGTCCGATTCGTCGCCATGGCGGCATTTAGGCGGAAGTCTGGAAAGTACTGAAAACAAAGGACTTAGGGATTTCCGCACAATCTGCTGTGCAAAGTGTAGAAGAGGCGCAACGGAAGCCGGTGGAGGCCGTTTTTCCTACCGGTTTTCCACAGATCTTTCCGCAGCTGCTGCGGAAAGCCTCGCCCCGCGGGGCTTGACAGATGAGCCGAGTTTCTCGACGGCTTCTGGGAGCCGGCTTCAGCCGCCTTTCTAGCCTTCGCAGCGCAGACGCAGCCGCCGACGGTGCGCGCGGTGCTCGGCCAGAGCCAGGTCTTTAAGGTCCTGAAGCGCCTCCGGCTCCATCCAGCGACGGCGCAGCACGAGCCGCCGTTCGACGCGAAGCTCTCCGCCCTCTGAGGTCACGTCCTGCTCGAAGCTGCCGACCTCGTTCTCGACAGCGTCGTGCCGTTCGACCGCCGGGCACCAGTCCTCCGGCAGCCGCAGCTTCCAACTGGCTTCGACCGAACGCGCCGGCAGCACCACGGCGACGCGGCGCTCGTCGTCGAGCCGCTGCGGCTCCGGCGTCGCCCGCATGCCGGGCAGCTCCAGGGAGCGGCGTCCCGGCGTCCCCTGGACGAGGGCGTGGAGGGCTACGGCGGCGTGCAGCTCGATCGCCGGCACCGCGTCGGAGGATCGCGACGAGCCCACGTCGTCCAAGTCGGCGCCGGGCAGGAGCCCGGCGAGGATCGACCGCGCCTCGGCCTCGGCGCGCTCCGGCGTCGCCGCGAACGACGCTCCAAGCTCGTAGGCGAGCTCGCCGCGTAGCTCCAGGGTCGCGGTGCCGCGTCCGTCGCCTTCCGGCGAGACCGTGAGGTCGAGGCTGAGGCGGCGGTGCTCGTCCTCCGGACGAAGCGGCGTCCGGACGAGCTCGGCGCCGTCGCCGCGTACCACCAGGACGTCCTGGTCCTGGGTCGCCGGATGGATCCAGGCTCCGGCCCCGGCGGTGAGCGTCGGGTCGACGAAGAGGTAGGACGAGCCGTTGGAACCGGGGCCGTCGAGCGCCTCGCGGGGTACGGCGACGAGGGCGTGGTTGAGCTCGTCGACGGCGGGGAAGAGGGGATCGATCCTGCCGCGCCGGCCGCTTCGCAGCAGCACCGGATAGGCCTCCACCCCGGCGGCACGCAACAGGTCGACGAGGAGCGTCGACTTGTCCTTGCAGTCGCCCCAGCGCCGTTCCAGGACCTCCTGCGGCGGGCTCGGACGATAGCCGCCGACGCCGATCAGGACCGCGACGTAGCGCACTTTTTCCTGGAGGAAGCGCGTCAGGGCGTCGAGCCGCTGGCGGGGCTCCTCAAGATCGGCCGTGATCGTCTGTGCCTGCTCGCGGATCGCTTCGCCGCCGCGCGGCACCGAGGCGGCGAGCTCGTCGTACCAGCGTCCGACGTCGTCCCAGGTCCCGTTGCCCCAGCCGAAGCGCAGGACCGGACGCACCGCGGCGTCCTCGGGGGCGAGCTCCGGCAGCTCCCAGGCCCGGAGGCGTTCGCCTCGCACCACGACGCCGCCTGGAGCTTCCTCGACCTCAAGGCCCCCGGCCTCGCCGGCCAGACGGTAACGCCACGCCTCGCCGCCGCCGTCGACGCGGACCTCGAGGCGTTCGGTCGGCGCCTCGCCGCGCAACAAGACCTTGCCGGTCGGATAGTACGGACGGTGGGCGACCTCCTCGTCGACCTCAACGACGGCTCCCGGCACAAGGCCGCGGAGACGGACGACGCGCCAGCGCCGCGACGAGTAGAAGACGCCGCCGCCGGTCCTCTCGACGGTGTCCTGGTCGTCCGGACCCAGGCGGAGAACCTCGCCGCCGGGCAGGACGATCCGGGCCTCGAGGCGGACGAGGTCGCGGTTCTCGTCGAGCGGCACGCGGTAGGCGGCCCAGGCGCGGACGTCGTCGGCGTCGTCGAGCCGGACGCGGAGCCGGCTGGATTCCCGGAGGCTCCCGTCGTCCTGGATGCGGACGTGGACGGTGCGTTCGAGGACTGTGGCGGCCGGGGCCGCGGCGGCGAGGACGAGCCATCCGATCAGGAAGAGACCGGAACGGCAGGCGCAGCCTGCCCTACTTCCTGACCAGGACGACGCTCTCGGCATCATGACGCTCCAGCTGTGTATAAAGGTCCCGCAGCTGCCGATAGGGCTCGCCGACGTCGTAGCGTGTCCCGGCGATCTCCAGGGTACGGCGGTAGACGAGCCGGTGCCCGGCCTCGCTGACCTCGACCTCGGCGCGTGCCGTGCCGGCGTCGGATCTGGCCTCGAAGGAAGAAGGCGCCGCGTCGAGCTCCCAGCCTTCGCCCCAGCGCACCACGAGCTCCACCTCGTCACGGTCGGCGAAGGAGACCTGGACCGCCTGGCGGCGCTCCTCGGGGGGCAAGGTGTAGCGCTGCTCGGCCGGACCGAAGGGACGGCTCGGTTTGTAGCTCGTCTCGTCGCCCAGGACGTCCTCCTCGTGCTGAAGGAGCGAGAAGGCGACCTCGATACGCTGGTGGCCGACGTTCTCGTCGACGGTGACGTCGCCGGCCTTGAAACCCTCGAAGTGGTCTTCGAGCCATCGCTGCCAGCCGCGGCGGTTGGCGGCTTCGTTTTCGACGCGCCGCAGGTAGAACCAGGCGTGGTGTCCGGTCAGGGAGAGCCGGCCGCGTCCGGCGAGTCGGCCGTCGTCTCCGGCGGTGAGCGCCAGCTCCATGCGGCGGACGCTGTCGTCGGGAGCGGAGCTTCCAAGCTCGATCACCCCCGGCTGCTCGCGGTCAACGACGAGGGCCTGGGTACCCTCGTGGACCGGCGACACCTTGCCGGCGGGCAGGCGCCGGTCGCTCGGATCGAGCAGCAATGGCCGGCCTTCGATCTCGGCGAGCACCAGGACCTTGTCGAACCAGCCGGGATTGACGACGTCGAGGTCGGCGAACCCACCGCGCCAGTCGACGGCCCAGACGAGCCGCGCCGGGATCTTCAGGGCGCCGAGCATCGCCTGAAGCAGGAGCGCCCTTTCGGCGGCGCCGCCGCGGCGCTCGTCGAGGACGCTGTCGAGGGTGGCACCGGGCTCGGGCCGCAGACCGCTGCCGCGGGTCGCGATCTCGTCGCGGACCCAGGCTTGCAGAAGGGAGGCCCGGCGGTCGTTTCTCTTCTCGCCCGCGACGAGTAAAAGGGCGGTTTTTCTGACCTGGCGCCGGCGCTCGCGGACACCGTCGTAGAGTGCCTCGAACGAGCGGCAGACGGTTTTCCAGGAGTCGAAGAGCGGCACCCGGGTGCCGTCGGCCGCGGTCTCGTGACGAGGCACGATCATCACCCGGGTCACCAGGTCGTTCCTGGGGAAGGAGTAGGGTTCCTCGAGGGCCGGCGGCAAGTCTTCCGCCCAGAGGCGCACGAGCGTACCGTCGGCGGTCTCGTCGCTTTGGCTCGCGACCTGAAGCGGCCCACGGACGTGGTGGACGGCGTCCATGCCCCGGGGTACGTGGTAGACGAGCTCGGCGAGGAGCGTCGGCACCGCTTCCTCGAGGGTCCAGGGCTCGACGTAGGCCGAGCGCCATTGCAGCCGGAAGCGGTAGTCGACGACGGCGCCTACCTCGACGGCGGGGAAAGCGGCCTTGGTGAGGAAGCTGCGGCCGATCTTGGAGCTACGTTCGGTGAAGACGGCGTTTTCGCCGAGCAGGACCACGCGGCCGTCGGCGGTCGTGGTCCGGCCCTCGAAGCGCTCCAGGCGGACGCCGGAGCTGTGGCCGACCGCCACCTGGCCCAGGTCCTTGCCGCTTTCGGTGAGGATCTTGGTGCGGACGAAGACCTCCAGGGTGGTCGGTGCCCCGGTCCGGGAGTCGGCGAGGTGCAGCTCGGCGCTCTTGCGGAGCACCACCGCGCCGGCGCCCGGGTGGCCGGGGACTTCGAGCAGCTCGCGCTCGGCTTGGGTGATTTCCGGAAACGTCTGGGCCGCGAGGGGGGCGGCGAGGAGCAGCGTCAGGGTGAGGGGGATTCGTCGGAAGCTCATCTAGGGTCCTCGTGGTTGGCGTGCCGATTCTAAACACCTTCACCGGCAGCGTGATAGGATTCGGGCCGTGGGGCATCCAAGAAGTGCGTAGGATCGTGGTGGGGTCAGCGGCGAAGCGGCCGATGGTTTCCTCCCGTTCGACTGGCTTGACGGCAATACCTGGAGTGAGGAGTCAGGGCCATGGAACAACGTGACGCGTTTTATCAACAGGCCGAGGTCCTGGGTAAGATCGTCTGCTCCTTCATCGACACCATGGGGGCGTTCAAGGGGCTTGCCGAGGAGATCCTGGCCGGGAACGGTATCCGCGATCCCCAGCCGATGCTTTGGTACAGCCAGCGTGCCTGGCGCGATTCTCTGGACGAGATCGCGAAAAAAATCGGCCCCAACACCCTCTCCCAGATCGCGCGGCAGATCCCTGCCGGGGCCACGATCCCCGCCGAATTCGACACGCTGGAAAAGGCCTTCCAGAACCTTGACGACGCCTACCAGGGAACCCATCGCCGAGGGGACGTGGGGCATTACCGGGTGATCGAATCGGGCGAGCGGAGCTTGAAGGTCGAGTGCACCACGCCTTACCCCTGCGACTTCGACGGCGGGGTCGTCGCCGGGTTGGCGCATCGTTTCGAAGGCGAGAACCCGCTGCTGGACGTCCACCACGACACCTACGCCCCTTGTAAGAAGCAAGGCGACGGGCTCTGCGTCTACTCCATCCACTGGTAGCCGTCGATGTCGCCGGCGTCCGAGGCTTCGAAGGAGCTCAACTCCGCAGGAGCCCAACTCGTGGGTCGCGCCTCCGTGGAGCTCAACCGCCTGGTCTTTTACAGCCTGCTGACCGGATTGACGCGTCTGATCCCGGTCCCCTTCCTCGACGACTGGGCTCGGGACTTCCTGCGCCGGAGTCTCGTGGCGGACATCGTCCACGGCCGTACGGCCCGGCTCGGGGAGGAGGAGCTCCAGATCCTCGCCTGTGGAGAACCTCCTGGCGGCCGGCTACGGGGTTGCTTTCTGGCGACGCTGTGGCGGGCGGCGGTTCTCGTCGGCAAGAAGCTTCTGCGGAAGGTCTTTCGCACGATCCTCTTCTTCCTGGCGGTCAAGGACTGCGTCCGGACGTTCGCACGCACGTTCCACGAGGGCTATCTCCTGCGCCACGCGGTCTCACTCGGCGAGCTCGGGGAGACGCCGCCGGGAGTCGGCCGGGTGCGAGAGGCGATCGAGGCGTCCCTCTGCCGACTCGACTTGGGGCCGATCGAGCGGCTGGCCCGCCGGACGCTCGCCGGCAGTTGGAAGACGCTGCGCAGGAGCGCTCGTGGCCTGGGCCGGTGGCTGCAGGGCTTGCGGCGCGGCGGCGAAGGAGAGGGGGGAAACGGCGAGATCGAAGCCCAGGAGGAGATCCTGCGTCCCCTGGTCGACGAGCTAACCGTTGGCCTGCGCCACGAGAGCGGCTACCTCTCGCGCCTCGAGCGCCTCTTCGAGGCCGAGCTCCGCCGGCTCGGCGAGAGCGTCCCCCCGCCTGGGGGATGGAGGCCGGGCGGGGCTTGACAGGGGGATCCATTGGGCTAGAATCGCCCTTAACTGGTTTTTAGCTGGCAAATTCACCTTGGTATACCGGGAAGCGATCCGGTAGAGTAGGTCGGATCGGGATACCGGGGTGTGCCGGCGGCACGACAGACGGACTTCGAAACCACGAGTGATCGCGTCTTGAAACAGCAGCATACGGTCATCTTTGTCCCCCACGCGCGGGCCAAGTTCCGCAAGTGGCGATTTACGACGCTGCAGGCGTGCCTGGTTCTTGGCACGCTGGCCCTCTTGAGCGTCGGTGGCTCGGTGGCCACCGTCCTCTACTTCACCACCAACTTCGACCGGCACCTGCTCGACGAGATCGAGCAGGAGAACGCCGAGCTCCGGCAAGAAAACCAGGGCTTCGAGCGGTCGATCCGGGACCTGGGAGGGGATCTGGCGGACTTCCAGCAGCAGATCCACAAGCTGGCGATCGTCGCCGGGGTCTCGGAGCTGGCGCCGGCGACGGAAGGCGGCATCGGCGGACCGCTGGCCGTCGACGGCGGCATGGACGAGAACCTCTCGCTTCTCGAAAGCGACGTCGACGTCCTGGGCCGGAGCGTCAGCCTCCTCCAGCAGCGCTTCGACGAGCGGCGGCTCCTGATCTCGCGGACCCCCGCGGTCACCCCGGTCAAGGGCCTCCTGACCAGTCGTTTCGGCTACCGTCCGGATCCCTTCGACAAGGACAAGCGCCGCACCTTCCACGGCGGCATCGACATCACGGCGCCGCGGGGCAAGAAAGTCCGGGCCACGGGCGACGCGCTGGTGATCAAGACGGGGCGCCTTCGCGGCCTCGGCAACGCCGTCTACCTCTCGCACGGCTACGGCATCACCACCCGCTACGGGCACCTGCTGAAGATCCTCGTCGAGGAGGGGCAGCAGGTCAAGCGAGGCGATGTCGTCGGGCAGGTCGGCAACACGGGCCGTTCCACCGGCAACCACCTCCACTACGAGGTCCGGGTCGACGGCCGCGCCACGAACCCGCTGGGCTACATCCTCGACTCCACCTCCCCGTAGGGGCGCCACCACCCGGGGCTTTAGCCCCGGGTGGGCTTCCGCCGGGAATCTCTTCCCGGCCTTTCGCGTTCTGATAGACTGAGACACCGCAAACCGGGCCTCCGGGCACCGGGACGCCGACCGGTGCGAGCCTTCCATATCGCGAAATCCCCCATGCTCAACACTCTCCTCGCCAAGGTCATCGGCACCAAGCACGACCGCGACGTCAAGCGGATGCAGCCGCTCGTCGCCGAGATCAACGCCATCGAGCCCGAGATCCAAAGGCTCGACGACGAAGCCCTGCGCTCGAAAAGCGACGAGCTGCGCGCCCGGCTCGCCGACGGCGAGAGAGTCGACTCGATCCTCGTCCCCGCCTTCGCCGCGGTCCGCGAGGCGGCCTGGCGCCAGCTCGGGATGCGCCCCTTCGACGTCCAGCTGATGGGCGGCATGGTGCTTCACCAGGGCAAGATCGCCGAGATGAAGACCGGTGAGGGCAAGACCTTGATGGCGACGCTGCCCATCTACCTGAACGCGCTCACCGGCAAGGGCGTCCACGTGGTGACGGTCAACGACTACCTGGCACGCCGCGACTCCGAGTGGATGGCCCCGGTCTACCTCGCCCTCGGCATGACGGTCGGCGTCATCCAGGCCGACATGCCCGAGGAGGAGCGCAAAAAAGCCTACGCTTCCGACATCACCTACGGCACGAACAACGAGTTCGGCTTCGACTTGTTGCGCGACAACTTGAAGGGCTCGATCGAGTCGATGGTGCAGCGCGGCCACCACTACGCGATCGTCGACGAGGTCGACTCGATCCTGGTCGACGAGGCCCGCACGCCGCTCATCATCTCCGGCCCTTCGGAGGAGTCGATCGACAAGTACTACCAGATCGACCGCGTCGTGCCGCGCTTCGAGCTCGGCGAGGAGCACGAGAGCGAGGACGGGGTGAAGTACACGACCGGCGACTTCCTGGTCGACGAGAAGGCCCATACCGTCGCCTTGACCGAGGAGGGTGTCTCGAAAGCCGAGAAGGTCCTGGGGATCGAGAACCTCTACGACATGGAGAACATCGAGCTTCTCCACGGCATCAACCAGGCGCTGCGGGCCCACCACCTCTACAAGCGCGACATCGACTACCTGGTGAAAGACGGGCAGGTGGTCATCGTCGACGAGTTCACCGGCCGCATGATGACAGGCCGCCGCTGGTCCGACGGGCTCCACCAGGCGGTCGAGGCCAAGGAAGGGGTCAAGATCGAACGCGAGAACCAGACCCTCGCCACGATTACTTTTCAGAACTACTTCCGCATGTACGAGAAGCTCGCCGGCATGACCGGTACGGCGGAGACGGAGGAGGCGGAGTTCGGCGAGATCTACGAGCTCGACGTCTCGGTGATCCCGACCAACCAGCCGATGATCCGCGCCGACCACCCCGACGTCGTCTACCGCACGGCGCGAGAGAAGTGGAACGCGGTGGTCGAGGAGATCGAGGACGGTCACCAGCGGGGGCAACCGGTGCTGGTCGGCACCGTCTCGATCGAGAGCTCCGAGATGCTCTCCAAGATGCTCAAGCGTCACGGTGTACGCCACGTCGTCCTGAACGCCAAGTACCACGAGCGCGAGGCGGAGATCGTCGCCCAGGCGGGACGCAAGGGCGCGGTCACGATCGCCACCAACATGGCGGGCCGCGGCACCGACATCGTCCTCGGCGGGAACGCCGAGGCGATGGCCAAGGCCGAGGCCGAACCGGAGACCGATCCCAAGGCCTTCGAGGCGGCGTTCGAGCGTTTCAAACGTCAGTGCGCGGCGGAGCGCGAGGAGGTCCTCGCCGCCGGGGGATTGCACATCCTCGGCACCGAGCGCCACGAGTCGCGGCGCATCGACAACCAGCTGCGCGGCCGCTCCGGACGCCAGGGCGACGCCGGCTCCTCGCGCTTCTACCTCTCGCTCGAAGACGACCTCATGCGCATCTTCGGCTCCGACCGGGTCCAGGGGCTGATGGGCCGGCTCGGTATGGAGGAGGGCGAGGCCATAGTCGCCAACATGGTGACCAAGGCGATCGAGCGTGCCCAAAAGCAGGTCGAGGGGCGCAACTTCGAGGTACGCAAGCACCTCCTGAAGTACGACGACGTCATGAACAAGCAACGCGAGGCGATCTACCAGCTGCGCAAGGAGGTGCTCGACGGCTCCGAGAGCCGCGAGTACGTCACACGGGTCTCCCAGGAGATCCTGGAAGACGCCATCGCCGCCCACTGCTCCGCGGAGCTCGACCCGCGCGACTGGAACCTCGCGGAGCTCGCCGCCGACACCCGGATCGCCTTTGACCTCGACGTCCATCAGGCCGGGGTCGCCCTCGACGAGCTCGGCGTCGAGGAGCTGCGCGAAGAGCTCTGGAAGGTGGTCGAGAAAAAATACGCCGACAAGGAAGAACGCCACGGTGAGGCGACGATGCGCCAGTTCGAGAGAAGCGTCATGCTCTCTGTGGTCGACGCGGCCTGGAAGGACCATCTCCTGGCTCTCGACCACCTGAAGGAGGGCATCAGCCTCCGCGGCTACGGCCAGCGCGATCCTTTAAACGAGTACAAGCGCGAGAGCTACGAGCTCTTTCAGGAGATGAAGACCCAGATGGAGGACAAGATCATCCGGGACCTCTTCCGGGTCGAGCCGGTGAGCGAGGAGGAGCTCATCGCCCGCCGGCAACGGATGATCGAGGAGATGCGCCGCCGCCTGCGGCTCTCCGGGTCCGGCGACGGCCCGGCGCGTCCCCGAACCCTGCAGCGCAAGACCCCGAAGGTGGGCCGCAACGACCCCTGCCCCTGCGGCTCGGGCAAGAAGTACAAGAAGTGCCATGGCGGCGCTGCGGGACGCTAAGGGGACGCCCGGGCGATGACTTTCGACGAGCTGCGAAACCTCTTGACGGCGATCGGCCCCAATCCCTGGGCCCAGGCCGGCCTGGTGCTCTCGATCTCGGTGCTCGCCGCCGGGCTCCTGCGGATCTTCCTGACCCGCCTGGCGCCGCGGCTCACCGCGCGCACCCGCACCGAAGCCGACGACAAGTTGCTCGAGTACCTGCTGAACCCGGTCTTCGTGTCGGTGATCCTGGCCGGAGTCCACCTCTCCCTGCAGCTCGTCGTCGATCCGATCGGCGAGCTCTCGTGGTACGCCTCGGGGGTGCTCAAGACCGTGGCGGTGGTCGTCTGGCTGGTCTTTTTCGTGCGGGTCTCGCGGCTCGGCCTGGAGGTGCTCGCGCGTCACCACGACCGCTTCCGCTTCGTCCAGCCGCAGACCGTCCCGGCGCTTTCGAACGTCGCCACGGCCGTGGTCGTCGGCGGCTCGGTCTACTTCCTGCTGATCGCCTGGGAGATCAACATCTCGGCCTGGGTCACCTCGGCGGGGATCATCGGCTTGACGGTCTCGCTCGCCGCCAAGGACTCGCTCGCCAACCTCTTCGCGGGGTTGACGATCCTCGCCGACCGGCCCTACAAGCTCGGGGACTTCATCGTCCTGGAGTCGGGCGAGCGCGGCGAGGTGACGCAGATCGGCATTCGCTCCTCACGGATGCTGACCCGCGACGACGTCGAGATCATCATTCCCAATTCGCTTCTCATCAACTCGAAGATCGTCAACGAGGCCGGTGGGCCCGCCACTCACTACCGGGTGCGGGTCAAGGTCTCGGTGGCCTACGGCTCCGACGTCGACCAGGTGCGCCGGGTGCTCGAGGAGGTGGCGGGAGACGAGGAGCAGATCCTCGCGGAGCCCGCGCCGCGGGTGAGGTTTCGTCGCTTCGGCGAATCGGGGCTTGAGTTCGAGCTCCTCGGCTGGGTGGCGGAGCCGGTGTTACGCGGCCGCGTGCTCGACGCGTTGAACACCGCGGTCTACAAGCGGTTCGGTACGGAGGGGATCCAGATTCCCTACCCGAAGCGCGACGTCTACGTCCACCAGGTGCCGGGCGACGTTTCCCGGGGATGAAGCCCCGGGCTACACCTTAAAAGGCGCCCTGCGGGCTTGCCGGCTAAAGCCGGAAGATCCCGCGGCTTCAGCCGCAAAGCCCGCAGGGCGTCCTTTGAAATGTAGCCCGGGGCTTCAGCCCCGGGAAATGGCGGCGGCGCAGCTCCGAAAGCTGTTCCTCCTAGAAGAACTTCTCCAGGCGGGTGCGGTCGGGGATCGGATAGCTCTTCTCGATCCAGTAGCTCGACGCAGAGCGGTCGATCTTGCGGTGCAGCGCGTCGCGGCCGATGAGCTTGAAGAAAAAGCCCACCGGACAGAGGACGACGACAAAGAAGATCGTCAGGATCACCCGCGTCATCACGAAGCCCATGACGACGGCAAGCGTCATCCAGGCGTAGTAGAAGGGCTTGACGAGGATCGGCACGATCGTGCCGACGACGACGAGCGGCCCGCCGACCCACAGCGGGATTTCGAACCACCCCTTGTCGAAGTACCAACCGGCGGCGCCGATCAGGAGGAAGATCCCGCCGACCAGCCAGCTGAACTGGCGCAGCTCGCGGTTGCCGGATTTGAGCTCTTTGATTTCTTGCGCTATTGACATTATCTCTTCCTCAATCCAGCTGGAACTCCTCGCGCCAGTCCCTCTCCTCCCGCCATTCCGGCTGGTCCGGCTTGGCCAGGAGGTACGGCCCGAGGACGAGGTAGTCCATCTCCGTCCTCATGAAGCAGGTGTAGGCGTGCTCGGGCTTGCAGACGATGGGCTCGCCGCGCACGTTGAACGACGTGTTGATGATCACCGGGCAGCCCGTCTTCTCCTTGAAGGCCCGGATCATGTCGTAGTAAGGCTTGTTGTCGTCGGGATGGACGCTCTGGATCCGCGCCGAGTAGTCGACGTGGGTGATCGCCGGGACCGAGGAGCGCTTGACGTTCAGCTTCTCGACGCCGAAGAGCTTCTGCTGCTCCTCGGTCATCGCCTCGCGGTGTCTTTCCTGGACGCCGGCCACCAGCAGCATGTAGGGGCTCTCGCGGTCGATCTCGAAGTACTCCGAGATGTCGTCGTGGAGCACTGAGGGCGCGAAGGGCCGGAACGACTCGCGGAACTTGATCTTCAGGTTCATCGTCTCCTGCATCTTGGGCGAGCGCGCGTCGCCGATGATCGAGCGTCCCCCGAGAGCCCGGGGACCGAACTCCATCCGGCCCTGGAACCAGCCGATGACGTTCTCCGTGGCAACGAGCTCGGCGACGCGGCCCGGGACCTCGGCCATGTCGAGCTTCTCGTAGCGGGCGCCGACCCTCTTCAGGTAGGTCTCGATCTCCTCGTCCGAGAAGGCGGGGCCGAGGTAGGAGCCGCGCTGGGAGCCACGCGGCTCCACCTTCCGCTCTCTGCCAAGGTACTCGTGGCAGACGACGAGCGCCGCACCCAGGGCGCCGCCGGCGTCGCCGGCTGCGGGTTGGATCCAGATGTCCTCGAACGGACCCTCGCGCAGGAGGCGTCCGTTGCCAACGCAGTTCAAGGCCACGCCGCCCGCGAGACACAGGTGCTTCTCCCCGGTCTCCTGGTGGACGTGGCGCGCCATCCGGAGCATCGCCTCCTCGCAGACCACCTGCACCGAGCGGGCGAGATCCATCTCGCGCTGGGTGAGCTCGGCTTCGGGCTCGCGCGGCGGTCCGCCGAAGAGGCGGTGGAACTTCTCGCTCGTCATCCGGAGGCCCGCGCAGTAGTCGAAGTACTCCTGGTTGAGCCGGAAGGAGCCGTCGTCTTTGAGGTCGACGAGCTCGGTCAGGATCGTGTCGACGTAGCGCGGCTCGCCGTAGGGCGCGAGCCCCATGACCTTGTACTCGCCCGAGTTGACCTTGAAGCCCGTGTAGTAGGTGAAGGCCGAGTAGAGGAGCCCGATGGAGTGGGGGAAGTGGATCTCGCGGTGGATCCGGAGGTCCTTGCCCGCGCCGACGCCGTAGCTCGTCGTCGCCCACTCGCCGACGCCGTCGATCGTCAAGAAAGCGGCGCGCTCGAAGGGCGAGGGGTAAAACGCCGAGGCGGCGTGCGACTCGTGGTGCTCGGTGAAGAGGATCTTGCCGCCGAAGCCGGGGAGCGACTTCTTGATGAGCTCCGGGATGAAGAGCTTCTTCTTGACCCACAGAGGCACCGCTTTCAAAAACGACGGTAGGCCCGCCGGCACCGAGGCGATGTAGGTCTCCAGGATGCGCTCGAACTTCAGGAACGGCTTGTCGTAGAAGGCCACGTAGCCGAGGTCACCCTCGCGGATCTTGGCGTGCTCCAGGCAGAAGGCGATGGCGTTTTTCGGGAGCTCCGAGTCGTGCTTGATGCGCGTGAAGCGCTCCTCCGACGCGGCGGCGACGATCTCGCCGTCGACCACGAGGCACGCGGCGGCGTCGTGGTAGTAGCAGGAGATGCCCAGGATCTTCATCGGCGGTGCTGTCCTTCGGGGGTCGGCCAGGTAAGCTCAAGGGCCGAAGCCGGGCGGATGGTAGCACAAGGACGATGAGGAAGGACTTCGCAGGATCGCGATCGTCTCCTGCCAGGCGCCCTGGTTCGCACCCGGCCTCAAGGCGCCAACGGAAACAGCCACTCCAGGATCTTGTCGTTGCGGTTCCTCCAGGCGGGCCACTCAAACCCGTCGTGGACCTCGCCCGCCGTGACCTGATACCCGCGGCTTTCGAGCAGCTTCACCAGCGCCTGACTCCCCTCTCGGTAGTCCCAGGCCTCTTTTTCGGACCGGGAGTCGTACGTCCCCCACTCGACATGGAACATTGGCGCGGTCTCCCCGGCCGGTGTCATGACGACGTCCAGGACCCCCATCTGCATGGTGAGCAGGAACGCCGACTGTACGGCGACCTTGCCGACGACCCCCGGATGCTGAAGGGCGCCGAAGAGGGCGACGTAGCCCGCCGCGTCGGCGCCGACGCTGCCCCGCGACTCCGGCGTCGCCAGGGTCCGGTACCGGCGGTCGATCTCCGGCACGATCACCTCCGCGAACGCCTTGGAATAAAGGTTCTCGGCACCGAAGGTGAGCTCCACCCGGCTGCTCGCGTAGATGAACGCCACGATCACCGGCTCGACGCGGCTGCCGATCAGGTTGTCGAGCGATCTCCTCCAGCCACCCAGCTCGATCGCCTGGTTGCCGCCGTGGACGTAGACGACCGGATAGCGGCGCTCAGCGTCGCGATCGTAGCCCGCCGGCAAGTAGACGTCGACCTGACGCTCGCTCGCCGCGCCGGGCGGCGCGTTCGGAGCTGCCGGAAGCTCGATCCGGACGGTCTCGATCCGTCCGCGCCGCTCCTCCGGCGCCACGCCGAGGTGGGCCGGTTCCTGCCATCCCGGCATGCCGACCCAGGAGACCTCTCCCGTCACGTCCAAAAGGACCTTGTCCGTCACCATAACCGCCTTGCGCGGATTCCTGGGATCGGAAAGCCGCTCGTCGAAGTCCTTGACGAAGTGGTAGCTGATCCTGGCATCGCTCAGCAAGCGGGTCGAGTAGTAGAAGAGGTCGGTTCCCTCCATCCGGGTCATCGGCTCCACCACCCGCGTGGCGATCATGTCGCCGGCGATGCCCATGTCGTCCGCCTCGCCCCGATAGAGAAAGTGGACGGCCACTTCACCGGCCGCGCCTGCGTCGTCGGCCTCGATCACCGGAAACGACTCCTGCGACGCGAGGAACGGATCGACGACCTTCGCCTTGTCCGACGCTTTGGCCACTTCGTCGAGGAAGCGGGCGAAGCGCGTCTTCGACGGTTCCGCCGCCGCGGCTTCGGCAGCCGCCGTTTCGGCATCGGGCCGCGGCTCGATGGCGGCGACGCCGTCGAGACCGCGGACATAGAAGCGACCGTCGGCGAAGCTCGGGGGCGTCCACGAAGTCTCGAAGAGGTCGAGGCCCGCCATCTCTTCATAACCCTCGGGGGTGGCCGCCGCCACGTGGAAGCTGCCGTTCTTCGTCATGATGGCGAGGTGGCCGTCGACGAGGATCGGAAATCCGTCGCCGGGCTTCCGCGAACGCCAGACGCTCTTACCGGTCGCCGCGTCGACGCAGATCAGAAAGCCGCTGCTAAAGGCGTAGAGGTACCCCTCGTGGTAGACGGGGATGGCGTAGGTGTTCCGGATCGAGCGCTCCGACCAGACACGGCTCAAGGACATCCGGCCGTCCTCGCCCGGCGCCAGCGCGACGACGCTTGAGCTGTGAGGCGAGTCGGTGACGAAGAAGCGCCCGTCACCCACCTGGACGGGGTTCATGACCAGAGGCCCGGGGCCAGGGTAGAGTTCCCCGTGGTGCGGGAGCTGCCAGAGGATCTCGCCGCTCTTCGCCTCGAGGCCGAAGAGGAGCAGATCGGTCGCTGCGAGGATCAGACGGCGGCCGTCGAGGCTCGCCTGCATCGGCGACTGGTAGGTGACAGACGCCTGCCCCGCTTTCCAGAGAACCTCGCCGCTCACGGGATCGAATCCAAGGAAGGCCGGCCCTCTGCCGGGTGGGGTGCCCGGCGGGCCTGCTTGTGAGCCCGACGCCACAACCACGACGCCATCGGCTAAGAGCGGCGAAGTGCCGAAACCGTAAAGGGGCGGCAGGGTACCGTGGTCCCACGCCAGGTGGGTCGACCAGGCCCTCTCGCCGGTCTCGAGAGCCAACGCGACAAAATCTCCTGAAGGGCTCAGGAAAAAGACGCGGTCGCCGACGATCAGAGGGGTCGAGATCGGGCCGTCGTGGGAGCCGTCATGTCCCCGGTGGGTCGACGACACGGGACGACGCCAGAGCTCTTTGCCCGTCGTGGCGTCGAAGGCGGCCAACACCTCGTAGGTACTGTCGGAGAATGCGGTGACGGCGCGGCCGGAAGCCACCGACACGCCCGAGTAGCCGGAGCCGAGATCGTGCTTCCAGGTCACCGTCAGGCCGAGCGCGCTCGCCTTACCGAGCACCGCCTCGCCACGGTAGGCGTTGTCGGAGCCCGGGCCGCGGAAGGCGGGCCATTCGGCCGCCAAGGCGCCTTGAAGGATGGTCGGAAGCAGCAGGGCTACAAGCAGGCTTTGTCTTCTCAAAGGTCTTCCTCCCAGAGGAGCGGGGTTCTCCGCGCGATGGCGGACTCCGGTAGGCTACCACGAACCAACCCACGTTCCACTTTGACGGAAACCACGACGAGCCAAGAAGTAAGGACGGTAGGGTCGTGCAGAGGCCTGCCAGACGCCGATGAAGGGATAGGCCGAGGCGTGCTATCCTGAGGATCGCCGTCGGAGGACGAAATGAGACGCTTCCACCTGATCGAGCTTCACGAGCAACCCTGGTACCCCGCCGTCTGGCGGGAGCTCTTTCAGCTGTCGCTGGGACGGGTGGTCAGCCTGATGAAGCCCTATGATGTCGTCGCCGACGAGCTCAGGACGCTTCTCGAAAGGACGCGTCCGGAGGCGATTCTGGACCTCTGCTCCGGGTCGGGGGAGGTGACCCTGACCGTCTGGAGCCGAATCTCTTCCCTGCTCGAGGCCGCGGACAGACCACGCCTCGTCTTGAGCGACCTCTACCCCAACCTGGCGGCGAGCGAAGAGATCAAGGAGCGCTACGGCGGGGCTGTCGACTATTTCCCCGAGCCCGTGGACGCCCTTGACCCGCCCGCGGACGCGCCTCGGGCCCGGATGATGATCGAGAGTCTTCACCACTTTCCTCCCGCGGAGGTGGAGACCATCCTTCGCAACACGGTGCGAACTGCGGACGTCTTCATCGCTCTCGAGAACACCGAGAGATCCTGGAAGAATGTCGCCCTGATGATCCTGTCGTTCCCTATGGCCGTCTTTACGACCGCGTTCCTCGTCCGGCCGATGCGGCCGCGGAACGTGGTCTGGGGACTCGTTATCCCCTTCGTGTCGCTGACGGCGGTTCTCGACGGCGTCGTCTCCTGCCTCAGGACGTACACCGTGTCCGAGCTTGAGGAGTTCACACGGTCGGCCGGCATGGCCGACTTCAAGTGGAAAAGCGCTACCGTTTCCGTGCCAGGTGCCCCGGTCAGGGTGACCTATCTCCTGGGTTGGAGAGCCGGATAGGTACTATCGCGGATCAGAAAGGCCACTGGGCCTCAGGCCCCACTCCCGCGCGCGCCCGTGACACCGAGGTTGAGGCCGAAAGCACCGGGGACGAACCCATGCGCGAGGTACTCCTTGCCGCCCGCCTTCAGCGCGGTCGAGGAAGACTCCATCCTGCCGCTCATTCTCGAGTCCAGGGTCTACCTCCGGCTTCACGTCGAGGACCTGCGCGATGTGGTGCTCGCCCTGCCCGCGGCGGCACGCCAGGCTACTGGCTAGGCCACGCCAGCGTGGAGACCGCGAATCGTTACACCGCCGTCGACCTTGAGGCGAGGCGCGCCGCCATCGCGCGACTCGGTCCTGTTGCGGACATCGCCCCAGCTCTGGCCGCATGGCGCTCAGACACCTCGATCCTCGACTGGCTCGAGGCGCTGTGAGAGCTGGCGACCAGCGTGGTTATGTGGAGTTGGCGTCCGTCGATTCCACGGCTTGCCGGGGTTTCCGGCTGTCGACTCCACATAACCAAGTGCTCCACATAAGTCGAGTTATGTGAAACTCAACATGAGTCGACAAGATCGGCCACACGCCAATGGAGCGGCCCGAGGCGACCTTCCTCTTCGAGGTCGTCGCCAAGCGCTCCCCGGGCTGGCTTTGTTTAGCAGAGCCAGCCGCGGGAGTCGGGACGCCCAGCCGTCAAAAGTGTCCAACTCCCGCCGATGATTCCGTTAAGAACAAAACCGTTGTTGACACTACCGCTCTATTTGCGCCGCCGCGGACTCAAGGCCGGGTGCTCTGACGCTGCTGAGCGCGGGACATATAGGCGCTCAGCTGTGAGTGTGCCGCCGCGGGCGAGCATTTCTGGACAGGATCTAGCTAGGAGCTCAACATTAAGGTCAACATTAAGATCCTGGGACCGTAGAATCGAAGATTGGCCTCCATCCCTTCGGAAGGAACAGGAGCACCTACCAACCGTTCGGTCGTTTCTACCGACTGTTCAGTCGTTTTTTTATCCCCGCCAGCGCTTGTCAGCGACGTTGGCCGACAATACTGACACATTTTCGTAACTCAGTTTTGGGCAGTTGCCAGATTTTGACACCTCAATCGTCTTTCAACCTACGAAGAGCCAGTCGCAGCGCACTTAGATGATTGGCACTGTGTTTGCATACTCCGTGTATTGGCGAGCGTGGGATTGAGTTGTCGGGCCACAGTTTGCTTCTGTGGCAACCGCAGGGTCGTTGACACTATTCAACGATCCGCAGGATCTGAACCAAGGAGGTGAGAAGATGTCTTTGTATAGTGAAAATGAGAGAATGATGGGCGATCAGCGCTGGCTCACAGTGTCTCGGCTTGCGGTAGCCTGCCTGATTTTGATGATCGTACTTCCGTTGGCGACGTATGGTGATGATGCAAAGTCGAATGACTTAGCCGGAACTTGGAACTTGACCGCCACGTTTGGTGGCGAGGAGGCGCACGCCTTGGTGACCTTCTTCAAAGATGGCACATTCATCTCTACTAGTGCATCCCGGTTTAACGTCAACGCCCACGGCGTCTGGAAGAGGTTGGGCTCCCGCACTTTTGTCGAAAAGAACCGTGAGTTCATCTATGATGAGAGCGGGAACCTGGCCTTCTTCGGCGACACCACGGAGCTAATTGAGTTGAGTGACGATGGCATGACCTTCGTCGGTGAAGCCATCGGAGTGTTAAAGCTCCTAGACGGTACCCCAGTGGGTGAGATCCCGTTTACAGTTTACGGTACTCGGATGGTTCTCGATCTCTGAAGAGCAAGCATAACCGTTCCGTAATTACGCACAGGGTAGCCGTTGTAGGCAACCCTGTGCTGGCCGAAATGTGACAGCGGCGCTGGATTGCCAATTCAGAAACGCAAACCGAGCTGAATCTGCACGGGACCATTTCTTCGCCCCCTCGGCCGCCTTCCGGAAAAGGCGGCGCGCAGGGGCTGTCAAGGCCGCGAAGCGCCGTAGGGAAGCCTTGACAGCCCCGAGCACCGCCATACGCTCCTGGCGCCGAGGGGACGATTGTCGTCCTCGTCACCTCGCATTGGTCCGGGGTCGGTCAAATGCAGCCCTCAGTCGCCCCAAATAATGAGGCGGCGTAATGTGGGATAACTCTCGCGAATAACGTGAGAGTTTACACCAGGTGTCGAGATGTGAGCGATCATCGAGACCCCATATCAACCCGCTTCCAGTCCATTCATGTCCTCCGCGTCTCCGGCGGAGGACCTCGAAGATCTCGGCCGGGTATCCCGAGCGTGGACATCGGTGCTGTGGAGCACAGCGCCCTCCTTGCGGGCGGATGACGGATGAAGGACATCTATCTCTCCAGGACCACCCAGTGCGAGATTCGGCTCCCAGGACGAGGTCTCGGCGATAGCGAGTGGCCATAGGGAGCAGACGTTCGCACCTTCCACCGCAGTCAAATAGATGTCATTATCGCAATAATGTCTGCCGACACCCATGGTTCTGAAGCTCACGTCGACCGCTTTGCCGACGATCTGACCGGCGATCTGGAATCCGGCTGGCTTCTCTCAACCATCCCGTGTGCCGGTTTGTGGAACTCGGCGGACCGGTAGGATAGGCTGGTCAGGTCGACAAGGAGATCCTTCCATGCCATTCGAACGTGTCCTAAGCCACCCCCGTAGCACCGCGGCTCTCATCGCCATTGGCCTCGCCCTGAGCCTTGCAAGCTTTCACCAGAACTTCATCACAGACGATCTCCTGATCCTCTCGCTGGTCGAGGAGTGGTACCCCGAGAACACCAACGACTTTGACGTCTACGCGAGTCTGATCGAACAGGCCCAGCTTCCCTGGTGGGCATCGTCGGGGGCCTCGATTTCCTTCTTCCGGGTCCTATCCAGCTCTCTGTTGCGCCTTGACCACCTGCTCTTCGGTCGTTGGGCGCCGGGTTACTACCTCCACTCTCTACTGTGGTTCTTCGTACTCCTCATACTGACAGCCCGCCTCTACCGAAGAATCCTGCCGAGACTCGCGCCGGTGGCGTTGCTCTTGTTCGCGGTTGATGATTGCCAGGCTTTCCCCGTTGGCTGGATCGCGAACCGCCACGCACTGGTGTCGTTTTCGTTGGGTCTTGCGGGCCTCGCGGCTCATGTTCGCTGGCGGGAGGAAGGTTGGCGACCTGGCCTACCTCTTTCCGTCGCGGGCTTCGCTCTCGGTCTCATGGCGGGGGAGACCGGCCTCACTCTTCTTGCTTACGCGGGCGCATACGAGCTTTTTGCTGACCGGAGTGGGGGCCGTCGACGCTGGCTCGGACTCGTACCTCCCCTGCTCATCGGCATCGGCTACGTGGCTTGGTACCGGGCCATGGGCTATGGCTTCAAAGACGCGGGAATCTACATTGATCCGGGTGCGCAGCCGCTGGCATTCCTGGAGACCAGCGTGACCCGCCTCCCAGCCCTTCTAGGAGGCGCACTTACGGGCATCTTGCCGGACCTGTGGCTCGTCCCCTCTCTGCGGCCGTGGGTTGCGGTGCTAGGATACCTCGCGATCTTCGGCTTGGCCGCCGCCCTGCTCGCTGGCTGGTCGTCGTTTTCAGCGACGGAGCAGCGGCATCTCCGATGGCTCGCCACCGGCTCCTTTCTCGCCTCGCTCCCACAAGTTGCGACTTGGCCCTCACACCGCCAGCTTCTTGCCCCTATGTTCGGCCTTGCGGTCCTTCTCGCCGCTTTCTTTCATCTTCTCCGCAGGCGGTGGTGGCGCTCGGCTGGCCGTTGGCGCTGGATTGCAGTAGCCTTGGCGGTGGCATTCGTGCTCGCCCATGTCGGTGGAGCGGCCCTTGGGCGCATTCTCTTGCCAAGGAGCTTAAGCGGGATGAGTGAGGCCATTTCGCAGATGGTGGCCCAAGTTCCCGAGTGGGATCCGCAGAGCGGTCGCAGTGAAGTGATAGTCCTCAATGCGCCCGACATCATGACCCTATTCTATGGACCGGTCTTTCTCGATTACATGCACGGCACTTCGCGAAAAAACTGGCACGTGCTCACTACAGCACCCTTTGACCACCGGATTACCCGTATTGGGTCAAGCACAGCCGAACTTGAGGTGCTTGGTGGAGAGATGATCGCGACTCCTTTCGAAGTTGGATGGCCGCCGGAAAAGGAACTGTTACCTGGCGAGGTGCTCGATCGAGAATTCTTTCAGGTTGAGGTTCTCGATGCTGGAGAGGTTGGACCGACTCGGCTACGTTTCTACTTTGCGAGCTCCCTCGATGACTCCAACCTTCTTTTCCTGACCTGGAGTGAGGATGGCTTCGTACCTATCTCACTGCCCGTAATCGGTGAGGCGCTTCTTCTCAAATACATACCGAGCCGAGTCTCTCTGCCGGGTTAGAGCCAGGAGAAGGAATCGCAGGAGGCTGGTAGTTGACGCTTCAGATCAAGCTGAATCCGTTGGTGCGTATTCCGACGAAGCCGACCACCCATTCCGACGCAAGTCGACCACCTCCGTCTTCGCTCCATCGGCTCCATCGTGAAAGGCCGCAAAGCCGCTCTGGGAGCGGCTCTCCCTCTCTCCCCCCAAGGGGGGTGCGTGGCCTCTTCCAGGGTGGTCGGAAGCGTCGGAACGGTGGTCGGCTTGCCTCGGAATACACAGTTGAGGCTCCACGGCTCGTGTTGAGTGATCTCTACCCACACCCGACGGGGAGCCCTCCCCGAGGTGCCATGCCCCAATCCAGATTGCCTGGGCTGCCTGTTGCGTGGCCATGGCTGGTACCAACGCTACCTGGCCGGTGAGCGCGCCACCCTCCGGCGTATCCGCTGCCCGCGCCGTTGTGTGACCCACGCTCTGCTGCCAAAGGATGTCTGCGCGTACGGGATTCTACCTGCACGGATTCCTCGACGACGCCTCCAGGTTGGTGCCGTTTGCCGCCTTCTACCCGAGGGAGAGCTCCGCCTGCTTCCATGACGCCCTCAAGCTAGCGCTTCTACGTCGCGGCACCCCCCGGTGTGTGTATTCCGGTGTTAGCGGCTTCCAGAGATCGTCTCTACTTGGTGAATTCCGCAGGGATAGCCATTGGTGATTTCCGTGTACCCCGCCATTGGCAGTTTCCGTGCAGCCCACCATCGGTGATTTCCGCGGAGACATCTTCCGGCGATTACCGCGTCGCCCGCCGCAGCGATAGGCATCAGCGTGGCCAGGCGTTGGCAAGCCAACGCCGCAGGACCAACCGCGGCTTGTCGGCGTCGGCGAAGGGTCTGTTGTAATGGTACCACCGGAAACTCTTAGTCTCCGCCAGGGGCCTCGCGGACGGTCAAGGATCGGTCTTCGGGACAAGACCGTTCCGCGGCCACGTTCACGACACCGCCAACCCGGCCGACTCCTGCCGTAAGATCGCCCTCGGGCTCGGGCTCGAGCCCAGGTGGTGGCGAGCCCTGACGCTGCGCGTTATCCAGCAGGAGGTCGGCCGGCTCGCCGACGAGCGCCACATCACGGTGCTGCTCGTTATCGACCAGGCCCAGGGCATGCGCCCCGACGTACTGGCTCTGCTGCCCATACTGACCAACTTCGACGGGGACGGCACGTGCGTCTCGCCACTCGCTCAGCGCAGCACCGTCCGCTACTGCTTGCGCGGCCTCGATCGCGACGCCACCCGCCTCCATCTCGAACCCGCTGGCCTCAAGCGGCCGCTTTCTTCACCGAGCCGGCGATCGAAGCCCACTGGCAGGCCGCCCTGGGGGTCATGCGCCACACCGACACCTTGGCCCACTACGACCTCGCCACGGCCGCAGGTGGCGCAAACCGAGCTGGAACATGTCCTCCAAGCCGCCGAGGAAACCCGGGTATGAGCGCGACGCAGCGCCGATCTGAAACGCTGGCAAACCCGCCGCACGGCTAAGCCGAGCCTCTAGAAGGCAACTGAAAGTGCCACGATCGAGTAGCTTCCTCCATCGACGTCGAAGGGAATGACCTGCAGAAATCCGGGGCCCGGAGGGCCCGTGGGTAAGAGAAAGGGAATATCGGCCTCGGTCTCATGGTACTCGGCCTTCAGAACAATGTTTGGTGAGAACGCGAAATTCAACGAGATCGCCGAATCAGTATATGTGTTGACCAACCGCGCTGACAACGCATCCGCGCTATTATATGTGTTCTTCACGTCATGCTGCGCCCAAGCCCAAAATTTATCTGTGAGCCGAACTCCAAGCTGGGCGTAGTAATTCTTGAAGGTGACGGCAATAACGCCAATCGGCGAATCAAGCGGTGAGGTCGTCGTCTGAAGCTCGCCGCGAACGACTACACGGGAGAACGGCGCGTCGACGGAGAATGTCCAAGTAGGCAAGAAATGAGATTTCGTTCCTGGCGCGATAAAGAGGCTGGTGTCACCCACCAGTCGTCTCCGAAGAAGGCCGGTTCCGATTCGAAAGTCGGAGTAAGGACTCATCAGCCAGATTTGGTAACCTATTGTATCGCTATTGCGAGCGACATTAACTGGCGGGCCTTCAACGGGAACGCCAGGCAGAGGAACGGCAACTTCGACGGAATCATATTCGCCGAAGAAGATGTCTGCAGTAAGGTTCCAATCAGAGCTTGAAAAGAACGATTGATTAAGGACAATTCCGTCGAGCGTCTCGCTGGTGAATGTGCCTTCTGAATAGTAGCCGAATGGCGGCCGATAGAAGGGCAAAATCGTACCAACGTCGCGAATTTCATTGAAAATACCGTAAGGAATCTGGACTTTACCGATCTTGATGCCCGTGTTATCGCCGAAGCGGTGCTCGTAAAAGGCCCAATCAAGCTTGACATCTTCTTCAATCAGTTCGGTCGGGCTGATGCCGAGCTCCCGGCTGCTAAACTGAATTACCATGGTATCTTTCGAGCTAATCGCATATCGAAACTGGAGCGCCAAGAAGCGATAGTCGGTGGTGCCGTCTTCCGGAATACCGAGAGTCTGCTCATCGACTGTTGGCGATGCCGCTATTGGGATCTGAGATCCATCGGGCAGAGGAATAGTGGGCATATCGAGATAGTTAGCCTCGGCCCAAGCTTGAGTCAAGAAGCCGAAGACGCTAAGCTTGGATAGAGCCCTTGGAATCGAGGCCGATTCAGAAGACTGCGAATTGCTCTCGTCGGCAGAGGTGGTCCCCGCATCAACGCCTTCGTCCGCATCGAAGGCGGAAACGATGTCGGAATGCACGTCAGAATCAGCCAGTGCAGACCCTGAAAAGAGAGAGAGTGCAATCACGGCCAACATGACCGGCAAACTAGAAAGCCTCGTGGTTCGTTTCGACATTTTCACTTTTCTCCTTGAAAGATGGCGCGAACGGTTGTGTGTGACTCGAAATCCGCACGGTGATCTGGCCGAAGTCTGGTCCCCGATCCTCCGACAGGCGCCTCTGTCCATGACGCACCGCCAACATCGTCACCTACCGTGGGCTTGGCGCTTCTCGGCTCCGGCCCTGCTTCAGCCCGCAGTCGCTCAACGAGCGCTCCGTCAATACCGCGATTCTCGATCGGCAGGCTATGGCCCCCGCAAGGTGGCCAGTTCACGCTTCGGCGAAGTGGCCAAGTCACGGATGAACTGCCAGCGAATCGGGCCTCGCGGGCTGCAGGCTGCGCAAGGTGAATGCTGCGACGACATGTCGACCTTCCGAAGCCGCAAAACGAGGGCTCCCGGATGAGCCACGAGAGCACCAACTTCGCTCGGGGGCCGAGGGCCAAGCAAGCGACTAGCGACGCCTTCCACGGCAGCCGCCAACGAGACCCCTCTGCCCACTGGCGAGCCTTCAAACCGCCATCGGACTGGCCCAAGTAGCCGCACCCACCTCCTGCAACCGCCTTGAGCGGCTTAGATGGCTTAGATATGGCCCTCTGAAAAAGGCCCGTCGAGATCTCAGCCTCCACCATGGACCCAATCATACCTGACCGAGGGCGATTAGGCTAGTCCCTATGGATCGATGAAGTCAAAAAGGTGGCTCCAGTACGCTTCAGCCACGGGAGGCGCTTCCAGCCGAGGCGCATGTCGCCCGCCCTGGAGGACGATCAGGCGGCCGACGTTCGCTTCATCGCCATAGTCGCTGGCCAGAGCTCGCCCGTCTTCGACGAGGTCTTTTGAGCCGTAGATGACGACGCCGGGAACCCGGGCGACGCTTGGGTCGAAGTAAGGTAAACCTCCTCCCATATCGCGGAAGTAGGTCATCAAATAGAGACCGGGCTGCGTGGCGCGACTGTACTTTCCGACTTCTTCAGGAGCTTCTGCGGTCAGTTGACGGTATATCTCCTCATCCGTCGGCAGGTAGTGATTGGGGAGGCTGTCAAGGAAAGCCTGATAGTCCGGCTGGAGGACCTGCTCGATCAGAGGGATCCTGTATGTCATGCTTGCCATCACGCAAGAGCGAATCCGAGCCGAGTCGGCCGCCAAGTGGAGAGCGTGAGCTCCTCCCCAGCCCTCGCCTACTAGGTCGACCCTAGGGACCGCCCTACGGAAGCGAATGTAGCGAACCACGGCCCTCAGAGCCTCGTTGTTGGCCCGGAAGGTTGATTCAAGCCCTTCGGCCGGCTTGTAGCTCTCGCCGATCCCAATGTAGTCGACCGTATAGGCGAAGAAGCCTCGCTTGGCGGCCATTTCTGTGCCGTTGTAACCTTCCACCGGGATGCTCCAGAAGTCCCCCTTCGCGAGAGCGCTACCCAGAAAGAGCACGGCTCTCTTCGGCGAGCGAAGCCAGGAGCGCAGCGTGAAGTGCTCGTTCACCCGAACGGTGTGGCCATCGTGGAAAGGCACATCATGGGTCAAGGAGACGACGACATCGAGGCTCTCCCCAAGATCGCCGCTCTGGCTGCGAAATGAGGCCAGGGGCTGCGGCAGCTCAAAAATGGCGCTCGCCGCGTCCTCGACTCTCTCGAATCCGAAGCCGTCCTGCCGCCACTCTCCAGTTGATCGGGCTTCTGGAAGCTGGCCAAGGCTCTCGGTGGCGATGAGCCATACCGCTGCGAGCGCAATCGTCTTCCAGACTAGATTTCCGAATGTCCTCAATCTGCTCGGCTCCATCACGTCTCCTTGTTGAGTCTTCTCCTACCTATATCAGGGGATTGGGCTAGCGCTCAAGAGGAGCGCGGCCGGCCCTTTTGAAAGGACAATCCCCACGAAGACTTGAGATCCTCGAGAATGCTGTAGGTAACCGGAACCAAGAAGAGTGTGACCAAGGTCGCAAAGAGGCTGCCAAAGGCCAGCGACGTCGCCACCGGTATCACTACCCCGGCATGTATGCTGGTCTCAAAGACCATGGGGACAAGGCCTACAAATGTCGTCAGCGAGGTCAGGACGATCGGCCGCAGGCGATGGCGGCCGCCTTGCTGGACCGCCTCCAGCACTGGGCTCCCGGATCGACGGCTTCGATTGATGAAATCGATGAGAACCAGGCTGTCGTTGACGACGACTCCGGAGAGTGCGACAACGCCGAGAAAAGACCCAAAGGACAGCATCTCTCCTATCAGGAGATGACCCCAGATAGCGCCTACGACGCCAAATGGGATGGCGCTCATGACAATTAGCGGCTGCAAGTACGAATCGAACTGGACGGCCAGCAGCACATAAATCACAAAAAAAATAAGTAGAGTGCCCCGCGACACCTTCTCCACCGCCTCGCGCTGCTCTTCTTGTTCTCCGGAGAAGGCGAAGCTCACGCCGGGGTGTTGGGTTTCGAGTTCCGGAAAAATATTCACGCGTGCATCATCAAGGATAGCAGAAAGACTACCAGTTTTTGGATCTACTTCAGCTGTTACTCGCACCGTCCTTCTGCCATCAGTTCTTGCAATCTCAGTTGGGCCTTGGGTAATTCTGATGTTCGCAGCAATGGAAAGAGGGACTTCGTGGCCAGCGGCTGTGCGAATGGGCATCCGTTCGAGCGACGAGAGCCAGCGTCGCTCATCCTGCGGATAGCGAACGACCACTCCTACGTCGTTTCGTCCTCGTTGGATCCGTTGGACTTCCTCTCCGTGGAATGCTTGCCGGACCTGTTTGGCAATGTCTGAAAGACGAATACCCAATGCCTCTGCCTCTGGAGTGATTGTCAGCTGGATCTCACGTTTGCCGGATTGCATTGAATCAGAGATGCTCCAGATTCCAGGATAGGTGCCCAGAACCGTCTGCAGCGCAAGTGAAGCTTGGTGTAACTCCGCTAGGCTGCTGTGGCCGCTCACTTCGATCTCGAGTGGCTGACTCGAACCGAGAAACAGTGTTGTGTAGCGGATTTCTGCGGCATCAACAATCGGCCCTGTAAGCTCCCGAAGCCTGTCACTTATTTGCGAAGCCGTCACTTGACGGTCGTCGGCGGATACGAGCTCGATGGCGATCTCGCCAAGATGAGACCCACCCCTCATACTAAAAGTCTGGTTTAGAGTGGGAGGCCGGGTTGGGTGCCGACCTACTGTGACCTTGACGTGGCGGACGATCCCCGACTGAATCGAGTCTAGCTCTTCGCGCGCTTCTGCAAGGCTTGTCTCGAACCTGCTCAGAGCCGCCAGGGTGGTTTCGGCCGGAGTACCCTGGGGCATCTTCAGAGAAATCACGACGCGATCCGAATCAATCAAGGGTACGAACGAAAATGGAATGCGTCCTGCGGCAACGAGACTCAAGCTGATAAGTAAAATCGTGATAAACGCCGCAAGAGTCGTGTAGCGCCAAGATAGCGCCCAAGCAAGTGCTGGCGAATAATAACGCCGTACGAGCCTCTTGAAGATATTGTGGCTGACGTCACTTATGCGATTAACAAAAGCTGGAATGAGTCGACCATGACGATGTAAATCGGATAAATGGGAAGGAAGGATCAAGAGAGACTCTATAAGGGAAAAAGTTAGGGTGATTATTATTACCGCAACCATAAGACTCCATAGGTAACCCATCGATCCGGGAATCATTAGGAGGGGTACAAAGGCGATAATCGTCGTGACTACCGAGAGTAGGACTGGCGCGAGAACCTCTTGGGCTCCCTCGACGGCGGCCCGAAGACCAGCTTTATTCATCTCATAGTGTCGCAATATATTTTCTCCGACGATGATAGCGTCATCGACTAGAATGCCGAGAACCATAATGAAGCCCTGCAGCGAGAACAGATTGATGGAGTGGCCCAGTGCAGACAATGTCCACATCGTCCCTAGAAACGCCAAGGGGACTCCGCTAGCCACCCAAAGTGCAAGTCTCGGCTTGAGGAAGAGGCCAAGAGCTAAGAGAACAAGAATGAAACCACCCGAGAGGTTAGAAATAAGAATGTCAAGAAGGCTGCGTAATACTATGGTTTCGTCCTGCCAGATTGAAAGCTGGACGCCTTGCGGCATTCGGAGTCGTGCCTCATTGATGTATTTCCTTATTGTGGTTGCGATCTCGTTGACGTCTTGATTTCCCACACGGAATATCTCAACGAGCACCGCAGGATTGCCGTCGAAGTAAATTAGTTCGGCGTCTTCGGAAAACCCATCTGTAACCGTTGCGACGTCGCTCAGTGTAATGCGTGTTCCGTCTTCGGTAGTAAACATGCTAAGTGGTTCGAAATCAGCGCTTCGGGACGCTTGGCCCGCGGTTCGGATGAGAATCTGACCGCTTCGAGATCGAACCAGGCCGCCGGGCAGATCGAGAGAGGATCGTTGTATAGCTCTTGCTACTTGGTCGAGGGTTAAGTTGTATATACGAAGCGCCTTTTCCGACACCTCTATCGCGACCTCGTATGGCCTGATCCCGACCAATTCAACGTGTGTGATGCCTCTAAGCTCCAGCATCTCCTCTCTTACTGTCTCGGCAATAAGCGCTAGGTTCTTGTGGTCAGCATCTCCAGAGATCGCCACGGATAGCACTCGCCACGGCTGGTCGACAGTCTTCACAACTGGCGATTCGGTGTCATCGGGGAAGGTATCGATGGTGTCGACGACGGCCTTGACGTCTTCAAGCGCTCGCGCCAAGTCGGTACCGGTAAGCAATTCGGCGACCACTTCGCCGAAGCCTTCCGAGGCTACGGAACGCACTTTACGGACGTGTTTCAGGCTCTGGACCCGCTCCTCGATCCGAGCGCAGATAGCCTCCTCTACCTCCGTTGGTGAAGCGCCTGGATAGATCACGGAGACCGAGATCAGTTCGGGAACGTACTCCACGTAGACCTCAAAGCGGATAGCTAGAAGCCCGGTCAGCCCGCCGACAATGATAGTACCCATCAGCAGATTGGCGGCGACTCGGTGCCGGGCAAACCAGGCTAGCAGACTTTTCATAGGTGGCACGTTAGTGGGTCTGGGGCGCTTAAAAATGCTGTGTGGTAGTTAGTAAAATGAGAAAGGAGCATTGCGGGACCTGACTTGAACGCCGCATCGCGCGCGTGAGTCCGCTTCCGGTGAGCCACGGACGGTGCTGGAAAGGCCGTCGCTATGGGTCGCCGTCAGCCGATTCGAGCTCCTTCCCCCAGAGATCTTCTTCTCCGACGACCGAGAGCTCTTGGAGTTGAGGAGGTCGGTCCGGGAGTAATGGCGGAGTTGGCGAAGCAGAAGCTGAAGAACCCCAGCAGGAAGTGAGCGGGCTGGAGCCGGAGCCGCCCTACTGCTCGCCAAAGGGAACGGCAGTGGTAGGAAGGTCAAGACCTTCTTGAGGACGTCCTTGGACCGTGGGGGCTTGGCGAGGTCGAGCAGCATCATGTCTCCAGAACCCGTTGGAGGAGGTTACGATACCCCATTTGGGACTTGAGGGAGAATCCCGAAAGGTCTCCGAGTCTCCGGGGCGTGCAGGCGCCTCCGGATCGTAGCAGGGGACTCACCCCAAAACAGGCTCTGAGATGCTCTTGTGTCGATGTCGCGGGCCGATTTGGTCCACGTACCCAAGCGATCTCCGGTCACCGCGCGTGCCGGCCGTCGCCATCATTGCGCTGTGGTGGTGGTTTGGCACGTCGCTCGCGGGTTTGGCATTCGCCCAGGGATCAGAAGAAGGATCGGACGCTCCACAGCGTCGCCGCAGTCCAGCCGAGGCCGCTGAAGATGATTTTCGGTGAGGAGAGAAGCAGATCGACCGGCGAGCCGGTCTCCCCCTCCTGGACGTGGGCCAGGCGCAGGTACTCCAGAACGCCGAAGAGCACGAACGGCATGGTGGCGAACTCGCGGCCCTCGCGCAGCACCTCGGCCTCCAGGCAGTAGAGGGCGTAAGAGATGAGCGTGACGCCGCTCATGATCCCCATGGCCTGGTCGAGGAAGCCGCGGGTGTAGCCGGCGAGGCTTGGACGGTGGTCCTCGTCGAGGCCCTTCGCGAGGTCGCCCCAGCGTTTGGCGAGCGCCAGGAAGAGGGCCAGAGCCGACGAGCACAGAAGCAACCAGTTCGAGGCCGAGACGCCCACCAGCGCGCACCCGAGGAGCACCCGCAGCAGAAAGCCCGAGGAGAGGAGAAAGACGTCGACCAGGGCGATGTGCTTGCCGCGCCAGGAGTAGAAGACGTTCAAGGCGTAGTAGACGAGCAGGATCGCGAGCGCCTGCCGGCTTCCCGTGAGGTGCTCCAGCAGCGCGCCGACGCTCACCAGGCCCAAGCTGAAAAACGCCGCCACCTGCTTCGGGATCCGGCCCGCGGCGACGGGTCGGTCCTTCTTTTTCGGATGCCCGGCGTCGCGCTCGGCGTCGAGGAGGTCGTTGAGCGAGTAGACGGCGGAGTTGGCGAGGCAGAAGCCGAAGAGCCCCAGAGCGAATGGAACGGGGTCGAGCTGGCCGCCGCTCGCCACCGCGAACGGCAGCGGCATGAAGATGAAGGCGTTCTTGACCCAGTCCTTGGGCCGCGCAAGTCGAATGAGGTCGATCAGCATCTTCTCTCCTTGCTACTGCTGAAAAGTGACGGTCAATCCCGAGTCCGAGCGTTCGATCGTCGGCGGCACGAACCGGTCGAGGTCGAAAACGAGGCGCGAGATCGGGACCGGCTCCATCTGGTTCTGGCCGACGCGGATCTGTGCGACGGGACCGTGCCCCACCGCAAGCGTCGACTTCGGCGTCGTCGAGACGACGCCTTCGAGGTCGACGACGACCCGCTCAGGCTCACGTAACCGGAACTGCGAGTACTCGAACGCACCGTCGACGACCACCTCGACGACGGTCAGCTCGCCGGCGCTTTGCAGGTCGACCAGAAGGAGCCTTGCCGGGGCGTCGCTCGTCATGCGCGGGACGTCGATCTCGCCGATTTCGGCCGGCGTCGGCTCGACGGGCATTTGCTCGAAGACCTCCTCGATCGTCGGGGCCGCGGTTTCGGCGAAGGGGAGCTCGCCCGCCTCTTCGGTGAGCGGCGCGGCGGCCTTGGGGCGCTCGACGTCGACCGTGCGTACCCGCATGCCGTCGACGACGACGTCGAGCGGCGAGACGCAGACCCGCTCGCCGGTGCCGAAGCTCCGGCCGTCGATCACCGCCTCCTCGCCCTGGAGGCGCACGACCTCGACGTCGCGGAAGCGCAGGCGATCCTCCTCGTCGACGACAAGCACTTTGTCTTCGCCGTTACGCAGCGCCTCGCGCGGCAGGAGGACGGCGTCGTGGACCGTCTTGCCGGCGATTTCGGCCTCGACGAAAAGGCCGACGACAAAGGGCGGACGCCCGGAGTCGCCGTTCCTCCCGTAGGGATCGATGACCCGGGCGACGAGGTAGATCATGCGCGTGCGGTCGTCGATCTCGCCCTCGGTGCGGACGATCCGCGCCGGCCAGACGGTCTCGCGGCCGGTGAAGCTCGAGGTCAGGGCGACGAAGGGCTCCGGTCCCGAGTCGCCGCCGTTGCGGTAGCTCAAGGGGACGTCGAGGAAGCGCAGCTGCTGGTGCGGGATGGGCAGGCGGACTTCCGCGTAATCGATGGCGTGGACCGTGGCCACCGGCTGAGCATGGCTCACGTACTGGCCGACGTCGACGACTTTTTCGTGCAGCCGGCCGCTGAAGGGAGCGCGGATCAGGGTCCGCTCGAGGCTGAGCCGGGCCTTGCGGAGATCGGCCTCGGCGCCGGCGAGCGCCGCCCGGGCCTCGGCGATCTGGGGCTCGCGCAGCGCCAGCGGCTCGGGCTCGCCGACCCCCAGGTCGCGCCACTCGTCGCGCGCCACCCGCGCCTCGGCCAGCTGCTCCGCCAGGCGAAGCTCGGCCTGGGCCACTTGCGCCTTGCTCCCCACGACCGTCAGCTCGTAGTCCCGCGCGTCGAGCTCGACGAGCACCTCGCCGCGCTCAAAAAACCCTCCGACCTCAAACGACGGCGAGACCGCGACGACCTCCGCCGCCACCTGCGACACCAGGGTGGTCTCGGTCCACGGCCGGACGGTCCCCTGGGTGCGGACGACGAGCGGCACGTCCTGTCTTTCGACCGTGATCACCCGCACGAGCGGCAGGACCGGCTCGGGCTGCACCGTCTCGACTTCGGGCTTCGAGGAGATCAAGGCTGCGGTGGCGAGGACACCGGCGGCCAGGATCACGATCGGCAGCACGATCTTCAGAAGGCGGGTCATGTCGTCCTGTCTTCAGGCCGCCGCGAACCTTTCTTCCTCGTAGCGGCGCATCTCTTCGAGGGAAGCCGAGGCCGGCGCCTCGCCGAGCGCCACCCCTTCCGGCCACCTCATGAGGGTGATCGCCAGGCTCGCCTCGCTCCCCACGCTGCAGCAAAGCACCAGGTCGCCGGGCTTGAAGCCGCGCAGGTGGGCGCTGTAGAAAAGGGAGGTCCCGATCAGGCTCGGGCCGATGTTGCCGAGCAGGCGGTTGATGTTGACCCCGTCTTTCGGGCTCGCTCCCAGCGTCTTGAGCGTGCGGTCGACGAAATTCGGCGTCGGTGCGTTGAGCACCCAGTGGTCAACGTCCTCGCGGGAGACTCCCGTGCGCTCGAAAAGCTGCCGCGAGAGCTCGGGCAGCTGGTCCTGGGCCCAGTCCTCGAGCTGGCCGGCCGTCCGGGAGCCGACCACGAGCCGAATACCGGACGCCGTCTTGTCGCTGACGCCCCAGGCGACGAGGTCGCAGGTGGGACCGGAGTTGCGGATGACGCCACCCAAGAACTCCTGGCCCGGCGCGGTCTCTCCGATCACCATCGCATAGGCCGCGTCGCCGATGACCGTCGTCGCCGGATGGCCCGCCTCGATGGTCGGCGAGTAGGGGCAGACGACCGTCAGGAGGACGTTTTCGTACTCGCCGAGCATCACCTCCTGGCAGGCGGAGCGCAGCGCGATCAATCCGCCGGCGCAGGCGCTTTCCAGGTTGTAGGCCGCCGCGTCCTTCATGCCCATCGCATAGGCGAGCGGCGTCGCGTTGCCGATGCAGGGCTCCGGCAAGGCTGGAAAGCTGGCGCTCAAGACGAGGTCCACGTCTCCGGGTTCGAGGCCCGCGGCCCGGAGCACCTGCTCCGCGGCGTCTCGCTCCAGGTCGAGGCCCGTCGTGCCTTCGGGGAGGAAGTGGCGCACGGCCGACTCCCCCGAGGGAAGCGTGATCTCCCGCCTGTCCGAAGGGACGGCGATCGTAAGTGCCCTGATTCCGGCCGGTTTGAGCTCAGCCATGCCTGCGGTCCTCCTGGTCTTTTCGTGGGTGCTGGCCCGACCCCCTACCGACCGGTCGGTCGGGCCATCGTAACTATAGCATCTCTGGCGCCTCCCGGAAGGGCACTCCGCCCTGCTAGGGTTGGGACCCATGCGCAAGGACTCCGCCACCGCCACCGGCCCGCCGGTCTGGATCGACTCCACCGCCGCTTTGCGCGAGGCCGCGGCCCGCTGGCACGAGAGCGCCGCGATCGGCGTGGACACCGAGTTCGTCCGCGAGCGGACGTTTTATCCGGCCCTCGGGCTCGTCCAGGTCAGCGACGGCACGTCGAACGTCCTGATCGATCCCCTGGCGCTCGACCTGGAGCCACTTCTGGAGGTGCTGCGCGACGAGAAAGTCGTCAAGGTCTTCCACTCCTGCAGCGAGGACATGGAGGTTTTCTGGCACCGCTTCAAAGAGCTCCCCTGGCCGATTTTCGACACCCAGATCGCCGCCGCCTTCGCCGGCCTCGGGGCCGCGGTGAGCTACCAGGACCTGGTCGGCGAGCTCCGCGGGGTCGACGTCCCCAAGGGGGAGACCCGGACCAACTGGCTGCGCCGTCCGTTGCGGCCGGCGCAGCTGGAGTACGCGGCCCTGGACGTGACCTACCTCCTGCCGAGCTACGAGACGCTGGGCGAGAAGCTGCGTTCGGCCGGCCGGGAGGGCTGGGCCCTGGAGGAGATGGAGCGGCTGCGTGACACGTCGCGGTTCGAGGCCGATCCCGAGGAGGTCTTTCGCAAGCTCAAGGGAGCGCGCAACCTCGCGCCGCGCCAGCTCGCGATCCTGCGCGGGCTCGCGGCCTGGCGGGAGCGCGAGGCGCGGCGGCGCGACTTGCCGCGCAACTTCGTGGTGCACGAAGCCGCTCTGGTGCCGATCGCCCGGCTCGAGCCGCGCGACGTCCGCCGGCTCGCCGGGGTGAAAGGCCTGCGCGACGACCACGTCCGCCGCCATGGACGGGCGATCGTCGCCGTCGTCCGACAGGCGTTGGCCCTGCCGAAGGGCGAGCTCCCGCCCGCCCTCGGACGGCCCGTCGACCTCTCCCTCCACCGCGACCGGTTCGACCGGCTCCGCCGGGAGATCGCTTCGGCCGCCGAGGAGCTAAGGTTGCCGGCGGAGCTGATCGCCACCCGGCGGACGGTCGAAAAGATCCTGCGCCGCGCTCTTCTAGGCAGCGGCTCGCCTCTCTCGCCCGAGCTCGACGGCTGGCGCCGGGAAGGGGTCGGCGAGAGGCTGCTGGCGATCCTGGAGGACTAGGCCCTCACCGTGATAGCTTCTGAAAAACGACCGAAATGGAGGTTTTCGCCGTGCGAAGCCGAACCTTGTCGTGCCGTTCCGCCGTCCTGATCCTGATCTTGCTCGTTGCCCAACCAATCCTCGCCGGCGCCCAGGAGAGCGGCGCCAAGCCGAAGCTGGCGCTCGAGAAAATCCGGCTGCCGCCCGGCTTTTCGATCGACGTTTATGCCGAGAACGTGCGCAACGCCCGCGGCATCGCCATCGGTTCCCAGGGGACCGTCTTCGTCGGCAGCCGTACCGCGGGCAAGGTCCACGCGGTTCTCGACCGCGACGGCGACGCCAAGGCCGAGGAGGTCCTCCTCCTGGCCGAGGACCTCCTCATGCCCTCCGGCGTGGCCTTTCGCGACGGCGCGCTCTACGTCGCCGAGGTGCACCGCATCTGGCGCTACGACAAGATCGAGGAGCGCCTCGCCGACCCGCCGGAGCCGGTGCTCGTCACCGAGCGTTTCCCCAAGATCCGGCACCACGGCTGGAAGTTCATCGCCTTCGGACCCGACGGCTGGCTCTACGTCCCGGTCGGCGCTCCCTGCAACCTCTGCGAGTCGGTCGACGAGATCTTCGCCTCGATCGGGCGGCTGCGCCCCGACGGCTCGGGCTACGAGGTCCTTGCCCGCGGCGTGCGCAACACCGTCGGCTTCGACTGGCACCCCGAGACCGGCGAGCTGTGGTTCACCGACAACGGCCGCGACTATCTGGGCGAGGACGTCCCGCCCGACGAGCTCAACGTCCTGAAGGAGAAGGGCCAGCACTTCGGCTATCCCTACTGCCACGGCAAGTCGGTCGCCGACCCGGTCTTCGGCGAGAAGCGCCCGTGCTCCGAGCTCTCGGCGCCGGCGATCGAGCTCGGACCCCACGTCGCGGCGATCGGCATGCGCTTCTACGACGGCGAGATGTTCCCGCCCGAGTACAAGAACCGCATCCTGATCGCCGAGCACGGCTCGTGGAACCGCGAGGAGGCGATCGGTTACCGGGTCATGCAAGTGCGCCTGGAAGGCGACAAGGCGGTGAGCTACAAGCCGTTCGCCGAGGGCTGGCTTCCTGAAGAGGGGCGGGCCTGGGGACGTCCGGCGGACGTCGAGGTGATGGGCGACGGATCGGTCCTCGTCTCCGACGACCGCAACGGCATTCTTTATCGGATAACCTACGCCGAGTGAGCTCCTCGATCTGCCCGATCAGCGCGCCGGCCCTCCACCCGACGAACCAGGCAGAGGACCGTCAACACCAGAAAGCAGCAGGTCAGGGAAAGACGACATCGACGAGCTCCAGCTCCTCGTCGATCACGACGCCGATGCCCGACGCGAAATACTTGATTGCTCCCTCGTCTTCCGGGTCGAGCAGGTTGCCCTCCCAGAAGGCGACGGTGGCGTGGAAGTCCTTCCAGGGGGTCTCCACAGGAACGCCCATCGCGATGACCCGCGCGACGTCTAGGGCCACGTCCGGCGCCACTTCCTGGAAGTACCGCGCGCCGATCAGGATCCGGCCCGGCATGACGATCCCCGGACGGGCACCGTCGACGCCGGCGCGCCAGGCACCCCCGTGGCCGACGATCTCGCCGTCCTCGTAGTCGTCGACGTCCTCGCCGAAGTAGAGGACGTCACCGGTCTCCATGCAGATGGCGTGGAAGTTGCGCGACACCTCGGCGAGCTCGCCGTCCTCGGACTCGCGTTCCTCGACGACCCGGGTCAGGACGCCGTCGACCATCTCTGTCTCGTCCATGACGGTGATGATCTGCTGGATGTCGACCTCATCGCCTTCGTCGTCTTCCTCGGTACCCTCAAGCGTCACCTGAAAGCCCGGCTCCAGGACAAAGTAGCGGTTGGAGCCCGTGTCGGACCACGTGCATTCACCCGTATGGAAGGCCTTGGTGTAGCCGGTCTGGATCTTTTCCAGCGGATCGGCGGCGAGAAGCGGGCTCGCGAGGAGCGCCAGGGCGGTCAGGAGGGCGAGGGCAAGGGCGAGTCGGCCCGCGGTCAGTGATTTGTTGGGATCCATCTCTTTACTCCTGTGTCGTGTAGCCGTCGGGCTACGATTCTTGTGGCTTCTTCCCGACAAGAGTCCCCGGGCGGCGAAATCCTTCGGACTTCCTTCGCTGCCGCGAAGCTATCGACCCAACCTTAAGGGGCGAGGCCGTGCTGGTGTCGAGGAAAAAGTCGCTTTGACCTCAAGGATTGAACCGACTACGGTTGCGAGACGGACCCTAAACGAGAGGTCAACGATGTTCGCGAGAGATTTTCTGTCCATCCTCCTGGAACCCGTCTCCGCCGAGAAGAAGGCCTTGCTGGCGGCGCGTTGGCAGCGGCTGCCTCCGGAGCTGCGCACCGGCTGGCAGGTGGTCGGGCGTCAGCTGACCCATTGCGCCTACACCCTCGGCGCGTCCTACTGCTCCTTCGGGTGTACCCACTGCTATCTGCCGGCGAACGCCAATCGGGTCCCCCTGCCCTCCCTGGGCGAGATGAAAGCGCAGATCGACGCCAACCGCAGGTTCCTCGGTCACGCAGGCGCCCTGCAGATCACCGGCGGCGACGTGGTAGACGCCTACCTCCGCGCCTCTCGTCCTGACGAGCTCGTCGAGATCTTACGCTACGCCAACGACGCCGGCGTCGTGCCGATGCTCATGACCCACGGCCAGAGCTTGCTCGAGAACCCGGCCTACCTGGAACGTCTGGTGCTCGACGGGCGGCTACGCAAGATGGCGGTCCACATCGACGTCACCCAGGCCGGCCGGCCGGGCTTCCCGATCCGCAGCCTGGGCTCCGAGGCGGACCTCCACGCTCTGCGCCAGCAGTTCGTCGACCTGGTTCACCGCGTCCGGGAGGCGACCGGGGTGCGGTTGAGCGTCGCCCACACCGTCACCGTGACCGAGCGCAACCTCGAAAGCATCGGGGAAATCGTGCGCTGGCTGCTTGCCGACCGGCGACGGCTGCAGGCCTTCGGCATGCTCAGCTTTCAGCCCGAGGCCCAGGTGGGCCGCACCCGTTTCTCCGCCCGACCGGCGACCGCCGAAGCGTGCTGGACAAAGATCTGCGAGGCCGTCGGCATGGACCTCGCCAAGGACCATCTCTGGTTCGGCCACCCCGACTGCAGCCACTGGGTCACCTTGGCGGTCCTTTACCCGGAAGGACGAGTGGTCAACCTCTTTCCGGCCGACACGGAGAGCCGAGCGCTCTGGGACGCCCTGCTCGGCATCTTTGGCGGCGTCGGGTCGCGGGAGGCCAGGTCATTGGAGACCAACCTCCGGCGCCTGGCACTGATCCTTCGGCGCCCGTCGGTGCTGGCTGTAGCCTGGCGTTATACGTGGTCTCTGCTGCGGCGGGAGCGTCTCGGTTTCTTCCAGACGCTTCGTCGCCTGGCCAGGCGCCGCGTCGCCTTTCTCAACGTCGTCCAGCACAACTTCATGAGCGCTCAAGAGGTGCGTTCGGGATCCGAGACGGTGCACCGCCGGCTGGCCGCTTGCTCGTTCCGTGGCGCCGTGCGCCACGGCGACGGCTGGGAGGCCGTTCCCATGTGCTCGATGAACGTCGAGCAGCGACAGGAGCTCTATGCCGCGCAGACCGCCGGCGGCGTCGACAGGCGCACCCTTCACGACGGCAAGTACCAAGAAACCACGAACGTGAGAGGAAGTACATGAGCTGTCGCAACTGGTTGACTACCTCCTGCCTGAGCGCAACGTTTCTAGCTCTGTCTGCGGCTGCCGACGCCGCGGAGCCCTTTTCTCACGACGACTGGACGGCGGTGCTGCAAGAATTCGTCGATGACCGTGGGCTCGTCGACTACGAGGGTCTGGCCGCCGACCGAGCGGTCTTCGACCGCTACTTCGCGGCAGTCGAAAGCAAGAGCCCCGAGAGCCACCCGCAGCTCTTTCCGAGCCGAGCCGACCGGCTCGTCTATTACGTCAACGCTTACAACTCCCTGGTCTTTCAAGGAGTCCTGGCGCGCGGGCCGGAACAGAAGAGCGTCTGGAGCGGGCTGGTTTCCGGCCTGAGCTTCTTCGTCCTCATGAAGGTCCGAGTCGGCGGTGAAGCGATGAGCCTCAAGCACCTGGAGGACAAGCTGATTCGTGCCCAATTCCAGGATCCTCGGGTTCATGCGGTACTCAACTGCGCTTCGATCTCCTGCCCACGCTTGCCGCGTGAAGCCTTCGAGGCGGAGCAGCTGGAAGAGCAACTCGACAGCGCGATCCGCGAATTCGTCACCGATCCGCGGAACTGCTGGGTCGACAGCACGAGCGGGATCGTTCACCTCTCCAAGATCTTCGACTTCTACCCCTCCGACTTCCTGGACTATGAGAAAAAAAGGGGCAATGCCAAGCCCCGTATCATCGACTACGTCAACCGCTACCGCGAGCCGGAAGCGCAGATTCCTCGTGAACATAAGGTCAAGTACTTCTTGTACGACAAGGGCATCAACACGCAGCCGTGACCTCAGGGAGGCGAAGGCTCGCGTTTCTCAGCCGGGTCGACGCGAACGACGACGACGTCTCTGCGGCTCAACCGGGTCGAGTAGAGGACGGACATTCGTTCCCGGAGGTCGTCCGGGAACGTCGGTAGGGCTTTCTCGTTAGCCACCATATAGGTAGTCTCCCCCGCCGCCAGCTCGGCCTGCAGTTGCTCGGCCGTAGGGATCTCCTTCAGGTAGACGCCGGGCGAATAGAAGTTGACCGGCCGCGGCAGGTTGCCGAGGTCGAAGCCGAGGACCGGCCGGCCGGCGGCCCGCGACTCGGCGGTGGCGTCGCGAACCTCGTAGGCCAGGTCCCGACCCGACTTTTTCGGGTTGAGCGCCGGGTAAACGAAGCTCACCACCACCAGCAGCATCGCCGCCATGGCGAGCGCGGTGTGTGTCACCGCCTGGAACGGCCGGCCGCGTATCGTTGCCGTCACGACGGCCAATCCGCCGGCCAACATCACGGCACCGAGCCCCCACGCCGCCAGGACGAGCTCGTCGCCGAACCTGGGAGCGACAAAGGGAAGGGCACAAGCGACGAGGATCAGCACAGCTCCCACGAGCCCCTGGGGCCAGGTGACCCACCGTGGTCCCGGGACCTTCCCGGTGGCTCCGCTTTCCGGCTCCCACCAGCCGAGCACCGCCGCCACCAGCCGTGCGTTCATCAAGGCGAAAAACGGCACCGCCGGCAGGATGTAGAGATCCCGCTTCTCGGTCGGGACGGTGAAGAACACGACGACGAAGAGGCTCGCCACCAGCAGGAAGCGGTCGTCGGCCTCCCGACGGCGGCGCCAGGCGAGAAGGAGGGCCCCCGGAAGGAGGAAGCTCCAGGGGAAAAGAGCGTAGGGAACGACCTGGAGGTAGTACCAGGGCGGCTGGACGTGGTGCATGCCATGGATCGCCCGGTCGACGAAGTGCTGGCGCAGAGCGGCCCAGACCGAATAGTCGCCGCCCCAGACGATCGAGGCGGTCACCCACGCCCCGGTGATGGCGATAAAGACCAGAGGACCTGAAAACGGGGCGAAGTGACCCCATTCGCGGAGGCGGCGATCCAAGGCCAGGGTGGCGAGGGCGATTCCCAAGGGCACCAGCAGGCCGACGGGACCTTTGGCCAGCACTGCGAGACCCGCGGCGCCCCAGAAGAGGAGCCCGGCCCCGCTGCCCGGGGTTTTGCCCCTGCGAAAGCTCTCGAACGCGCTCAGCGCCACCAGGATCAGGAAGCACAGGAGCGAATCGATCTGCGCCCATCGCGCCTTGGCCCAGAACATGTGGGTGGTGACGAGCATCACTCCCGCCAGGGTGGCTGTGCGCGGACCGGCCATCCGACGGCCGAGACGAACGATCAGAAGGATCGATCCCAGGGCTGCGAGAACCGACGGCAGCCGCGCCGTGATCGAAGTCACGGAATCCAACGGCAGAGAGAACAACGCGATCAGCCAAAAAAACAGCGGTGGCTTGTCGGTCGTCACCTCTCCGTTGACGTGTGGGACGACCCACTTTCCGTCAGCGACCATCTCGCGGGCACCCTCGCCGAAGTAGGGTTCGTCGGGTGCCCAGAGGTCATAGCCCCAGATGTTCCAGCCGAAGAGGACCACGGCCAAGAGCAAGACCCCTTTCGGGTTGAACACGTCGTAGACGCTTTTCATAACGCTCCCTTTCTTCAACCGGCCCGTTCCGGTAGCCAGCGTTCGAGCCAGGACTGGAGGACGATCAGGGCCCAGAGACCGCGGCCGTGATCGATTTGACCCCGCCGGTGTTCGTCGAGCATGCGTGTGACTTTTTTCGGGTCGAGGATATCCTGCCGCTGTAAACGCTCAGGTGCCAAAAGGCGGTCGGCTTCGCCCCGCAGGCCGTTGTTGATCCATGCAGATATGGGTACGCTCAGGCCCCGTTTCCGGCGGTAGACGAGAGCTCTGGGCAGCCACTCCAGGGCCACGCTCTTCAAGAGCGTCTTGGTTTCCAGACGGCGGATCTTGAGCGGATCCGGCATCGCCAGCGCGAAGGCGGCGAGGTCGCGGTCGAGAAACGGCGTCCGGGTCTCGACCGAGCTCATCATGACGGCCCGGTCGACTTTGACCAGGAGGTTGTCGCGCAGGTAGCTGCAGTAGTCGAGGAGCATCGCGCCGCTGGCGCCGTCCCTGGCCGGGGAGAACGGAAGGAACGAGAGCGAGGCCGCCGCCGGTTGGCCGGCCCCCGGTTCGCCGCCGCTGGCGAGCAGGCCCTGCAAGCCGGGCCCCATCCACTTCAGGTGCCGCTCGATCCAGCAGGGCTCCTCGGCGGCCGCCAGGAAACGCTTGACCAGGTATTCGAGCGTCACCTTCCGGTGCGATGTGGGCAGGTGATCGGCGGCCCGACGAAGGGAGCCGCGGATCCACAGCGGCAAGGCCCGAACCCAGGGCGTCAGGTTGTGGCCGAGATAGGTGGGATAGCCGCCGAAAAGCTCGTCGGCGCCCTCGCCGCTCAGCACCACTTTTACGTGGTTGCGGGCCTCCCGGCCAAGGAGGTAGGTCGGGAGGATCGCCGGGTCGGCCAGGGGCTCGGCCAGGTTCTCGGCCACCGCCTGGAAAGCTTGCGCGAGAGAGCTCTCGTCGACCTGGACCTCCCTGTGCTCCGTGCCCAGGTGCCGAGCATGCTGGGCGGCCCAATCGGCCTCGTCGTAGGAGTCCTCGGTGAATCGAGCCGCGAAGGTGTGGAGGCGCTGGCCAGCGGTCTCCTGCACGGCCAACGAAGCCAGCAGGGAAGAGTCGAGCCCGCCGCTCAAGAAGACGCCGACCGGCACCTCGGCGACCGCCTGCTTGCGGACCGCCGCCCGCAGCAGGTCGCGCAGGCGCTCGCCCGCCGATTCGGCCTCGACGCTCGCGGACGCGATCACGTCGGGCTGCCAATACCGGTGCAGGCTCTCGCCCTGCGCGGTGAAGCTCACGAAAGTTCCCGCGGAGAGCTTGCGGACCTCGGCGAACATCGTCCGCGGCTCGGGCACGTAACCCAGGGTCAGGTAGGAACGTAGCGCCGCCTCGTCGAGGTCGCGCCGCCCCGAGAGCAGCGTCTGCACTTCCGAGGCGAACCACACTTCCTTCCCCATTCGGCGGTAGAACAGAGGTTTCTCGCCGGCGCGGTCCCGCCCCATCGTCAACGTCCGGGTCGACTCGTCCCAGAGCACCATCGCGAACATACCGTCGAGCTCGCTGAGCCCCTCGACACCCCGGTCGAGGTAGAGCGGGAGGATCGTCTCCACGTCGCAGCGGGAACGGAACGGGTAGTCGCGGTAGCGCCGGCGCAGGGACTCGGAGTTATAGATCTCGCCGTTGCACACGAGGTGGCACCGCGACTCGGGGTCGTCGAAGGGTTGGTCGGCTCGCTTGTGAAGGTCGACGACACGAAGCCTCTCGTGGCCCAGAGCGAAGTGCCCCCGCCGCAGGCAGCCGCGTCCGTCCGGTCCTCGGAGCCGTAGCGACCGGCCCATGGCCTCAAGGCGTTCCGGTTGGTCAAGAGCCTCACCTTGAAGGGAGACCATTCCAAAGATTCCACACATTCTTTCGTCACCAAGACATGCTGGTCGGACAGCGACGTGCTTGCGACCGCCGCCAACGGGATCGCCGCGAAGCCTCTCACAGAGGAGCTTGGGATCTCCTGAAAATCCGCGGGAGGGTTCCGCCTTTTTGCGCGGAGCTCGGTCCCTCGGATATGATCGCGCTCCCGGTGACAAGACGGGAGGCGAGATGACGTCAGACCCCAAGATAGCCCATGCCAGGCGAACGGTGGTGATCGGCCTGATCGCTCTCGTCCTGAGCACGACGGCTCTCGGCGCCATCGCGGCCGGGAAGGGCTACGCCGGCCGTTCCCTCGCCGACGCCCTCGTCGAGCTTCGCGAGCAAGGGCTCAGGATCCTCTTCACCAGTCACGTCGTCCGCCCCGACATGTGGGTCCGCTCCGAGCCGCGCTCGCGGGAGCCGCGCGAGGTCCTCGCCGAGCTGTTGGCCCCGCACGGCCTGACCTTCGAGGAAGGCCCCGGCGGACGCCTTGTGGTCGTGCCGCGGTCCGAGCCGCTGGCGCTCGACGTCCGCGGTGTGGTCCGCAACCGGCAGACCGGCGAGCCGGTGGCGAACGCTCAGGTCCTGATCCCGAAGACGGATCACGACGTCCGAACCGCGGCCGACGGGACGTTCGTCCTCGACGGCGTCGAGCCCGGCACCTGGACGCTCGCCGCCCGCCATCCCGGCTACGTCGTCCATTACCAGGAGGTCGAGCTCCTGGCGGATGAGGTCGAGCTGATCTTGGAGCTCGATCCGGCGCCGCTGGCTCTCGAAAAGATCGTCGTCACCCCGAGCCGCATCTCCCTGCTGCGCGAGGATCCGGCGGTGGCTCTCTCCTTGACCCGCGAGGAGATCCTCGCCCTGCCGCACCTTGGCGACGACATCTTCCGCTCCATGACGCTCTTACCGGGCGTGGCGGGGGAGGAGGTCTCGGCAAGCTTCAGCATCCGCGGCGGGCGTCCCGACGAAGTGCTCGTCCTTTTTGACCGGGTCGAGCTTTTCGATCCCTTCCACCTGCAGGACTTCGGCCGCGGGCTCTCGATCATCCCGCCCAAGGCGCTCGGCGAGGTGGATCTCATTACCGGCGGCCTGCCGGCCGAGTACGGCGGTCGCATGAGCGGTGTGCTCTCGATGAACACCCGGTTGCCGGTCGAGCGGCAATACCACCTGGGCATGAGCATCGTCAACGTCGAAGCCGGCGGTTCGGGCACCTTTGGCGACGGCCGCGGACTGTGGCTCGGCGTCGCGCGCTATGGGGTGCTCGCCCTGACTCTCGATTTCCTGGGCAACGTGGAAGAACCGGAATACTGGGACGGCTTCGGCAAGCTCGAATACCGGCTCGGCGACCGACAGAGCCTCGCCCTCCACGTCCTCTACGCTGGCGACCAGCTCGACTTCATCTCCATGGAGGAGGGGACGGAGCGGTTCCTCACCGACTACTCCAGCACCTACTCGTGGCTTGCCCACCAACTCATCCTGAGCGAACGGCTCTTCGCCGACACAGTCTTCTCGGTCGGCGAGGTGACGCGCGATCGCCGCGGCTTCAAGATCGAGGACGAGGACGAGTTCTCCATCCGCGACCAGCGCACCATGGACGCCGTCGGCTTGAAGCAAGACTGGAACTTCCAGAGCGGCGGGCGCCATTACCTCAAGTGGGGCTTCGACGTCCGGCGCCTCGACACCGACTACGACTACCTGAACCTGCGCGTCCTCGAGGACACGTTCGAGGAGATCCGTAGCGAGCCGCGTACCGGCGTCACCTCGCTCGTCGACACGCTGACCGGCGAGTCCTACAGCTTCTACGTCGCCGACCGGATCCGGCCGCACGAAGCGGTGACCCTGGAGCTCGGGCTGCGCTGGGACGACTACGACCTCGCCGGGGACAAGCACCTGAGCCCGCGGTTCAACCTGGTGTGGGTCGTCGGCACCTCGAGCACCCTGCGGGCCGCCTGGGGCCACTTCTACCAGAGCCAGCGTTCCTATGAGCTCCAGGTCGAGGACGGCGAGACGACGCTCTATCCCGACGAGCGGACCGAGCACCGGGTGCTCGGCTTCGAGCATGCCTTCGACACCTCGGGCCTCATGCTTCGCGTCGAGGCCTACGACCGCCCCGTCCGCGATCCCCGGCGGCGCTACGAGAACCTCCTGGAGCCGGTCAGCACCTTCTCCGAGCTCGAGCCCGACCGCTACCGGGTGCTGCCCGAGTCGTCGAGCTCCCGCGGGGTCGAGCTCTTCTTGCGCGGCCGGGCGGGAAAACGCGTCGAATGGTGGGGCAACTACACCTACTCCGAGGCCGAGGACCGAATCGACGGGCGCGACGTGCCGCGCCGGATCGACCAGCCGCAGGCGTTTAACTTCGACTTCGACGTCCGCGCCGGAGAGCACTGGCACCTCAACTTCGCCTGGCGGTACCACACCGGCTGGCCGACGACGGTGGTCTCGGGCCGGATCGAGGAGGACGACGAAGGCGAGCTCGAGGTCGTGCCGACCTTTGGGCCGATCAACGGCGAGCGCCTGCCGGCCTACCACCGGCTCGACCTGCGGGCGAGCCGGGAATGGCATCTGCGCAAGGGAAACCTGACGTTTTTTCTCGAGGTCCAGAACGTCTACGACCGCCTGAACGTCGCCGGTTTTGACGTCGACGAGTTCGAGCTCAAGATCAACGACGACGGCGAGGTCGAGGTCGAGGCCGTCTTCGACCCCTGGGGCGGGATCCTGCCGTCGTTCGGGATCACCTGGGACTTCTAGCAAGCACCCGGGGTTTTAACCCCGGGTGGAGATCATTTTCCGCGAAGGATTTTACGCTCGTGAGACTCTAGAAAGTCGGAGGGGCGTTGACCCATGCGACTACGACCACGAAGACCACCCGAGCTGGAACACGACGACGCGGCCTTGGCCGAGCGGATGCTCGACGGCGACCAGCAGGCCTTCGACGAGTTTTTTGAAGGCCGCTATCCGGGCCTCTACCGCTTCGCCCTGGCGCGGCTCGACGGCGACGACCAGCTGGCGCGCGACGTGGCGCAGACGGCGGTCGTCAAGGCCATGACGCACCTCGCGAGCTACCGCGGCGAGGCGTCGCTCGTGGCCTGGCTCTACACGATCTGCCGGCACGAGATCAGCGCCGTCTACCGGCGCCGGAAGCGGGCGCCGGCTCCGGTCGAGCTCGTCGAGGACGATCCCGAGATCGGTGCGGTCCTCGATTCCCTTCCCGCCGGCCTCGAAAGCCCTGACGAGGCCCTGCGTCAAAAAGAGGTCGTCCGGCTCGTTCACTCGGTCCTCGACCGTCTGCCGTCGCGCTACGGCGACATCCTTGAGTGGAAGTACCTCCACGGCCTTTCCGTCAAGGAAATCGCCTCTCGGCTCGAGGTTGGCCCCAAGGCAGCCGAGTCGCTCCTGACGCGCGCCCGCCAAACCTTCCGCGACGCCCTCGAAGCTCTCGAACGGCGCTCGAACCTGCTGCCGTTTCAAAGAGCTGAAATCCATTTGGAGTATCCGTCATGAACGATAAACCGCTCGGGGCACGGCCCCTCGAAGACCCACCGGACTGCGACGACGCGACGATCCGCCGCCTGCTGCGCGTCGTCGGGCCGCGTCCCGAGGTCCCCGCTGACGCGATGGCCGCGGCGCGCGCCGCGGCGCAGGCGGAATGGCAGCGGACGGTGCACACCCACGCGCGGTGGAAGCGCTACCGGCACCCCGGCGTCTGGCTCGCCGCGGCGACGGCGCTCGTGGCCGTCGGGCTCGTCTACCGGAGCGGCCTCTCGCCGCGGGAGGTCGCGACGTTTGAGGTCGTCGCCGATTCGGTGAGCGTCGAGCCGCGAGAATCGACGGGCCCGGTGCGCGCCGGCGAGGCCGTCTCGACCGGCGCCCTGGTCGACACCGGCGGTGGCCGGAGCGCCCTCGTCCTGGCCAACGGGGTGTCGCTGCGCCTCGACGCCGGTACGCAGGTGCGGCTCCGTTCCGAAAGCGTCCTGGAGCTCGTCCGGGGTGCCGTCTACGTCGACTCGGCCGGCGAGGCGACCGTCGAGGTCCGCACGTCCCTGGGTGTCGTCCGCGACGTGGGGACCCAGTTCGAGGTCCGGTTGCTCGACGGCGGCGAAGGCTCGCTGCGGGTCCGGGTGCGCGAAGGTGCGGTTCTCCTCGAGCAAGACGGCGAGATCCACGAAGGGCGGGCCGGGACCGAGCTCACGGTCGCCGCCGACGGCACGGTGGCGCGCGGCAGCGTCGCGGTCTACGGCGGCGAGTGGGACTGGATCCTCGCCGCCGCGCCCGCCTTCCAGGCCGAAGGCCGGACGCTCGACGAATTCCTGGATTGGCTCTGCCGCGAAGGCGGATGGACCCTGCGTTACACGGACGGCGAGCTGGCCGTCCGCGCCGCGGCCGCGACCTTGAGCGGCGACACCGAGGGGCTGACGCCGCTTCAGGCGGCGCAGCTCTGGCTACCGGCGAGCGGCCTCGAATACCGCCTCGAGGACGGCACGCTCGTCGTCGACACGAGATCTTCGGTCCGAGAAGGAGAAACCCCATGAACGACGCCATGACGACCACCTTGTTTCTCGAACGGCCCGCGGGGGCGATCGCGCCGACATGGCTCCGTCGCCATGCTGCCTGCGAGCACGGCAAGAGACCCTTCACGCCTCCTGACCCTGAGCGCCGAGGAGCCGATCGTTGCGGGAGCCGTGATCGAGACCCAGGCGGCCCCCAGCTCGATTCCCAGCCGCGCCGCCATCCGGATGGCCGGCGGCCCGTCGATCCGTCTCGATATCGGCACCCGGGTAAGGGTCGAGTCGAGCTCCGCCCTGGTACTGGAGCGGGGAGCCGTCTACGTCGATTCGGAGGGCGAATCCGCGGTCGAGGTGCGTACGACCCTGGGCGTGGTGCGCGACGTCGGGACCCAGTTCGAAGTCCGGATGCTCGACGAGGGGTCCTTACGGGTGCGGGTCCGCGAGGGCAGGATCGTCCTCTCTCGCGACGAGGCGGCCCACGAAGCGGGCGCCGGGGTCGAGCTGCGAATGGACGGCGACGGCACCCTGACGCGCGGCACGAGCTCGATCTACGGCTCGGACTGGGATTGGGTGCTGGAGACCGCGCCCGTCCCTGACCTCGCGGGAAGGCCGCTCCGCGAGGTGCTCGACTGGGTGGTCCGTGAAGGCGGATGGACGCTTCAGTTCGCCGACGAAGACGTCGAAGACCTCGCTTCTACGGTCACCATCCTGCAGGGCGACGCCGAGGACCTGACGCCGACCGAGGTGGCTTCGATGGTGTTGAAGGGGAGCGATCTGAGCTACCGCCTGGACGAGGGAGAGCTCTTCGTCGAGGCGAAGTGAGTCCACCCGGGGTTGAAACCCCGGGCTACATTTTGAAGGGCGCCCTACGGGCTCTGCGGCTGAAGCCGCGGGATTCTTCCGGCTTTAGCCGGTAAGCCCGTAGGGCGCCTTTTGAAATTAGCCCGGGGATTTATCCCCGGGTGATCTTCTCCAACAGCCCGTGCTCCCGGCAAAGCTCTAGAAAATCCGGATGGCTCCAGCCCTTCGCCAGCAGCCGGGATGCCAGCGGACGAGCCTCGTCGACACGGCCGAGGTAAAGGAGCGCCAGGGCGTGGACGTGGGCGTAGGCGACGACCTCGGAGCCGGCCGTCAACGGCTCCATCAAGGCGACGGCGCGGTCCCAGGCCTCCGTGGCCTGCTCGCTCGATCCCAGGACCTGGTACAGCTTTCCCAGTCCGACTTGGGTCGCCGCGAGCCGGCTTTGTGCGGATCGGCTCTCCGGCTGCTCGGCCAGTGCTTGCTCGGTGCTCGCCAGCGAGCGCCGGAAGAGGGCCTCGGCTTCCTCGGTCCGGCCTAGCCGGGTGTCAAGGTCGGCCAGGTGGTTCAAAGTCACCGCGACGCTTGGATGCGCCTCTTCCTGGACCCTTAGAGCGCGTCGGTAGAGAGTTTCGGCCCGCGTCCTCTCGCCTTTGGCGCTGTAGAGGTCGGCGAGGTTGGCGAGCGTGACGGCGATGCTGGGGTGGATCGGTCCCAATGCCTCCTCCTGGATCGCCAGGGCGCGCTGGTAGAGAGGCTCCGCCCGGCGGTAGTCGCCCGTGACACGGTAGAGCTCCGCGAGGTTGTTCAAGATCGTGGCCACGTCGGCGTGAACGGGACCGAGGACTTTTTCGAAGATTGCCAGGGTGCGCAGGTACAGGGGCTCGGCCCGCGCGGCCTCCCCCTGCTCGTGGTAGACCATGGCGAGGTTGTTGAGGCTCACCGCCACCTCGGGATGGTCGGATCCGAAGCGCTCTTCCTGGACCTCGGCCGCCCGCAGCAGCAGGGGCTCCGCCCGGCTGTGCTCGCCGCGGGCCCGGTAGAGCTCGCCGAGGTTGTTGAGGCTCCTCGTGACGTCCGGATGCTTGGAGCCGAGGGCTTTCACCTGGATCTCCAAAGCCTGCCGGAAGAGCGGCTCGGCCTGCTCGGTCCGGCCCCAGGCGCGGTAGAGGAACGCCAGGTTGTTGAGGCTCGCGGCGACGGTGACGTGCTCGGGCCCCAGCACGTCTTCGCGGATCTTCAAGGCGCTCTGAAAAAGCGGTTCGGCCGGCTCGTAGTCGCCCTGGTCGTGGTAGAGGCTTGCCAGGTGGTCGCGGTAAGCGGCCGTTCCGAAGTGCTCGTCGCCGAGCAGATCGCGCCGCACGTCGAGCGCCTCTTCCAGCAACGGCCGGGCCTTCTCGTAGAGGCCCAGCCGGCGATAGACCCGGCCCATCGTCAGCATCACCCGCGATTGGGTCAGGGGCTCGTCGCGGAGCTCTTCGGCGATCCTTGCCGCGCCCTTGTCGAGGAGCTCCCGGGCCGTGACGGTGTCGCCGAGGGCCTTCCCGGGATCCGAGACCTCGAAGAGGCTCACCAGGAACTCCGAGACCTTCTCGGCCTCGCGGCGGGCCTCGCTCGCCCGTCGCTCGGCGCGGCGCAGGTCGAGGGTGTACTTGAGCGTCCCGAGGAAGAGGACGGCGAGGACCGCGGCCGCCGCCAGGCGCAGCAACCGCCGCCGCGGACGATCGCGAATCCACCGCAACCGCTCCGCCGTCTCGGCTGCTGAAGGACGCCCCTCGGGAGCGAGCGACTTCATCCGGGTGACGAGCGCCGCGAGCTCCAGGTCGATCCCGGTGACCGGCCGTGTCTCGCCGGCCGCGGCCTTCATGAGATGCACCATGGGCCTCATGCCTTCCTCGTAGGCGGCGCGGCCGGTGAAAAGCTCCTGGAACACGAGGCCCAGGGAGTAGACGTCCCCGGCCGCGGTGGCGCGCTCGCCCCGTGCCTGCTCCGGGCTCATGTAGGCGATCGTCCCCATGACGGTGCCGAGCCGCGTCTCGACGAAAGGACCGGACTCCCCGGACGAGGAAGGACCGGCGCCCGGAGAAGCGGAGCTCACGGCCGTTCTCGTCAGCCTCGGCTCCGCGAGAGAGACCTCGCCGGTCTCCGGGACGTCGACGGGCCCGGTGGGGAAAGGAGCTCCGCGACGGCCGGTCGAAGGATCGCTTTGGCGGGGCTCCTCGATCGATGCCGCCAGCCGCTCGTCGACGGAGTGAGCGATGCCGAAGTCGAGCACCTTGACCCGGCCGGAGGCGGCCCCGCCGGAAGCGGTCTCGCCGTCGGGGGTGAGCATGACGTTTTCCGGCTTGAGGTCGCGGTGCACGACGCCACGGGCATGGGCCGCACCCAGCGCGGATGCCACCTGCTCGGCGATCCGGAGCTTTTCCGTCGTCCCGAGATCCTCCTTCAAAGCCTCTTTGAGGCTCCTGCCTTCGACGAGCTCGAGGACGAGGAAGTCGCTCTCTGCGTCCTCGACTAGATCGTAGATCCGGCAGATCCCGGGGTGGTCGAGCTGTGAGAGGATCCGCGCCTCGCGCAGGAAACGTGCCTTGGTCTCCGCGTCGAGGCGCTTTTCGGCGCGGATCACCTTGACCGCCACCTTGCGCTTCAAGGCCTCGTCGTAGCCGGCGTAGACCTCTCCCATCCCACCCTTGCCCAGGGTGTCGACGATGCGGATGTGTCCGATGGTGGTGCCGACGAGGTTCATGACCTTCTTTCCAGGAGACCGAAGTCTAACCCAAGCCTGGGAGGTTCGGCGCGTGAACCGTTCACGCGCCGGCACGCCGACTACAAAGGCCCTCCCTTGCGGGAGGGCTGTTTACTCCGCGTCCACTTCCAGACTCTGGCCCCGGCCTCGCACGGGATTGTACGGATCAGGCTCAAGTCGCCTGCTCCTTCGGTAGTCCCGAATCGCCTCGGTCAAAATTTGCTGGAGATCACGATCTTCAAGGATCCCTTTCCGCCAGAGTTGAAGATCCTGAGCAAGTTTCCCGGCAGGCTCTTCGAGCTCCTCCTCGGCCAGGGTTTGATGCAAGAGGCGGGTTTTTTCCTCCAGGGCCAAACGACCTCGTTCCCTCCGCTTTCTCTGCCGATAAGCTTCAAGAACGGTCTGCACGGAGTTCTTCAAACCCACCGTGCCGACCGCAAAGACGCCTGCTGTCGTTCCCGGAGGGACACCGGCAGGAAAGTAGAAGATGTCGACGGCAAACCCAGTTGCGTAGCCTAACGCGGCCGCAGCGAGGTCACTTCGGGTGGCCCATTTCGGGAACCACTCTTTAGGATCCATCTTCCTGGCCTCCGCGAGGCGTCTCGGCGGCTCTTTGTTCACGAAGCGCCGCCAGGAAGCCCAAACCGGAAAACACTACAAGGGCTCCGGTCAATCCCAGCAAGAAGCCGCCACCGCCACTCAATCCACCAGGGAGCGAATCCGCCACAGACAAACCGAGAGCGCCGACCATCAAGGCGATTGCGAACAAGCTGGGACGAGCTGCGTCCGACTTCGGCCGAGGTGACTCTAAGCGAACGTCGGACCTGGACTTCGTCAGGCTCGACAGCTCTGAGAGTTGCGCGGCTTCCGTCATTTGGCTCATGGGAGACTCCGGGTTCGTCTTGGCTCGGTCCTTTTACGTCGCCGAGCCCACGAGCCAGTCTAGCTCCCAGAGCCCCGGGCGTCAATCGGCGACTCATTTGCCATCCTCCCGCCAGGCCAGCTCCTCCGCGCCACCCCGCGGAAACACCGCCGCGCAGAGGAGCACCACCACGGAGATCCCCGTCAACGCGCCGAAGACGCCGTCGAGGGCGTGGAGCAACGCTCCCTGGAGGGCGTCGAGCGTCGCCGGATCGAGCGCCGCTCGCAGCTCGGGATCGAGCGCCGCGTCGACGTCGAGCCCGCCGCTCGCCGCCGACTGGCGGGCCTGAAAGAGGGCGCCGAGCGCCGCCACCGCCAGCGCGCCACCGATGAAACGAAAGGCTTGACCACCGCCGGATGTCCTCGTACTATAGAGGCAAGGCTACCATGAGAAAAAAACAGCGCCTGACTCTCTTCCTGATCCTCATCCTGTCGGCCGGGACCCTGACCGCTTCTGCTCGCCGGCCGGCTCGCGAACAGGTCCGCCGGGTCGTCGACCTGGCCCCGGGGCCGGCCGTGTCGGGGCCGTTCACCGGGGCGAATCTGGTCACCTTCCAGGGCAACCTCTTCTTCAGGAGCCGAACCACCTGGACGGGAGCCGAGCTCTTCCGCAGCGACCTCACCCCCGAGGGTACCCGCGTCGTCGCCGACATCTGTCCGGGCCGTTGCTCGGGCGACGCTCGCTGGCCGACCGTCGTCGGTGATCGCCTCTTCTTCGAGAGCTGCGGCGAGGCCCGCGGTTGCCAGCTCTGGACCGCGCCCGGTACGACCGTCAGAGGAGCCCAGAGGCTGACCACCTTTCCGTTCACGATGCCCAACAGATATCGCAGGTCCGTTGTCGCCTGGGGCGAGCAGGCGGTCTACGCGCGGGCCAACGGCGAGGTGTGGCTGAGTGACGGCACCTTGAACGGTACAACGCTCCTCACCGACCGGCTGTCCTCCGGTCCGCAGGTCGCGGTGGCGGGGCCCAACCTCTTCCTGCTCTGGGGCGTGGAGCTCTGGTGGAGCGACGGCGTCCGCGTCGAGCGGCTGGCCACTGAGGGGGGCAGCCGCGGGGCCGCCTTCGACGAACCGTTGCCCGTCGGCGACCTGCTTTTCTTCGCCGAACGGTCCGACTCGTCTGCCCTCTGGGTGAGCGACGGCACAGCCGCGGGAACCCGCCGTATCTGGCAGAAACCGGCCGGCAACGAGACCGACCTAGCGCACTTGCAGTTTACAGACGGCGGCCGGGCTTTCTTCTCTTTCCACCAGTTGGCCGATGGCGTCTGGCAGCGATATTTCTGGCAGAGTGACGGCAGCCCGGAGGGCACTCGGCCGGTCTTCTTCGGCATGCCGGCGGTTCCGATCGTCGACGTCGACTGGGCTGCGGCGATCTACGACGGCCGGCTCTACTTCGCTACCATCAAGTCTCCGTACACGTTGCTGTCGATCGGTGTCGGAGCCGACGACGTTGTTTCCGTCGGCCAGCTTCCTGGCAGGGTCAGACAAATGGTGGCATCGGGCCCCTACCTCTACCTGGTGGCCGAAGACCCAAGCTCGAGAGGGGTTCTCTATCGATCCTCCGGCACGCCTGAAACGACGATTCCGCTTCGATCCTTCCTGGGACCGGCCCTGGAGATGACCGCCACGGATCAGGGCGTGGCGTTGAGCCTGTATGGCAGCCTGGTAACGAGCGACGGCACCGTCGCCGGCACCAGGGCTCTCGAGCGCCCGCCTACTCCTCCGTCGGGTGATCCGCGGCGGCTGGTGGAGCACCGGGGCAAGCTGCTCTTCAACGCCTTTCCGCCGCTCCAGACAGGGATCACCGACGGCACCGCGGCGGGCACTCAAATCGTCAGCGATCGGTATCTGCAGCCGATCTCGGCCGCCGGCCGGGCCTTTTTCTTCGAAACGAATCCATGGCAATTGGGCCTCTCCGTCCTCGAGGACGACGGCTCTCTCGTCCAGTTGCTCGACGATACCCTGCTGATTGTCGCCTATCCCTGGGGTGCCCGCGAGTATAACGGTTTTCTCTATTTCGTCGCCCTCTCCAGAGGAAACCCTCTCCAACTTTGGCGCAGCGACGGCACCCGCGACGGCACCCGCTTCGTCGGCGACCTCAGAGACCTCCCCTTCTGCCCGATCGAGGATTGTGGTTTTGTGCTGGAGACCGAGACCTTCGGCGGCGACCTCTTCCTGGTGGTCCACGACACGCTGTGGCGCAGCACTGGCACCATCGACGGTACCGGCATCACCGCCGGTACCCGACTCGTCGCGCGGGCGCAGGACCTTTGCCCCGATTGTGAGTATTCGTTCATAACGAATCTGCGGACGGTGGGAGACCGCCTCTTCATCTTCGTTCTCGCCCCGGGAGGATACCAATTGTGGGTCTTCGACGACACGGCCGGTCTGACGTTCGTCACCTCCGTGGAGGGTTCTATCTACAGTCCGGTATCCGTGGTTGCCGGCGACCAGCTGGTCTTCACCCTCCGCCAGCAGCGGACGTCCGAGCTCTGGGTGAGCGATGGCACGGCGGCCGGCACGCGGCGTTTGCGGACCATTCAGCTGGGACCCTACCCGCTGAAGGGGTACGAGCTCCAGGCCTTCGGAGGCCGTGTGTTCTTCAGTGCCGACGACGGCGTCCACGGCCAGGAGCTGTGGGTGACCGACGGCACCGAGGCCGGCACGCGGCTCCACGCGGACCTGCGCCAGGGTCCCGAGCCTAGCATCCCACAGCAGCTCACGGTCGCTGGCGACCGTCTGTTCTTCGCCGCCGCCGACGGCGTCCACGGTCTGGAGCCGTGGGTGATGGGCCCCGATGACTTCGTTCCACGCCGCCTCGGGGACCTCTTTCCGGGACCGGGGTCGTCCAGCCCGCGGGAGTTCACGCCGGCCGGCGGCCGAGTCTTCTTCAACGCCGGCGACCCGGACGCCGGCTTCGAGCTGTGGGCCGAGGGGCTTGGCGCACAGGTCTTTGCCGACGGCTTCGAGTCCGGTGACCTGTCGTCGTGGTCGTCCGCCGACCCCTGAGGTACGATCACCGCAAGACGATGACCACCCCGATTTCTCTGCCCAGGTCGAGAAGTGGAGCCAACTCTGCCTTGGCTCGCGAGCGCCGTGGCCCTACCAGGTCGCTCGCGTCCGGCGACTCGAGAAACGGCTCTGGGAGGTGGCGCCCGGCCGCTCACTCTCGCCCGCCGGCCGCTCGCTCTCGCCCTCGACTCCCGCCGGAGTCTCGCGAAGGAACGCGAAGGCACGACCGGACGCGAGGGCTTTTTCCGCCGTTCCGACCCTGATTTAGGGCTCGACGGCAAGGGCGTCAGGACGACTCACGCCGTCGCTGCGAGCCGGTCGCAGAGCCGCCTCCGGATGGTGTCGAGGAAGGGACGGAGCCTCGGACACACGCGATCGCGGTCGGCGCGGATGCGCTCCAGCGTCGGGCGGGCGGCTTCGTCTCCGAGCTTCTTCCCGTCCATCTGGGCTCTCAACGGGGGCGAGTCTAGCAGAAGTGGCGAGGGGGTGAAGGGTGGCGCAGCGGATTGGCTGGTCGCGTCAGCTCGCGGTCGGTTGGCGCTTGACTCTCGATGGCTTCGTGTTATGCTGATGGAGCCTTCAAAGCATTGAGAGAGCTATGCTGAAACCATCGACGCGTTTCGTTCTGGCCGTCTTGGGCGTCCTGTTGGCAGCCCTGGCGTTGGCGCAGACGCCGGAGCCGCTGGGGGACGACTACAAGCTCAGCGGGGAAGGGGACTTTGACTTCGAGCCCGCCATGGACATGGACGCCCGAGGAAACTTCGTGGTCGTCTGGGAGCGTGGCAAGGGCACGTCCTACGGCTACGACTGGTCCATCTGGGGGCGGCGATTTGCCTCCGACGGTACTCCTTCGACGGCCGATTTCCGTGTCAGCGAGGACTACCTGGGAATGCATGAGAGACCTGACGTCGCGATGGCGCCCGACGGTAAGTTCGTCGTCGTCTGGCACAGGACGCGGCCCTCGTCGTACCTGTTGACCATCGACGTCTGGGGCCGGCAATTCGACTCGACGGGTTCCCCTGCGAGCGACGAGTTCCTGATCGGTGCGGCCAGCGACGGCTACAACCTGCACTGGGCCGACGTTGACGTCAACCCCAGAGGAGACTTCGTGGTCGTTTGGCAGCGTCGGAAGAGTCTGGAGCGGGCGACCATCCAGGCCCGTCGATTCTCGTCGGCAGGGCGCGAGCTCGGCGGCGAATTCCAGGTTGACGACAACGTGGCCAAGATAGCCTCTTTTCCCGTCGTCCACTGGACGCCTGACGGAGGCTTCCTTGCCGTATGGGATTCCGTCGAGGGCGGCAGCGGACAGCGCTTCTCCTCCGACGGTACACGGATCGGCCCGCCGTTCGCGTTCCACACCAGCTACGCCCGTGGTCTTTTCAACACCCTCGACGTCGCCGCGTCTGGGGAGTTCGTGGTAGCCTGGATGGAGTGGACGGACTCAACTTTTGACGACACCAACGTCTTTGCCCGCCGTTTTGCCTCCGACGCGACGCCGTTGAGCGATCGCTTCATGGTCAACACGACGACCACGGATCGCCAGGAGTGGCCCGCTGTGGCCATGGAACGCGGCGGGGAGTTCGTCGTCGTCTGGGGGAGCGAATACTCGGCCGGAAGCGACAACTGGTACGACAGCATCCAGGGGCAACGTTTCTCGTCAACAGGAGAACGAGTCGGGGAGGAGCTACAGCTCAATACCACGACGAGCAATTTTCAATTTGAGCCCACTGTGGCCGCCCGGTCGGGAGAGGGCTTTGTCGTGGCTTGGGCAAGCTTCGAAGTCTTCGAGGCAGGCTTGTATCAGTCGTTCATCCGCGCTCGAAACTTTGGCCCGACACCACCCTTCTGCACAGCCGCCGAGACCGTCGCCTGCCTCAACCGCGGACGCTTCCAGGTCGAGGTCGAATGGTCGGATTTCGCGGGCAAGAGCGGTTCGGGCCACCGGGTCCCCCAGGGCTCCGACGACTCGGCGCTCTTCTGGTTCTTCGGACCCGACAACTGGGAAGTGCTCGTCAAGGTGCTCGACGGCTGCGCGATCAACCACCGTTTCTGGGTTTTCGCCGCCACGACGACGAACGTCGCCTACGTCCTGCGGGTGACGGACACGGAGACCGGGCAAGTACGCGAGTACAAGAACCCGCTGGGTAAGCCGGCCGACGCGGTAACCGACACCGCGGCGTTCGCCACCTGCCGGTCGGTGCCCTCCGTCCATGGGCACTTGGTGCAACTGGATTCCAACGCACCGGTCTTGTTGTTCTGCTGAGCGATGAACACCAGGTAGTTTTCGCCGCTCACGGGTCGTTCCACCAACACGGGGGTCAGTGAGTTGAAAACGTACCTGTCGGCGAGCGCCAACATCGGCAGATCTTGTGGTATGGTGCAGCCGCCGCCGGTCGACGCGGTGATGTAGCACCGCGTCGCCGGGTCGTCTTGGTTGGTGCCGCTTTAGGTCGGCAGGCCGCTGCAGACCCATTCGTTATAGACGGCGGCCTCGTGCATGTCGATGATGAAGTTCCACCAGGTCTCGCGGTAAAGCGCGGGGCGGATGGAGTAGTCGTCTTTGAGCGCAAGGACGTCCTTGTAGGTCATCTCCCCCTCTCCGTCGTACTCCTCCTCCGGGTCATCGTCGAGCCCCGAATCGGGCGGCGGGCAAACGTACTTCGCGTACGGCAAAGCTCCCTCGGCCGTCAAGCCAAGCGGCAAGACGATCAGGGTTGCCAGGATCACGACCCTGACGACAGACCGGTACTCTCTCATCGCACGAACCGCGTCACGTAGCCGACGAAGCCCGACGCCTCGTCCAACGTGTTCCAGTCGCGGGCGATCTGGACGGCGTAGCCCTCGTTCCGGGGTAGAAGATCGGCTGGTGCTCCAGGCGCGGAGGGAAGGCTCTCCAGCCCGACTTGGCGATGAGGTCGAGCTCGGCTTGGCCTACTGGCCGAAACAGGACGACTTTCTCAGTCATAGACGGTCTCCGGCAACTCCGTTCTCGACGAGACGGCTGCCATGGCAGCACGCTCTCGCTCCACGAAGCGGGCTGTCGCTCTGATCATGTCTGACTCTCGGTTCATCACTCTTCCGAGCTCTCCTCCCGACGCCGATACGGTCCCAGGAGTCGTTGCCATTCCGGATCGCCCAGTATCAGGAGCCGAAACGCCCGTTGAAAAACGGGATCGACCATGAGCTGGGCATTGAGGTCGAGCACCGGACGACGCAGCATCGCTTCGACCTTGTCGCGGTCGGTTCCCGGTTCCACCTCGATGTCCGGCGTCACACCGCCGACGTACCAGCTCTCGACCGTGTCCGGGTAGTAGAGGACTTCGTGCGGGAGAAGGAGGGCTCCTTCGTCGAACGAATAAATGTTTTGCGTTATGCCCTTGCCCCAGGTCGACTCGCCCACCAGCACGCCGCGCTCGTTGGCCCGGACGGCCGCCGCGAAGATCTCCGCCATCGACGCCGTCTCGCCGTCGATCAGGACGACGAGAGGCACGTCGTAGAACGGACCCGTGAGCGGACGGCGCCGAGTGTGGATCGGCGTCTGCTGGACTCTCTGCCTAGTCGACGTCGGATCGCCGGGACGCAAGAAGAGGTCGAGGAATTCGAGCTGTGTCTTGCCGCCGGTGTTGCCGCGCAGGTCGATGATCAACGAACGGACCCCGTCGCCCGCCATCGATGGGCCGAAGACGTCGCGGAACGTCTCGGTCGTCTTGTCGCCGAAGTAAGCGATTCGCAGGTAACCGACGGGGCCGACGTAGCCGTAGGCCGTGTCCCAGGGAGGGGCGGGAAGGCTCGACGCGCGAATCGGCTCTTCGCGTCCGGCGACGCGGAAGCTGTATTCGAAGGGCTCCTCGCGGGCCCACCAGTCGAGGAGGCGTCCGCGGTCGTGCTCACCGAACGGCACGCCGTTGAAATGCGTCACCTCCTGGCCGCCTACGACGCCGGCTGCCCGGAGCTTCGGGTCGAGGACGGCGCGCACGAAGAGCTTGTCCTTGCCGGCGAGCGGCATACCGCCGCTCAGGAACGGCTGGAACCCCGGCTCGTGCCGCGGCGCCGGAGCGCCCTGGGCCTGCTCGAGCTGGTCGACGTAGGTGTACCCGTAATACTTCCTCAAGTCGACGCCCAGGTGGGTGCGGGGCAGGGTGGCGAGGTAGCTCTCGACCCAGAGGGTCCAGAGGGCGTCGTGGAGCCGCTGCTGCTCGGCCTTGCCCCTACCGGTGCGAGCCGCCGTGGCCACGGTCCAGTCGACGATCTGGCGGGCCAGGTCCCAGGTTGCCGTGTCGTAGTAGGCCTCCAGCCGGAGCTCTTCGTCCTGGAAGCGGGTGACGACGAAGCGTTCCTTCGTCTCCGGCCGCGAAAGGATCTCCAGGTCGAGCCCCGCGACGGCGTCCCAGCTCTTGCTCTGGCTCTGCGCCTTTTCGAGGCAGCGGGTGAGCGTGTAGGCCACGACCGGTGCCGTCGTGGAGTAGCTCATCTCGTTCGTGGCGAAGCTCCAGACCACCTTGAGGAGGTCGGCTTCCTTGCCCTGACGCGACAGGACGTGGGGCCGCGTCAGGGGCCGGTGGTCGCAGGTGAGGTCCTCGGGGCCGACCTTGACGGTCTGGGCCGTGGCGGCCTGGGCGGTGGCGAGGATCGCGAGGGCGAGGAGGATGGTCGCGTGTGGGTTCATGGGTTCAGGTCCTTGGCGCAGGGTATCAAAGCTGGGAGCGCCGGCATCTCGCCGGCCATGGGGGCACGAATGCTGGGATCGCGGGCGTCCCGCCCGCGGGTGAAGCCCGCGAAACACGGCCGTGAGGAGCGTCGGCAAATGCACCTATACCGGGTATCATCGCTATGCACCGGTTGGCCGACGTAGGATACCGGCCAATCCGCGGAGGGAGAGTATGCCAACCAAGCGCCAAGTCCTGGAACATCTGAAACGCGACGAGCTCCTCGCCACTCTCGACGCCTTCGACTTGAGCGTCGAGGACCGGCGTCAGCGTGCCCTCCTCGTCGACGCCCTGGGACGCTCGCGCAAGGCCGGCTTGACCGAGATCCTCACCGAGCTGCCCCGGGTCCGCCTCAAGGAGATCTGCCGCGACATGGACCTCGACGACGGCGGACGCGCCAAAGCCGACATCGTCGACCGCATCCTCGGCGGCGAAGCCAAAGCCGAGCCTCCCGAGCCTCAGGAACCGCACCGCAAGGCGCGACCCAAGAAAGAGCCGAGGACGACGGAGCCGCCCGCCGCGCCCACCACGGCCGCGCCCACTACGGCGCCCGGCGATCCGCCCTGGGGTCCCGTCCAGGGGCGCGCCGAGGACGCCGGCGTCCTCGAGAAGCGCCTCTGGGAGGCTGCCGACGAGCTCCGCGCCAACTCCAAGCTCCGCGCCGCCGAATACTCCACACCTGTGCTCGGCCTCATCTTCCTGCGCTACGCCGACAGCAAGTTCACCCACGCCGAGGAGGAGCTGAGCCAGAAGCGACGCCGCCGCCGCGCCGTCGGACCCGACGACTACAAGGCTCGCGGCGTCCTCTTCCTGCGTGAGGACGCCCGCTTCCAGTACCTCCTCGACCTCCCCGAAGGGGCCGACGTCGGAGGTGCCATCAACCACGCCATGAAGGTCATCGAGGAGGACAACCGCGAGCTCGCCGACGTTCTGCCCAAGACCTACCAGCACTTCAACCGCGACATCTTGATCGAAATCTTGAAGCTCATGGGCTCGATCCCGATGGACATCGAGGGCGACGCCTTCGGCAAGATCTACGAGTACTTCCTCGGCAAGTTCGCCATGACCGAGGGACAGAAGGGCGGCGAGTTCTTCACGCCGACGGCGATCGTCAAGCTCATCGTCGACGTCATCGAGCCCTATCACGGACGCATCCTCGACCCGGCCTGCGGCTCGGGCGGCATGTTCGTGCAGAGCGCCCGCTTCGTCAGCCGGCACCGCGGCAACCCGGCCGCCGAGATCAGCGTCTACGGACAGGAACGCGTCGCCGGCACCGTTCGGCTGTGCAAGATGAACCTCGCCGTCCACGGCCTTGCCGGCGACGTCCGCGAGGCCAACACCTACTACCAGGACGCGCACTCGAGCCTCGACCGCTTCGAGTACGTCATGGCCAATCCGCCGTTCAACGTCAACCGGGTCGACAAGGCGAAGCTCAAGGACGACCGGCGCTTTCCCTTCGGGCTGCCCAAGCCCGACAACGCCAACTACCTCTGGATCCAGGTCTTCTACAGCGCCCTCAAAGAGAACGGACGCGCCGGCTTCGTCATGGCCAACTCGGCGAGCGACGCCCGCGGCTCCGAGCTCGAGATCCGCAAGCGGCTCCTCGAAAACCGCGCGGTCGACGTCGTCGTGGCGGTGTCGTCGAACTTCTTCTACACGGTAACCCTGCCGGTCACCCTCTGGTTCCTCGATAGAGGCAAGAAAGGGACGGAGCGCGAGGACAAGATCCTCTTCATCGACGCGCGCAACGTCTACCGGCAGATCGACCGGGCACATCGGGACTTCACGCCCGCCCAGGCGGAGTTTCTCGCCAACATCGCGCGGCTTTACCGCGGGGAGGAGCCGGAGATGACGGCGGGGTGTGAGGAGATGATGCGGGTGGCGTTCCCGGAGGGGAAGTACGCGGACGTCTCCGGCTTGTGTAAGGTCGTGGACGTGGCAGCCGTCGAAGGGCAAGGTTGGAGCTTGAACCCAGGGAGATTCGTGGAGGCAAGAAGCATAGCCCACCAGGATACGAACTTTAGTCAGAAGCTCGCGGGTCTCCAACAAGAGTTATCACGGCTGAATATTGAAGCGCGAGCTTTTGAGGAGCAGGTAAATCACGGCATGTCCGCCATTCTTAAAGAACTCTCATGACGACACCCTGGAAGAAAATCCGCATTGGCGACCTCGGAGGGGTGATCACAGGCCGGACACCACCTTCGAGTCGACCAGAGTGCTTCGGAACAGAGTTCCCTTTCGTGACGCCCTCCGACATGGATGGTCGGCGAATGGCCACTGAGACACAACGATACCTATCGAGCGAAGGCGCCACCCTTCTCCAGAGAAACATGCTGCCCGCCGGAAGCGTTGCCGTTTCGTGCATTGGTTGGCAGATGGGCAAGTCTATAATGATAGCTCGACCTTCATTCACGAACCAGCAACTCAACAGCATCATACCGAGGGAGGATTTTGACGCGAGATTTGTCTACTACGCCCTCCAGAATAAGCGACATCACCTTCTATCTCTCGGTTCTGCGACAGGAGTGCGAACTCCAATCCTTAACAAATCTGCATTCTGTGACCTGCGGATCCTCGTTCCGTCGATAAAGCTTCAGCAGAGGATCGCCGCCATCCTCTCCGCCTACGACGACCTAATCGAGAACAACCGCCGACGCATCCGCATCCTGGCGGAGATGGCGCAAGCCCTCTATCGCGAGTGGTTCGTCGAGTTTCGTTTTCCGGGGCATGAGGGCGTTCGGATGGTGGAGTCGTCGTTGGGGAGGATTCCGGAGGGGTGGGCATACACGTCAATTGGTGAAGTCTCGAAAAACTACGATCGACTGCGCAAGCCACTGTCAAAGATGCAGCGCTCTGACATGACAGGTCCTTACCCATATTACGGTGCTGCCAAGATTTTCGACTACATAAACGGCTACATATTCGATGGCCAGTATTTGCTTGTTGCCGAGGATGGAAGCGTGATGACGACCGACGGTCGGCCGGTGTTGCAAATAGCTACGGGTAAGTTCTGGGTCAATAATCACGCGCACGTCCTTCAGGCGTTGTCACCGTTCTCAATGCCTTTCTTGTACTTCTCCTTGCTGAATACTGACATCGTTGGTCATGTCACTGGGGCTGCTCAACCGAAAATCACCCAAGCAAATTTGAACAGGGTGTCTGTAGTTCAGCCGCCGGCCAGTATTCTTGGGAATTTTGACTCCTTTGCGAGTCCTATCTTCGACTGCGTTGATGTATTGCGAAAGAAGAATGCTGTCTTGCAGAAGTCGCGCGACCTCCTTCTCCCCCGCCTAATCTCTGGCGACCTCGACGTCTCTGATCTCGACATCGACACCGACGAGGAATAAGCCGATGTGCCGAGATGAAGTCATGGACGAGATCAGGAAGATCCGAGAGGACTACGGGAAGGATTTCGATTACGATCTAGCCGCCATGTACCGAGACCTCAAAAAGAAAGAGAAGGCTCGCGGCCATAAGGTCGTATCGCTCCCCGCTCGCCGCATCAAGCAGCCGAGGCCTAAAACTTGAGGTACTCGGCAGAAAGAAGCTTCGTACCGACGAGAGGTTCCTGATACCATGCCCATGAGCCGCGATTCCGAGCAACGTCTCGTCCAGGAGCCCGCCCTCGAATACCTGGGGCAGCAGGGCTGGGAGATCCTGGACGGCTGGAAGGAGACCGTCCCCCACGACGGCGTCTCGAGCATCGGTCGCCCGGACAAGCGTTCCGTCCTTCTCTGGCCGCGTCTGCGCGACGCCCTCCACCGTCTCAATCCGACGCTGCCGCCGGAAGCCTTCGCGAGCGCCGTCGAGGAGCTGTCGCGCGAGCGCGGCGCGATGTCGATCGCCGACGCCTGCCGCGAGGTCTACAAGCTCGTCAAGGACGGCGTCCCCGTCAAGTTTCAGACCGCCGACGGCGAGCAGACCGACCGCGTCCGGGTCATCGACTGGGAGGATCCGCTCAGCAACGACTTCGTCGCCGTCTCCGAGCTCACCGTCACCGGCGAGATGGAGGAGCGCCGGCCCGACATCGTGGGTTTCGTCAACGGTCTGCCGTTCGTCGTCTTCGAGCTCAAGAAGTCCACCGTCGCGGTCGACGAGGCGTACAAGAAGAACATCGTCTCGTACCGCAACGACATCCCGCAGCTCTTCTACTTCAACGCCGTCGTGATCCTGTCCAACGGTACGTCCAGCCGGGTCGGCAGCGCCACGTCGTCGTGGAGCGACTTCACGCCGTGGAAGCGGGTGGCGCGGGAGGACGAGGAGGGGAGCGTGTCGCTCAAGACCGTCGTCGAGGCGGTCTGTGACCGTCGCCGGCTCCTCGACCTCGTCGAGAGCTACACCCTCTTCACGGAGGGCAAGCGCGGGCTCCAGAAGATCATCGCCCGGTATCACCAGTACCTGGGCGTCGAGAACGCCCTCGCCAACATGGCCGACTTCGAGAAACGCGAAGGCCGCCTTGGCGTCTTCTGGCACACACAGGGTAGCGGCAAGAGCTTCTCCATGGTCTTCTTCGCGCAGAAGGTGCTGCGCAAGCTCGCGGGAAACTGGACGTTTCTCGTCGTGACCGACCGTCGCGACCTCGACGACCAGATGGCACCTTCGCCAACGCGGGCGTCCTGACCGCAAAGGATCGGGTACAGGCGAAGAGCGCGGCGCATCTGCGCGGGCTGCTGCGCGACGAGAATCACCGTTACGTGTTCACGCTGATCCACAAGTTCCGCACCAAGGCGGGTGTGCCGCACGAGGTGCTCTCGGAGCGGCGCGACATGATCGTGATCACCGACGAGGCGCACCGTAGCCAGTACGACACGCTGGCGCTGAACATGCGCACGGCCTTGCCCAACGCGTCGTTCATCGCGTTCACGGGGACGCCGCTCCTGGCCGGCGAGGAGCGGACGCGGGAGGTCTTCGGCGACTACGTCAGCATCTTCAACTTCAAGCAGGCCGTCGACGACGGCGCGACGGTGGCGTTGTACTACGAGAACCGCATCCCCGAGCTGCAGCTGACCAACGAGAGCTTGAACGACGACATCTACCGCGTGATCGAGGATGCGGAGCTTGACGACCGGCAGGAGGAACGCCTGGAGCGCGAGCTCGGCCGGCAGTACCACCTGATCACCCGCGACGATCGTCTCGAAACGGTGGCGGCCGACCTGGTCGAGCATTTCATCAACCGCGGTTTTTTGGGCAAGGCGATGGTGGTGTCGATCGACAAGGCGACGGCGATCAAGACCTACGACAAGGTGCGCAAGCACTGGCAACGGGTGGTCGACGCGCGCAAGGCGCAGGCGCGTCGGCTGCCGGCGGGGGCGCGGGAGCCGTTTGAGGCGCGGGTGGCGTTCATGGAAGAGACCGACATGGCGGTGGTGGTGTCGGCAAGCCAGGGCGAGGTCGAGGCGATGCGCAAGAAGGACGCCGACATTCGTCCGCACCGTAAGCGCATGGAAAAGGAAGACCTGGCGGAGAAGTTCAAGGACCCGGAAGACCGGCTACGTCTCGTCTTCGTCTGCGCGATGTGGATGACCGGTTTCGACGTTCCTCCGTGCTCGACGATCTACCTCGACAAGCCGATGCGCGACCATACGCTCATGCAGGCGATCGCGCGGGCGAACCGGGTCTTCGAGGACAAGGAAAACGGCACCATCGTCGACTACGCCGGCGTCTTCCAGGACTTGCAGAAGGCGTTGTCGATCTACGGCTCGGAGTCGGGCGGCGGGGTGAAGCCGGGGGAGACGCCGATCGAGGAGAAGTCGGAGCTCCTGGCGCTCTTGCAGGGTGCGTTGTCGGACATAGCCGCGTTCTGTGCGGCGCACGGCGTCGAGCTCGACGCGTTGGAGGAAGCCGTGGGCGCGGAGCGTCTGGAGGCGTTGGGCCTGGCCATGCGGAACCTGGGGGTGAAGGAAGAGCCGCCGCCCTTCGACGACGTGGACTTGGATCCGGTGATGGACAAGCTCCTCGAGGAGGAGGGGCGCAAGCAGGAGTACCTGACCCGCGAGCGGCAGGTGTCGCGTCTGTTCAAGGCGGTGCTGCCCGACGTGGCGGCCAACGAGGTGGCGCCGCGTTGCGCGGTGTTGCGTCGGCTGGCGTCGTCGATCCGGGCGCTCACTCCGCCGCCGGACATCCTCGAGGTGATGACGGAGATCGACAAGGTGCTCGACCGTTCGGTGGCGGCGGAGGCCTACGTGATCCACGACCGCGAGGACCAGCTGGTGGACTTGAGCGCCCTCGACATGGACGCCTTGGAGCACCGCTTCCGTCACGGCTTCAAGCACGTGGAGCTCGAGAAGCTGAAGTCGGCGATCCTGCGCAAGCTGACCGCGCTGGTGCAGCAGAACGGCACGCGCATGGACTACATGACCCGTTTTCAGGAGATGATCGACGCCTACAACGCGGGCGCGATCAACGCGGAGGTACTGTTCAAGCGGCTGATCGACTTTTCGCGCGAGCTGTCGACGGAGGAGCAGCGGAAGGTCCGCGAGGGTCTGAGCGAGGAGGAGCTGGCGCTCTTCGACCTGTTGATGCGTCCCAAGGTGGAGCTCACGAAGAAGGAGCGTCAGGAGGTGAAGAAGCTGAGCCGGGAGCTTCTGGAAACGTTGAAGCGGGAGAAGCTGGTGCTCGACTGGCGCAAGCGTCAGCAGGCTCGGGCGGCTGTGCGCGTGGCGGTCGAAGACGCGCTCGACGAGTTGCCGGAGGAGGCGTACCCGGAGGAGCTCTGGGCGGAGAAGTGCGAGGCGGTGTACGAGCACGTGTACCGTTCGTACTACGGGCACGGTTCGAGCGTCTACGCCGCGGCCTAGGGCGTGCGACGACGATGCTATCAATGGCGGCCTTCTACTTCTAGCAACGGGCTCATCTTCACAGCTCCTTCGATGCCATTCGACCCTCTCAGCGTGGGGGACGGCGCGCTTTGTCGCAATGCCCCATGGCGTCCGGGACGCTCCGACGTGCCCTTATGGGATCGCCCAAGCCGCCCCGGACGCTCGGCCGCGCTCCGGTGATCCGCGGAGGAACGCCGAGGACCGTCCGGCGCGCTCTTTTGAAATGCCCAAAGCCGTCCCGGACCGTCCGCGGCGGCCTGAGCCACGTGCGCCGGTAGCTCTCCTACGGCTCCCCACCCGGTTGCTGTCTCGGATCCGTCAGACGCTGGAGCTGTAGCTCGTGCCGGACGTCCTTTTCGAGCACCGCGCCCTGAGCTCCCTGGCCCTCGACGCTCCGGCGGTCTGACGCCTGAGGAGAACCTTTCCGGCGCTGGCGCCGTACTGACCGGGGAGAACGGGGTTAATCCCCTCCTCAGAAATGCCGCGACCTCAACCAGAGAGTCAATCCCTGTATAGAAGGCCTCTTCGAGCGGGCGTCGTCTGGTAAAATCCTGACGCCGCGCCTGGGGGCTCGGTACACACGAACAACTGACCACGAGGACACTACCATGAAGAAACGAGACGCCACGACGCGGCGTGGAGCCGTCCTTCTCGCCCTGCTGCTCGCCCTAACGCTTTTCGCTCCGACCTTCGCCGCCGCCGACACGCCGGCCTCGGCGGAGATCCACAGCTTCAGCCACTGGATTCCGATCGGCCCCGGACAGAAGCTCTTCGTCACCGAGTACTTCACCCAGCGCTCGCTCCTGCGCGAGCCGGCCCGGGCGGCGATCTTCCTGACCGGTCCCGAGTTCCACGGCAATTTCTGGAGCATCCCGGTCGAGGGCTACAACGCTCCGGTGATGGCCGCGCGGCGCGGCTTTTTCGCCTACACGCTCGACTACGTCGGCGTCGTCCCGAGCTACGTGCCGGAGAACGGCTTCGAGGTCGACTACCTGACTCAGGTGGGGCCGTTATCCGATCTGATCGACTTCGTGCGCCGCTCACGGCAGGTCGACACGGTCGACCTGATCGGTGAGGGCTACGGCGCCGAGGTTGCCGCCCAGCTGAACGACGACACCGACCGGGTGCGCTCGGTGACGATGTCGGTCATCACGTACAAGGAGCTCCATCCGGCGATCCTGCCGTTTTTCAGCCCGGAGCTCGAGGCGTTCCTGCGCAGCCAGCCGAACGGCTACTGGGCGCCCGACTTCCTCGACCTGACCCTCGGCTTTTCGCCCAACCAGCAATTGCGCGAGTACGTCTTCGCGACCCAGCCCGGCGTCTACGCCGTCGGCCCGGCTCTTGCCTTCTGGGACCTTGAGCTGCCGATCATCGACGCCCCGGCGGCGTTGGTCCCGGGGCTCGTGATCGGCGCCGAATTCGATCCCTTTCCGGCTCCCGGCGACAACGCCGAGCTCGCCGCCGACTGGGGCGCCGGCGCCACCCTGGTGATGATCCCGGGCGCTCACCACGTGCCGCGAATCGAAGCCGAGGAGATCGCCGGCCAGTTCTACGACGCGCTCTTCGGTTTCATCGACCCCTGATCGCCGTCCGGACCCTGCCCTGAAGGCCCTCCCTGCGGGAGGGCCTTCTCGTTTGTGGTCTTCTCGTCGCGCCAGGCGAGCTGCTCCGCGCCACCCCGCGGAAACACCGCCGCGCAGACGAGCACCAGGACGGCGATCCCCGTCAACGCGCCGAAGACGCCGTCGAGGGCATGAAGCAGCGCGCCCTGGAGGACATCGAGCGTCGCCGGATCGAGCGCCGCTCGCAGCTCCGGATCGAGCGCCGCATCGACGTCGAGCCCGCCGCTCGCCGCCGACTGGCGGGCCTGAAAGAGGGCGCCGAGCGCCGCCACCGCCAGCCCGCCACCGATAAAACGAAAGAACTGCACCGAGCTCGTCGCGACGCCACGCCGCGCCTTGGGCACGGCGTTCTGGACGCCGAGCAGACAGGGCAGCGACACCCAGCCGAGCCCGAGGCCGATCAAGAAGCTCGCCCACATCACGTCCCAGCGGCTGGAGCCCGCGTCGCTCAACGCCAGAAAGACGCATCCCACGACGGCGAAGCTCGCGCCCCAGAGCACGAACGTCCGGTAGCTCATCCGCAGGAGCAGCCGTCCCCCCACGGTCGAGGACAGCGTCCAGCCGAGCGACAGCGGAATGAGCAGCGATCCCGCGTCGATCGCCGTGCCGCCGAGCACCCCCTGGCCGAAGACCGGGACGTAGGTGGTCAAGCTGAAGAGCAACATTCCCAGGAGCGCGTTGCCGACGCTGCCGACCGCGATCACCCGGTTCTTGAAGATGTCGAGCGGCAGCATCGGCTCCGGCGCCCGGCGCTCCTGCCAGAGGAAGACGAGGAGGCCGGCGGCCGCGGCCGCGTAAAACCCGAGGGTGCGTGGATCGAGCCCGCCCCACCGGCTCGTCCCCTCGGTCAGCCCCAGGAGCAGAAACGTCACCGTCGCCGTCAGGCTCAAGGTGCCGAGGACGTCGAGGGCGTGCCGGCGCGGCGCGACCTCCTCCCGGAGGTAGCGGCCGACGAGAGCGATCGATACCAGCCCCGCCGGGACCGCCAGGTAGAAGATCCAGCGCCAGGAAAGCGTGTCGGTGACCCAGCCGCCGGCGAGCGGTCCAAGAAGCCCCGCCACCGCCCAGGTGCCGGCGAAAAGGCCCTGCACCCGACCACGCTCGGCGAGCGGGTAGATGTCGGCGGCGATCGTCGCGGTGATCGGCATGAGGCCGCCGGCGCCGAGGCCCTGAATCGCCCGGAAAACGATCAGGACCGTCAGCGAAGGTGCGGCTCCACACAGGATCGAGCCCAGCAGGAAAATCGCGATCCCGGCCTGGTAGATCCGCCGCCGGCCGTAGAGGTCGGCGAGCTTGCCGTAGAGCGGCATGGAGACGGTCGACGTCAGCAGATAGGCCGTGAAGACCCAACTGTAACGCTCGACGCCGCCGAGCTCGCCGACCGCCGTCGGCATGGCCGTCGACACCCCCGTCGCCTCGACGGCGGCGAGGACGATGCCGAGCATGAGCGCCGCCGTCACGCGGCGCCGTTCGCCTCCTGGCTGCATGCGTGACAGTGTAGTGTGTCGTCACCCGGGCGTCAAAGCACCGGAAAGTCGGGTCCAAAATGGTTGTGATGTGCTATACTACGCCGGTCATGCCCCCCCAAGCACGTCCCCGCCGACGACTCCACCGCGCGGCAAACCATCGGCGCGCCGCCGTGTTGCCGTGCATCCTTCTCATGGCAGCTCTGACGACGACTCCGGGCGCCACGTCTTCTGCGGTTCCCATCGGCGGAGAAGGCCAGGCGGCGCCTCTCCCGGACCCCTTCGCCGTTGGCCTCAACCTGCCTTGGATCAAGTACGGGCTCGACTTCGGCGAAAGCGGCTTCGGCGAGCTCGGGCTCGCCACCGACTGCTCGGAAGGATTCAGACCCGGACGCTATCCCGGCAACGACGGCGTCATCAGCTGCGAGTGGTCCCAGGAGCAAGTCCACGGCGGGTCGTACTCGCTCAAGTTGCTCGTCAACGTCGCTGGCGGCGATTTGAGCCGGCCGCCCAGCGGCGAGGTGTCGGTCGACCTGCAGGACCTCGCCCACGTTCCCAGGGACTACTCGGTTGATCTTTCCATGCAGGAAGTCAGCGTCTGGGTCTACGTACCGCCGGGAAACGAAGGTGAACCGCAACGCCCCAACTTCCTCCAGATCTTCGTCAAGGACGCCTCGTCCCAGGCGGTCGGCCTCTACGGCGGAGACCGGAACATTCCCGACTCCGGCGGCTGGCTCCGGCTGTCGATGATCGTGACCGCCGATCCCCCGGGCTTCGACCCGACGCAGGTTCGCTTCCTGGGGGTCAAGGTAGGGATCGGCGGAGGATCCTCGGCGGCGCTGACCGACGCCATCTATGTCGACCAGCTCGAATCGACCCATCCCGATCCCAACGTGGCCTTCGACTTCGAGCTGCCGAGTCTGGCGGCCATCGATGCCGAGCGGCTCACCGCCTCGGGGGTGAGGGTTTTGCGGTGGTTCGTCTTCACCGACGGTCGCGCCGCACCGGAGTTTGACGCCAACACCTTCGTCACGGGTCTCGGCCAGCAGTTTCTGAACGACTTCGACACCCTGATCGAGCTGGCAGCGGTGTACGCCTTTCAGATCGTCCCGGTGCTTTTCGACTTCACGCTTTGTGAAGACCGGGTCGTCTTGAACGGCGTCCCCCTCTTCGGCCGGGCGGACCTGATCCGCGATCCCGGCCGCTGGCAGACGTTCCTGACCAACGCTCTTGATCCGTTCCTCACCCGCTACGGCGCGGCTCCCGAGATCCTTGCCTGGGAGATCATCAACGAGCCCGAGTGGTGTATCGATCCCCTCGCGGCCACAACGACCCTTGAGATGCAGGCCTTCGTATCGGGGATCGCGCAGTTCCTGCGGGATCATCCTACGACGAACAACCCTCTGATAACCCTTGGCAGCGCGTCCCACAGTACCCTCGATCTCTGGGATGGGCTCGGCCTCGACTGGTGTCAGTTTCATTATTACAATTGCGACGTTTGTGGCGACAACGGCCAGCCTCTCCCAGCCACCAGCGAATGCCTGCTCGGGGAATTCTCCGGCCTGGAGACCCAAACCGACCGTTCGGTTTACCAGTACTTCCTGGACTCCTGCAGTAGAGGCTACACCGGTGCGCTGCCCTGGTCCTGGCGGGCTCGGGACGACTTCTCACCGATAGGGCCGCTGCAGCAAGCGGAGCTTCTGACACAAATCGAGCAGTTCCTGGATCGCCCCTGCGGCCTCTTCGCTGACGGTTTTGAGTCCGGAGACATCTTGGCCTGGTCGAACGCGGTCCCTTGAGGGGACACTTGACCCTACTTCGTGCGCCAACGCAAACCGCCGTGGACGAGCTGCGGCGCACCGATCGTCACGAGCCCCTCGGCCGTCACGCCCGCCACGACCGTCCGGTCGAAGAGGTTCTCGGCCGCCAGATAAAGCTCCAGGCCCCGCCGCAGCTCGTGGCGAAGGGTCAGGTCGACGAGGACGAACGACGACAGAGGACGACGGTTCAAGTCGTCCTCGAACTGCTCGGAGACGCTGCGTACCTGGAGCCGGCCGGCAAGGCGCGAGGCGTCGGTCCGCTCGACCGCCAGGACCGCCTGCTCCTCGGGCACCTGGGGCAGGCGCTTGCCTTCGAGGTCCGGAGCGTCGAGAGAACGGCGGACCTCGGAGTCGGTTCGTAGATAGCTCGCCGAGAGCCTCCAGGCCGTCCCCGGACGGTAGACGAGCTCCGCCTCCAGGCCCGCGGCGCGGATCCGCTCCAGGTTGCGGCGCTGCCGGCAGAGCCCCCCCGCCGGCACGAAGCCGCACGGGCCGACGACACCCGGGCCGGTCCCCAGGGTGACGTTCGTGACGGCGTCCTCCAGGCGGTTGGCAAACGCCGCGAGGCGCCCCGCGAGGCGGCGCCGCTCGAAGCGCAGGCCGAGCTCGAAGCCGTCGATCGTCTCGGTCACGAGCTCGGCGTTGGCGGCGGTGACGTCGTTTCGGACCCTAAACGGTCGGTAAAGCTCGTTGATCGTCGGTGCCCGGAAGCCGCGGTAGACGGCACCGTGAAGGGCGACGCGTGGGCTCGCCTGGTAGCGCAGCCCCAGCCGCGGGCTCCAGGTTGTCCGGCTGCGGTCGGCGAAAGCGTCGTAGCGCAGGACCTCGCCGTCGGACAGGCTCCATTCGCGGCGGAAGCCGGAGCTCGCTTCCCAGAGGTCGACGCGTCCACTCAAGGTCACGAGCCACCGTGGGCCGACGGTGATCTCGTCCTGTAGGAATAGACCTCCGAGCACCTCGACGCCGCCGGCATGACGGCGTCTCGTGAAGCTGCCGTCGTCGAGGGTTCCGACGAAGAAGAAGTCCTCCTGCGTCGAGGCGTCGGTCCGGGCCAGCTCGCCGCCGGCGGTGAGCCGGTGTTTTTCACTCACGTCGTGCGTCCATTGCAGGTCGCCGCGTACGGCCTCGGAGGAGACGTCGAGCTGATCGAGCGCCGGACGCTCGGAGCCGCGGTCGGACGCCTGCGACGAAAAGGTGCTCGCAAAGCTCTGGTCGTAAGCCGTCAGGCTGCCGCGCCAGGACGAGCGTGGCGCGGCCCGGTCGGCTGCGACCGTGAAGAAACCGCCGCGGGTGTCGTTGCGAGTCAGCGGCGTGCCGTTGCCGCGGTCCTCGGAGAAGTAGTTGAGCCGCAGCTCGAGACCGGTGCTCGGCGAGAGCTCGGAGCGGAGCTTGCCGTAGAAGGTCGAGTGGCGCGAATCCGCCGCGACGTCGATGGCGCCACGCTGGTCCTTGCGGACGACCTCGTAGCCGTCGCTCGTGAAGTAGCGTCCGGTGGCGAGGAGCGTCAGCCGTTCGCCGGCACGGCCGGCGGCGAGCTCCAGGCGACGCTCGTCGCGCCAGCCGGCCTCGGCGTCGAGGACGAAGAAACGATGGTCGGGCACCGCCGTGACGAGGTGGACGACACCCCCGAGAGCCGCGCTCCCCCACAGGTCGGACGCCGCGCCGCGGACGATCTCAATACGTTCGAGTCCGGCCCGGGGCAGGCGGCTCCAATAGACCCAACCGCCGAAGGGGTCGTTGATGGGCAGGCCGTCGAGGAGCACCCGGCTGCGGCTCGTACCGCTGGGGCCGATGCCGCGCAGCGACACGCCCTGGGTCGTGGGATGGGCAGTGCGGCTCCCCGTACGGCGAAAGAGACTGAAGCCGGGGACGCGGCGCAGCGCGTCGTCGATCGTCGCCGCGGCGCTCGCCGCGAGGTCCTCCGCCGTCACTACCTCGACGCTTACCGTCGTCTCGCCGGCCGGGCGCGGTTGGCGGTGGGCGGTGACGACGATCTCGTCGTCCCAGGCGAGGGGCTGCTGGGCGTAGGCGAGCGGCGTCGTCAAGAGGACGGCGAGGAAAATGTGGCTTTTAAGGGTCTGGACCAAGGTCTCTCCTCCGGCCGGAGCTTATGCCCCGGCAGCCGGCGGGTCAAAAGGCTGGTGATCTCCCCCTCGTTCCCCCCAAGGGGACGGTAGAGTATCCAGTAAACCTGGAAGACGGAGGAATCCATGGACCTCAGAATAGCCTCGTCGAGCTTCGCCGCGCTCGCTTTCACCCTGTGCCTCGGCCCGGCCGCCGCCGAGGACGCGACCCTGATCCTCGCCGGCGGACGCGTCTGGACCGCTGACGACAAGAACCCCCGCACAGAGGCGGTTGCCGTCGCCGGGGAGCGGATCCTCGCCGCCGGCAGCCGCGAGGAGGTGCTACGTCACCGCGGCGAGGCGACCCGCGTCGTCGAGCTCGATGGCCGCTTCGTCGCGCCGGGCTTCATCGACAACCACACCCACTTCGACCAGGCGGGAGCGTTACTCCTCGGCGTCAACCTCCTCGACGTCGCTGACGAGGAGGGGCTCGTGCGTCGGGTGCGGGAGGCCCGCGACCGGCTGCCGGAGGGTGCGTGGATCGTCGGCGGCGACTGGGGCGCCTACGAGGCCTGGGCCAAGAGCTCGACCGGCGAAGGGGACGCCGGCGAGAAGCCGCCGTTCCTGCCCCACCGCTCGATGATCGACGAGATCACGACGGGTAACGGCGTCCTGCTCTCCAAGTGGGACCGTTCGCTCTACCTTGCAAACGCCGTGGCCCTCGCCGCCGCCGGGCTCGGCTGCGACGACGAAGGCGTCGACTGCGAGAACGGCGAGCCTACCGGACGCCTGACGGCGGAGGCGGCCGGGCGGGTGCGCGAGAAGATTCCGCCGAAGTCGCTGGAGCAACGCCTCGCCGAGGCGCGCGTCGCCCTCGAACGGCTCCGCCAGAATGGCGTGACCGGCATCCACGACATCACCCGTCCGCACCAGATGGCCGTCTACCAGGAGCTCCTGGCGCGCGGCGAGCTCACGGTACGCGTCTACGCCCGTCCGACGCTCGACCGCTGGGAGCACCTCGCCAACCTCGGCATCCGCCACGGCTTCGGCAACGAGATGCTCAAAGTCGGCGGCTTGGGCAACAGCTCGGCTCGCTTCTACGAGCCCTATCTCACCAGCGGCGAGCGCGGCAGCTGGCGGACGATGATGGAGCCGCCCGGCAACATGGAAAAGCTCCTCCTCGGTGCCGACGCCGCAGGCCAATGGCCCCAAGTCCACGCGATCGGCGATGAGGCGATCGACGTCCTCCTCGATCATTACGAGTTGGTGATGAAGGTAAACGGCGAGCGTCCGCGCCGCTTCCGGGTGATCCACACCCAGGTGCTGCGGGGTCCCGAGACGGCGGAGCGCATGGCCAGGATGGGGGTGATCGCCGAGGTCCAGCCCTACCACGCGATCGACGACATGCGCTGGATGGCGGAGCGCATCGGCGAGCGCTCCCGCTGGGCCTACGCCTCAGTCTATGGCTTTAGCACATGCCCTCAGCAGCGCCCCCGAGGTCGCCGTCCGGTGGCGTCCAGGGAGCCGGGCCAGGTGCCTCTCGCGAGAGGCACCCCAGGCCAGGTCGAGGAGCGCGACTGGCACGCTGACCAGGATCTTGCGCCAGCCGTGTCGCCTGTAGTAGAATCCTCTCAAGTACCTGTCCGACAAACTGAAAGGAGTCGAGACCATGAAAGAACGTAGTTCGATGGTCGCCATCCTCGCGCTCGCGGCGCTCGCCACCCCGAGCTTCGCGCAAACCGTCTTCAACGGTACTCTGGAGGCGGGCCAGGTCGTCGGAGGCACCAGCTCGACGGCCACCGGGACCGCGACGGTGACCCTGAACGCGGCACGGGACGCGGCGACCTACTCGATCACCCTCACCGGCCTCGATCTCGACGGCCTCCAGACGCCGATGGATGCTGACGACGATGTCGTCGCGATGCACTTCCACGCCGCTCCCGCGGGCTCGAACGGCCCGGTCGTCTTCGGGCTCATCGGCCCTAACCACGACCCCGACGAACTGGTGATCGATCCCGTGGCGGGCACCCTCAACGGGATCTGGGAAAACACCGACGTCAACCCCCTGTCGGACCAGCTCGCCAATCTCAACGCCGGAGGTCTCTACCTGAACGTCCACACGACAGTGTACCCCCCGGGCGCGATCCGCGGGCAGGTGCTGCCTTCCGGGTTCACCGTGGCGTTCCAATGCAACAACTGGTGCACCGCCGGAACCAACAACTACTTCCCGCTCTGGCCGGGCTACGCGCTGGTCCTCGAAGGTGAGGAAGACGACGACGGCGAGATCGTGGAAATCAAGTCCACCGCGACCGTCCTCGACGAAACCGAGATCGTCAACGGCGTGCGTACCCGCGTCTTCGAGGAACGCGAGCTCGAGGACGGCGAGCTGGTGGAGGTGTCGCGCAACTTCGTCGCGATCTGTCGCGAGACCGGCGACATCTGGTACTTCGGCGAGGACGTGGACGACTTCGAGGACGGCGAGATCGTCGGCCACGAGGGGGCCTGGCGCGCCGGCGAGAACGGCGCCCTGCCCGGGATCCTGATGCCGGGAAGCCCGATTCTCGGCGCTCGCTACTTCGAGGAGATCGCCCCGGGCGTGGCGCTCGACCAGGGCGAGATCGTCGGCATGGGCGAAGAGGTCACGGTACCGTTCGGTACCTTCCAGGACACGCTGGAAACGAAGGGCACCGACCCGCTGGATCCCGCCGGGGGCGACGAGAAGTTCTACGCCCGCGGGGTGGGCAACATCGTCGACGAGACGCTCCAGCTGGTGGACGTCATCCCTCCGCCCTGCCTGCCCGACGGCAACACCCTCTGCCTCAACAACGGGCGCTTCAAGGTCCAGGCCGAGTGGAAGAATGCCCAGGGCAACGAGGGGATGGGGAATACCGTCGTGCCGTGCGACGACACCGGCGAGTTCTGGTTTTTCAGCCCGAACAATACGGAGCTCATCGTCAAGGTCCTCGACGCCTGCGACGGGGCGGTCCCCGGGTTCGACAGCTTCTGGGTCTTCGCCGGGGGCCTGACCGACGTCGAGGTGACCCTGACGGTCACCGACACTGTGGCCAATGAGGTGAGGGAGTACGAGAATGATCTCGGCACGCCGTTCGAGCCGATCACCGACACCAGCGCGTTCTTCACTTGCGACGCCGGCGGTGACGATGACGACG
>CBDUYN010000013.1:0-100101 GCA_965371445.1 uncultured bacterium | reverse complement strand
AGTCTCCTATTCTTTGACCTCCCCCAAGGTTCTCTGGCATGCCGACTATAGCATAGGAATCGGCAGGCACCATCCTGCCCAGGAGCGCTTCTGGTCGCGGGCGGTGGCTCTGGAGCTCCATGTGCAGGTAGACGATCCCCGGCTCGCTGCCGACAAGCGCGTCACAGGAGACCCGCCAGCTCTTCGGCACTGACGCCGGCTTGGCGCAGGATGCCGCCGAGGGTGCCGCGAGACTTGGAAGCCGATCTTCTTCAGAGCACGGACGAGGTCAGATCCCGTCACCTGGGGAAGGTTAGGCAACCGCCCGAATCTCCAACTCACGGCGGATCACCCGCCGGATCTTGGCGTCGTCGCCCAGCTCCTCAAGGTGAAGCTCAGCCGCCTCGCGGAGGTTCTCCAGGCATTCCTCCTCGGTCTCGCCCTGGGTATAGATGTCGAGCTCGGGGCAGTAGACGGAGTACCCACCCTCGTCTTCGGGGAACAACTCGGCGGTGACGTGGATGCTGGTCATGATCTACCTCGCGATGTCAGGGCCTGAGTATAGCTGAATCGCGCGCGGATTCGCCGAGACCCCACCGTGCCACCCCCTGAGGGTGGGACGAAGAGCTACCCCCCCGGGTATTGGACACCCCCGGAGATTCCCACAGGATGTCGTCTGAAGGTACGAGAAGACCTTCGGGGGAGCAAAAGATGCAGGCTACGAAGAACGCAGAGTCCGCTATTCCTGACGACAACGCAGCCGAAGGCGCCGCCCCAGAGGCGGACGACGGACAACGCGACCGCGAGGCCGTCGAGCGGCTGACCGCCGCTCTCCTCGGACTCGACGCGTCGACGTTCCGTCGTCTGCCAACCTCGCCCCTGGCGAGGTTTCGGGGCCGGGACGTCGAGGAAGTCGCGGCGACGCTCTACCGGTACGCCAATCCCCAGACCCTGGACCAACCCTCGACGCTCGCTGCCGACGAGCGCGTTACCTGTCTGGCCGTGGAGCTTCTGAGGCTCTACGCGGCTGGCAAGACTCCCAGGACGGAGATCTGAGCCGATTTGCTGGAAGGATGGAGCCCAATGAGCGCAACTGAGCAGACGACACAACCCAAGTACCCAGGCGTCCCCGAAGCGCTCGACGGTACGGCTGCCATCGTCGAGATGGAGACCGCGGCGTCGGAAGCGGCCGGCGCCTATCCCATCACCCCCTCGACCCAGATGGGCGAGGGCTGGGCCGTGGCGGCGGCCGAAGGCAAGCTGAACGTCAACGGAAGGCGCCTCATCTTCTTCGAGCCCGAGGGCGAGCACGCCGCCGCCGGCGTCACTGCCGGCATGTCGATGGTCGGCATGCGCTCGGCCAACTTCTCCTCGGGCCAGGGCATCGCCTACATGCACGAGTCGCTCTACGCCGCCGTCGGCAAGCGTCTCACCTACGTGCTCAACATGGCCTGCCGGGCGATGACCAAGCATGCCCTGAACGTCCACGCCGGACACGACGACTATCACGCCATCGACGACACGGGCTTCTTTCAGCTCTTCGCCAAGGACGCCCAGGAAGCGGCGGATTTGAACCTGATCGCCCACCGCGTCGCCGAGCTCTCGCTCACCCCCGGCGTCTGCGCCCAGGACGGCTTCCTGACGAGCCACGTCATCGAGTCGGTCAGGCTCCCCGAGCCCGAGCTCGTCCGCGAGTACCTGGGCGACTCGTCCGACGTCATTGAGTCGCCGACGCCGGCGCAGCGCCTCGTCTTCGGCGAGACGCGCCGCCGCATCCCGGAGATGTTCGACTACGACAACCCGGCGATGCTCGGCGTGGTCCAAAACCAGGAGAGCTACGCCCAGGGCGTGGCCGCGCAACGGCCCTTCTTTTTTGACCACGTCGCCGAGCTCACCGACCAGGCGATGGCCGAGTACGCGGCGCTGACCGGCCGCGACTACCGCCGCGTCACGGGGTATCTCCTCGACGACGCGGAATACGTCATCGTCGGCCAGGGGTCGGTGGTGCCGAACGCCGAGGCGGTGGCCGACCACCTGCGCCAGCTTGGTGTGAAGGTCGGCGTCTTGAACCTGACGATGTTCCGTCCCTTCCCGGCCGACCTGGTCTCGCAGCTCTTGCGCGGCAAGCGCGCCGCGGCGGTGCTGGAGAGGCTCGACCAGCCCCTCGCCGTCGATCCGCCACTCTTGCGCGAGATCCGCTCGACGATGGCCAAGGCGGTCGAGAACCACCGCTCCGGCAACGGCAAGGTGCCCTATCCGTCGGTCGAGGTCCTGACCGCTGAGGAGGTGCCCGACTTCTACAGCGGCTGTTTCGGCCTCGGCAGCCGCGACCTCCAACCCGGCGACCTGATCGCCGCGGTCGAGAACATGCTCCCCGAGGGCGGACACCGCCGGGTGTTTTACCTCGGCGTCGAGTTCATCCGTCCCGCCGAGCTCTCCTCCGCCAGCCTCGAAGACTGGCAAGAAAACATCGCCGAGGTCTACCCCGAGGTCCGGGAGATGGCCTTGAAGCCGGCGCCCAACGTCAACCTCCAGCCCGCAGGAGCGCTCGCCGTGCGCATCCACTCCGTGGGCGGCTGGGGTGCCATGACGATGGGCAAGAACCTGACGATGACGCTTTTCGACCTCCTGGGGATGCAGGTCAAATCCAATCCCAAGTACGGCTCGGAAAAGAAAGGTCAGCCGACGACGTTCTTCAGCGTTTTCGCCCACGAGCCGATCCGCACGAACTGCGAGCTGAAACACGTCGACGTCGTTCTCTCGCCGGATCCGAACGTCTTCAAGCATTCGAACCCCCTGGCCGGCCTGAGCGAGGAGGGGACTTTTGTGATCCAGCACGACGGCACCGCCGAGGAGCTGTGGCAGGCGTTGCCGTCCTGGATCCAAAAGGTCGTCCGGCAGCGCAAGGTCCGCGTCTTCTTCATCGACGCGTTTGCCATCGCCCGCGCCGAGACCGACTCGCCCGACTTGCAGTTCCGCATGCAGGGCACGGCGTTCCAGGGGGCGTTTTTCAAGACCTCGCCGATCATGGAGCGCGAGAAGCTGGGCGAGAAGCGCCTTTTCGACGCCATCACCAGGCAGCTGCAGAAGAAGTTCGGACACCGTGGACCCAAGGTCGTCGAGGACAACCTGCGGGTGATCCGCCGCGGCTACGACGAGGTCCGTGAGCTCGACTGGGCCGAGATGAAAGACAACGCCGAGGAAAAGGCCAAGAAGGCCCTCGAGGCGCCGTGGTACCTCTCGGAGGAGACCCACACGTCCGAGGGCATCGCCGATCCGATGCGCTTCATGGGCCAGGTCTGCTCGACCTACGCCGAGAGCAGCGACCCGATCGCCGACCCCTTCGCGGCCCTCTCGGCGATCCCGGCGGCCACCGGCGTGCTGCGCGACATGACCGGCATCCGCTTCGAGGTGCCGGAATTCGTCGCCGAGAAGTGCACGGGCTGCGGCCAGTGCTGGACCCAGTGTCCCGACGCGGCGATCCCAGGCCTCGTCTCCGAGGTCCAGGACCTTCTCGCCGGCGCGGTGCGCAAGGCGACCAACGGCTCGGCGAGCCCGCATCTGACGAACCTGATCCCCGAGCTCGCCCGGACCGCGCGGGAGCTGCTGCGCGAGACCGAATTCAAGAGCTTCGCGAACGTCTTCGTCCGCGCCTACGACAAGCTGGCGCCGGAGCTGTCGATCGGTGATGAGGAGCGCTCCGCCCTGGGCGCCCAGGTCGACCAGGTCGCTGCGGTCCTGACGGACTTCCCGGTCGCCCGTACGGTACCGTTTTTCACCGTGCCCGAGCGGCGTGAAGAGGACTCCGGGGGGCTGCTTTCGGTGACCATCAACCCCTACGCCTGCAAGGGCTGCAACCTCTGTGTCGAGGTCTGTCCCGACGAGGCGCTGGTGACGATCAAGCAGGACGAGGAGGTGGTCGAGAAGCTGCGTGACGGCTGGCGCTTCTGGCAGACGCTGCCCGACACGCCGGACCGCTTCCTCCAGGTCTCGAACCTCGACGAAGGGATCGGCGTGCTGCACACGCTGATGCTCAAGAAAGAGACCTTCCAGTCGATGGTCGGTGGCGACGGCTCCTGCATGGGCTGCGGCGAAAAAACGGGCGTGCATCTGATCGTCTCGGCGATCGAGGCGGCGATGCGGCCGCGGACGGCGGCATTCCTCGAGCGGCTGGCGGGCTTGATCAAGGACCTCGAGCGCAAGGCCGCGGGGCTGGTGATCGTGACGACCGACCTGGAGCAGGTGGCCGAGACCGGTGCCCTCCACGTCGACCTGGAGGTCAACGCCGAGGAGCGGGCGCGCCTGAAGCGGATCTCGCAGGTCTTGAAGGCCTTGAAGGACCTGCACTGGCGCTACACGTCGGGTCCGAGCGGCCGCGGCCGCGCGGCGCTTGGCATCTCGAACTCGACCGGCTGCTCGTCGGTCTGGGGCTCGACCTACCCCTTCAACCCCTACCCCTATCCCTGGGCGAACCACCTTTTTCAGGACGCCCCGTCGGTCGCGATCGGTATCTTTGAAGGCATGATGAGAAAGATGGCCGACGGCTTCACCGCGGTCCGGAAAGCCGAGCTGGAGCTCCTGGACAGCTACGACCCGGCTGTGCACGAGCGCTTTTTCGAGGCTTTTGACTGGCGCACCTTTTCCGACGAGGAGATGCGGCTGTGTCCGCCGGTGCTGGCGATCGGCGGCGACGGCGCGATGCTCGACATCGGCTTCCAGAACGTCTCGCGGCTCATGGCCTCGGGCAAGCCGATCCGGGTCGTGGTGCTCGACACCCAGGTGTACTCGAACACCGGCGGCCAGGCCTGCACGAGCGGCTTCCACGGCCAGATCTCCGACATGGCGGCCTACGGCGCGGCGCACCACGGCAAGGAGGAGAACCGCAAGGAGATGTCCCTGATCGCCATGGCGCACCGCAACACCTACGTCCTGCAGTCCTCACAGGCGGTGCCGGCGCACTTGCTGGGTGGTGTCTTGCGAGGGCTCAATTCGCGGCGCCCGGCGCTTTTCAACCTCTACACCCCGTGCCAGGCCGAGCACGGCATCCCGGATTCGGGCTCGGTGACGGCGGCGAAGCTGGCACTCGAGAGCCGCGCTTTCCCCTATCTCGTCTACGACCCCGACGCCGGCGAGACCTTTGCCGAGCGCCTGGACCTGGAGGGGAACCCGGCGGTCGAAGACGTCTGGCCGACCTATGAGCTGGAGTACGTCGACGACGAGGGCGCCAAGCAGTCGATGACGCTGCCGCTGACGATCGCCGACTGGGCGGCCACCGAGCCGCGCTTCGGGCGCCATTTCAAGCGTCTCAAGCCTTCGGCGTGGCACGACTCGCAGGTGCCGTTCCACGAGTACGTGGCGATGAGCGCCGAGCAGCGCGAGGGCCGAACGCCTTTCATCTACGTCAAGGCCGGCGACGGCAAGCTCGGACGGCTCTCGGCCTCCACAGAGATGGTCGAGCTTGCCGAGGAACGCCTGGCCCACTGGAACGAGCTGCGCGAGCTCGCGGGCCTCAAGGTGGACGAGCGCGTAAAGAAGACGATCACGAAGCCCCTCGCCCGCGAGTACGAGGAGAAGCTGAAGGTCCTGGCCGAGCAGTACGAGGCGCAGATCGCCCAGCTCAAGGCCAGCTATCCGGCGGAGATCACGCGGCGCATCGCCGAAGCCCTGGTCAGCGGCGAGGCGCCGGCGGCCGGCGCGATGCCTGATCTGACGGCGACCATGGCGGCGATGGCGGCGGCGCCGGCCCCGGCGGCCGTCGCGGCCCCGGCGCTGGCCAAGGCTCCGGCCGCGGTGGCGGAGGTCGACGGCGTCGAGCCCTACATCGACACGGACCTCTGCACCAGCTGCGACGAGTGCATCCACGTCAATCCGAAGCTCTTTGCCTACGACGAGGAGAAGAAGGCCTACGTCAAGGACGCCAAGGCCGGAACCTTCAAGCAGATCGTCCTGGCGGCCGAGCGCTGCACGGCGCGAGTCATCCATCCCGGCACGCCGCTCGATCCCGACGAGGACGGTTTGGAGGCCCTCGTCAAGCGGGCGGAGCCCTTCAGCTGAGCGTGTCGGAGCGCGGCCACGTCACTTCCTGCGCAAGCAGGGGTCATCGACAGGCTGTCGCCGGCGCGTCGCCCAAAGGACGGCTGCCTCCTGAGGACATCCGCTCAGGATGGCGAGCGGTTCGTCGCCCCGGGGCCGACTCCGTCGAAGCTTGCCAACTCCTCACGCGCCATGTGAAGGACGCCTGCAGGATCAAGACGATCGAAGAGGTACCGTGCGCAGCTCCTCCTGGACGGCGTCCATGAGGCGGTCGAGGGCCTCGGCCTCGCCCTGGTTCCAGGCGTCGAAGATCGCCGAAGACGTCATGGCTTAGGGAGCCACGGACGAGAAGGAGTATCTTCGGATGCTCGTTGATACCGTCAAGGCGGAGCTTGGGCCTGAGCACTCCTTGACGTTGGACGTGATGATGTCCGCCGCCACCAAGCTCTGCGAAGCCGGAGCCTACGCACAAGCGCGGGAGATTGAAGAGGAGGTCTTGGCGATCCGACGTCGGGAGCTCGGTGCCGTGCATCCCGACACCTTGACGACGATGGCGAACCTCGCCGTCACCCTGAAAGCGAAGGGGGATTTCCAAGGAGCGCGGGAGATGGGAGAGGAGGTCTTGGCGATCCGACGTCGGGAGCTCGCTGCCGCGCATCCCGACACCTTGAAGTCGATGGCGAACCTCGCCGGAACCCTGTATGCCTCCTCGTCATCCCCGACGGCCCCCTCTTCTATCTTCCTTTCGGCGCCGTCGTCGGACCGGACGAAAGCTATCTCACCGAATCGAAGGCCCCCTTTGCCGAAGTGGGTGGCACCGCCGACAGGGGGCGCGGTTTGTGGCCGCACCAGCAGCAGCAGGAAGGGCTGGAGCTGGATGTGCGAGGCGATCGTGCCCGCCGCCGCGTCGTCCAGGTCCACGGCGTGCTCCTTTTTAGCCTGGACGATGACGAGATGGTCCTCGTCGACCGTCGAGAAGACCACCGGGACGTCACCGCCGGTGCCCGGTTGCGCGCCGCCGACGGCGGTGAAGCCGGCGGGGGGAGCCACCGGCCAGTGCAGCGTCCACCAGTCCGGAGCCGGGATCCGGGCGTCTTCCTCGCCGGGGACGGCGAGCCCCAGGACGTCGGCCGCGGTGACGCCGTAGATGAACTCGCGGTCGTCGAGCGGCCGTGCATAGAGCTGATAGGACGCGCTGGCCTGAGTGGCGACGAGAGTGACCGTCGCGTCGGCTCCATGGTCGACGATCGGATCGATCGTCGCCGCCAGGGCCGAGTCGGCCCGCACCTTGAGCGGCAGCTTCAGGTCGAGGAGCGTGACCATGTCCGGGATTTCGGTCGCCGGATCGAAGGTCTTGATGCCGGCGACGCCGACCAGGATGTCTTCCTGCACGGCCGCGATGTAGAGGTCGGTGCTCTGGCCGGTGCCGAGTCCCACGACGTCCTGCTCGGAGATCGTGGTCCCGAGGCCGGTCGGGTCGGTCACCTCGTTGCCCTGGCCGTCGACCAGCGAGACGCCCGTCAGGTCGAGCAGCTTGTAGTCGACGCCCTCCTGGGCGTCGACGATCGTGACCTGGACCCGGCTGCCCCAGTCGACGATCCGAGGATGGTCGTCGGCGGGCGCGTCGAGGGCCGAGTCCAGGGGATCGGCGACGATGCGGGTGGCGAGCAAGCGATCGAGTCCGACCTTGACGCTCGCCGACTCGTGGAGGACCGCCGTCCTCCCGACGTCGAGCTTCTTCGTGGCCACGACGTCGAAGGTGATGTCCGCGATGATGGCCGGGGTCACGAGATCGGTGGCGCCGCCGGTGCCGTCCAGGCTCGCCCCTACGATGGCGCCGTTCGGGTCGCGCAGCTCGTACTGTACGTCGGTCTGGCCGGGATCGATCGGAGCGATGGCGACGTCGCCCACCGGCACCGTCAGGCTCTCGTCGTGAACGACGAGGTCCTGGAGCGGCAGGGTCAGGCCGAATCCCAGCAGGTCGACGAGCTGGTCGCGGGCGCTGCGCAGCTCCATCTGGCGGCGCCTGACGGGATCGGGATCGGTAGTCGTGCTCATGGTCGGGGGCTCCTAAGAGGTCACGCCGAGCCGCGCCGTCCAGTAGGCCCGGCGCTTGTCGACCCAGGTGGTGTAAGCCGACGACAGGGCGTCGAAGTCGGCGCTCACGAGCCAAAGGACGTAGAGCACCAGGTGGGCCGGCGTTTCGGCGCGCAGGGTCGACTCGACGAACTGCCGGAAGGCCGGCTGCTGCATGCGACCCGGCTCGTCGAGAAGTACGGCAGTGACCTGCAGCGAGTACGGGTCCCGGCTAGAGGCGGCGGTGAGCAACGGCACGGTCTGAGAGTCGTCACCCTCTATCGGGCGCAGGAGGATGTGCTCCACGAGCAGCAGGGGCTCGTCGTCGGCCAGGCCCAGCTTGAGGCGCAGGCGTTCTTCGAGCCCCGAGCTGCTGTCCCCCGAGCTACTGTCCTCCGAGCTGTTGTCGCGGAGATAGTCGAAGGCCGTTCCCCTGGCGCTCGAGATCCTGGGGAAGCGCCGCAGCAAGCGTTGCTTGTCGCGTGCCAGCCTCTCGGCGGCCGTGGCCGTCTCGCCTGCCGGCATGGCGTCGCGCAGCACCATGGAGTAGTCGGTCATCTGCTCGGCGAAGCGCGACAGCAGGTGATTCAGAAAGCGGTTGCGGTGCTCGAACGAGGTGCCGAACGAGGCGCCGGTGACGGCCTCGAGCTGTGCCTGGTACTCGGCGGCGCGGATCTCGTCCATGCCGAAACCGTCGTCGCCGGGGCCGCCGACGGCATGGGTCGCCAGCTCGTCGCCGTGGAACGAGAAGAGGTCCCTGACGTGGGCGAGCTGCGCGAAGGCGTTGGCCAGCAGCTGGTCGAAGAGCGCCAGGTAGGCCTTGAGCTGCCGGGCCCGGGCCTGGCGCTCGGGCGAGGCCGAGGCCGGCAGACCCAGCGCACCGACGCCGAAGAGCGCCGGCAGGTCGTGCTGGACGGAGTGGTAGCGCGCCACCTGGCGATCGCGCCCCGGAGCCGGCATCAGGGGCTCGCCGACGCCGCGCGCGGCGCTCGCCTGCTTCGCCCGCGCCTCGAAGGTCGCCATCACGCCGACGAGGTCGACGCCCACCGGGATGCCTTCGCGCACCAGGGTGATCGTCGAGGTCTCGAGGTCGAGGCGCGGAGTGCTGCTCGCGTCGAGCTCGAGCGACCAGTCCTCGAGCGCGCCGTCGGTCACTGCCAGGCCCAGCCGGCTGACAGCGCGCACGCCGGGTATGTCCATGAGCAGGTGGATCATGTCGGACGTGTTGAGGCGCGTGCGGCGCGTCGCCGCCGCCAGTGCCTCGTCGTCGACGAAGCCCTTGTCGAGCCGCGGTCCTTCGAAGACCTGGTCGAAGGTGGCGCCGGCGGCGAGCCTCTCCTCCAGCGTCGCGAAGGGGATCGCCGGCGAGACGTGGCCGGCGAGGCGTTCGAAGATCTCCAGCAGGAGCGCGTCGACGTCGTCGACCCGGTCGATCTCGATCGACGCCTCTACATGGACGTCCTGGGTCTCCAAGATCCGGATCTCGGTCACGTCCTCGCACAGGTTGCGGTGGGCGTGGACCGCACTCCCGACGTTGGCGCGCACCGTGGTGCCGTCGACGTCCGCCAGGTCGGAGTGCTCGACGTGGACCCGGTAGAGGCCCTTGAGCTCGACCGGCTCGGGGGCCAGCGGGTCGTCGGGCTCCTGGGAGAGCTCGGCGAGATCGGCATGGTAGTAGAGCTTGACCTCCGGCGTGGTGACCGGTTCGATCCAGGCGTTCTTGACGCCGTCGACGTCGAGGATCCGCTTGCGCAGGTCGGTGAGCGTCACCGGATCGGTGGTGAGGATCTCGTCGGCGGCAAAGAGGCTGTCGTAGACGTCGGTGCTTCCTGAGACGCTGCCGCTGGCCAGGAGGTCGGGGACGGCGTAGCGGGTCCGGTAGGCGAGGTCCGTGAGGGTGTAGCACATCTGTTCGAGGAGGGTGATGCCGGGATCGTGGGCGTTGAAGTCCGTCCACTGGCCGCCCGCCAGCCGTTCGAGATGACGGATCCCCTCCTGGCGCAGCTCGGCATAGCTCTTGACGTCGGTCATGGCGTTCTCCGTCTCAAGCTGTGATCGCGGCCTTGAGCGCCTCGATCTGTTCCTGCTGCTCGCGGATGGCCTCGATGAGCGGCGCGATGAGTCCCGAGTAGTTGAGGCACTTCTTGCCGTCGCTCCCACTGACGAGCTGCGGGAAGACCTTCTCCACGTCCTGGGCGACGAGCCCGATCTTGCCGCGCTGGCCCAAAGCAGGGTCCTTCCAATTGAATCGGACGCCGGTCAGGGCGAGCACCTTGCCGAGGCATTTCCCGAGACCGCGAACGTTGGTCTTGGAGGCGGCGTCGGACGTCTCGTTCCAGGCAGTCGCAGTGCCCGTGCCGTTGACCTCCAACCTGGTGCTGGGCGTTGTCGTCCCGATGCCGACCGCCCCGTTATCTCCGATCACCATCCGCACGGCGCCGCCGGTGCCCGGATCGAACGTTACGTCGTCGTGGGTCCCTGCCTTGTACCAGGCGAATCTCGAATTCGTCCGGAAATATACCGTGTTGGGTTGAACACCAATGCCTTTGTTGTTCCAGAGATGGATCATCTGGCGCGTCGTGGTATTGAAGCTCAGCGCCCCGTCGACGTCGAGGTCGCCACCGAGGGTGGCGGCCCCGGTTACGTCGAGCGCCCCGCCGACGTCGAGCACCCCGCCGACGTTGAGATTGCCGGTGAAATTGCCCATGCCGCTGACCGACAACTTGTATCCGGGCGTGGTCGTCCCGATGCCGACGGTGCCGTCAGACAGAATGGACATCTTGGTCACATTGGCGAAGCGAAAGTCCAGCCTTGTATTCCCGACACTGTTGACGAATCCGAGGGTCGCGCTACCCTGGGTGATCTCGACGTACTTGGCTTCACCCACGTCGCTGGCGCGGATCGTTCCGATCACCGATAAAGCTTTACCCGGCGAGCTCGTGCCGATGCCGACGTTGCCACCGAAGGTGGCCTCTCCGGTGACGTCGAGCGCCCCGCCGACGTCGAGCGTGCCGGTGACATGAACACCGCCTTCGACATGCAACTTCTCTGTGGGTGAAAACGTCCCGATGCCGACGCTGCCGACGTCTGTGACGATGAATCTCGTCGAGATATCAGTAACGCTTCCGTGCATCCTGAGGTCGCCGCCTTCGGTCTGCAGGGAGAGGGCGGAGCTCAATCCGGTGTCACGGGCCATGATCTCGTTGTTGTCCATGATGATATTCGTCCCCGCGGTGTCGCCGAGGAGGAAGAAGCCGCCTCCGGTGAGCGTCGCAACCCCGCCACCGACTACCTGCAGGCGGGCACCGGGCGTGGGCGTCCCGATGCCGACTTTGCCGTCTTTGATCACCATCTGCGTGACGCTGCCGTCGAGCGGATCGTTCGACGACGTGAGCTCATCGCCGCTGTGGGTCCCCCCCTTGTACCAGGCGAAGTTCTGATTCGTCCGGAAATATGTCGTCAAGGTTTGAACACCAATGCCGTAGGTGGTGGAATAGAGATTGATCATCTGGCGCTTGGCACTACCGAAGCTCAGCGCCCCGCCGACGCCGACGTCGAGCGCCCCGCCGACGTCGAGCGTGCCGGTGAAATTGCCCGTTCCGGCGACCGACAACGTGTGTCCGGCCACGACCGTTCCGATACCGACGTTACCGGTCGCCTTGTCGATGAAGAGACGAGAGTTTCCGGCACTGTCGTTGACGCTGAACCCCTCCTGGTTCGTCGGTACTGGGGCGGCCGGATCGACGAACGGATTGAGGGCGACGGCCCAGGCGTGCTCGGTGGCGAAGTTGTCGTAGAAGTGGATCGCCGTCTTCTCGCTGTTGACGTCGATCTCACCCTCGATGGCCAGCGGATTGCCCGCTGCCTTGACGATGCCGTCGTCCTTCTGGTTGAACACCGCGTCGATGAGCTCGGAGAAGTTGCCCTCCGTGGGGATGGCGTTCTCGACGAAGAAGCCCTTCAGGTCGCTGCGATTTCTCGTTCCGATGGTGATCATGGCTCTTGTTCCCTATGGCTGTGAGGCCTCGAGCGCCTCGATGCGTTCCTGCTGCTCGCGGATGGCCTCGATGAGCGGCGCGATGAGTCCCGAGTAGTTGAGGCACTTCTTGCCGTCGCTCCCACTGACGAGCTGCGGGAAGACCTTCTCCACGTCCTGGGCGACGAGCCCGATCTTGCCGCCCTGGTCGAGAGCAGGGTCCTTCCAATTGAATCGGACGCCGGTCAGGGCGAGCACCTTGTCGAGGCATTTCCCGAGACCGCGAACGTTGGTCTTGGCGACGGCGTCGGACGTCTCGGACCAGCTGGTCGCAGTGCCCGTGCCGACGACCTCCAACTTGGTGCTGGGCGTTGTCGTCCCGATGCCGACGTTGCCCACACTCGAGATGACCATCTTGTCCGTACCGTCAAAGCGAAATTTCAGGCCTATGCCCCCGCCGTGGTTGAGGAATGCGTAGCTCCCGCCGGCTTCGATCTGGATGTACGTGGTTTCATTCACGTCGAAGGCGCTGCGGACCTTTCCGATCACCGATAAATCTGTGTTCGGCGTGGTCGTGCCGATGCCGACCCTGCTACCGAAGATGGCGTCCCCGGTGACGTCGAGCGCCCCGCCGACGTCGAGCGTCCCGCCGACGTCGAGCGTGCCGGTGAAATTGCCCGTGCCGCTGACCGACAACTTGTGTCCGGGCGCAGTCGTCCCGATGCCGACGTTACCGTCTTTGATCACCATCTGCGTGACGCTGCCGTCGGCCGGATCGCCCGACGACGTGAGCTCAGCGCCGCTGTGGGTCCCTCCCTTAAGCTCTACCTGGCCCACTTGGAGATCTGCGACCAGACCGAGAAAATCGGCGACGAAGCTGGCCTGGGGCGTCACCCTCCAGCCACTGGCACCTATGCGGCGAACCGGAGCATCTCGAGGGTGGTCCCTCGGTTGAGGGCCTCTTCAGCCCGTCGGAGCAGTGACTCGTTGACCTCCGCCGAGACGAATTCTTCGCCGCAATTGTCGCAGACTCGCGCGGGAACGTCCTTGAAGATCAAGGTCGCCTCTCCGCGCTCCAAGACCACGGTTGTCGAGCCGCCTTCAAGGGCGCCACGGCGGCAGATCGCGCACTCCATCATCTTCTCCTGGTGAAATCGTTCGTCCACTTGAGCACGTCGGGTTCGTAGGTCGTGACGATCGTGAGCCGCTTCTCGCTGGTGTCGACGACAACGGCCACGTGGAGCGGCAAGCCGAAGCGGACGCGACCGCTGAGGAGCACATGATGGAACGATGGCGTCTCGTCAGATCGTTCGATGATCTCGCCATGGACGAGGACCCGCTCCACATCCTCGTTGAAGATGCCTCTCTGGAACATCCTTCTGGTCGCGTGGGTGCGGTACTCGATCTCACAAGCGGTTGGGTCTTCCCCAATGAGGTCCCTCAGGGTCGTCATGTCTCCGGCCTCGGGCTCACTCTAGCACGCTGATAAGCGCGCTGCAGAGGCACCTCAAGAGGGGCACTGTCTATGTGGGCCGGATCCCCCACCGGAGGGCGCAGCAGCTCGTCTCCGAAGAGGCGGTCCACGAGCTCTGCGAGGAGGCGATGGCACCTGGCGCCGATGGCCCGCGGCGCGGGGGGCCCCGATCTCTCCCACGCCTGGATGCTGGCCTCGACCCTCCGCTCCGGCAGCGCTACCATCCCTTGAAGACTTTCTTGATGGCGTCCGCTGCCTGGTCGTAGGCCGCGCCGATGTCGTCTACCGTGTCCTCCGCTTGCGGAGATCGATGAGACAGATCTATCTCCGCCCCTCCCTCTCAGAATCCGGCGGACGCTTCGAAGCCGGCCAGCTTCTCCGGGTCGAGGACCAGGATGCCGGCTTCGCGAAGCCGCGCCGCGGCCTCCTCGCTCAGACCGCTCTCGCTGTAGAAGAGAAAGACGGTCTTCTTCTTGAGATGGCCGGCGAGAGCCTCTTTGACCTCGATGAAACGACGGACCACGTCCAGGGACGGCTCCTTCTCCCAGTCCTTGACCTCGATCATGAGCTCGGTCCCGGCGTCGTCCGCGTGGACGGCGTGAAGATCGATCTCGACGCTCGTCTCTTGGTCGACTTAGAAGCGGGCCTTGCGGATGACCGTGAAGGGACCTAGTAGGGGAGCCTGGGACGCCGAAGCGTCCTCGGAGTCCTGGACGACGTCCGCCAGGGTCGCGCCGCGGAGCGACGCGACGAGCAGACGGTAGCGCACTCGGTACTCGGCGGCGGAGCCCTTGTGGACGGAAAGCTGTCCCTTGAGGCCGGCGAGCTCGCGCTTGAAGTTGTTCTCGACGGTGGTGTCGTCCAGCTCCTCGATCTCTTCACTGTAGATCCTGCGGAAGACCATGGCGAAGACCCGGTCGCCCAAGCCCCGGTAGCGGAAGTCCGACGAGCCCTGGGCCAGGATGTCGGCCATGACCAACTGCTTCAGACGCTTCTCGAGCTGCCCCTCCGTCATCGTGAGGCTCAGGTCCTCGTGGATCTGGCGACGGGTCCGTTGCTCCGGCTCGTGCCGGGCCAGGTAGAGGACGATCTTGCGCGCGTCCTGGTCGTTGACGCGGGCGAAGGCGTCTTGCAGGTATTCGTTCCAGACGCGGGCGATTCGGCCCTGACCGGCGACCGTCTCGAAGGAGAGGGCGTCGCGGACCCCTTCTTCGGTCGTCAGGTCCTTCTCGCCGGGACGGTTGGAGATCGTCGCGGCAATGTAGTAGGGGTCGTTGCCTGTGACCTCGGCGATGTAGGGGGCCGTCGCCTCGGTGATCGGCACCTGGTAGGTGTAGGCGTAGTTGTAGACCGCCTGGAGGGCCTCGTCGTCGGTGAGGCCTTCAAGGTGCCACTCGTCGTAGCGGCCCGTCAGATGCCCCAGGATCGCCTCGAGCCAACCGATGTAGCTGCCGGCGACGATCTGGGGGGAGAACTTGCTCTCGGCCGGTCCCATGTAGGAGTGGCAGAGAAGCTCGACTCTCTCCGGGTCGTCGTCGGAGACGACGTATTTGTTCATGTACTGGAACTCGTCGAGGATTTGAAGGATGGTGAAAAGCGTCCCGACCCACTCCGGTTTGCGTGTGGTACACGCGAAGTACTGGGTCAGGATCCGGCGGTAGAAAGCCCCCGTGAAGTCCGACCGGGTCTGGAGGATCTCCGGGATCCAGTAGTAGAACGGGATCAGCTGCGGGTCGTTCCGGAGATAGAGGATGTTGAAGAAGCGTTGCAGCAACGCCGTCTTGCCCTTCTTGCGTCTGGAGAGGATCCCCATCGACTTCGAGATACGGCGCTTGGTGCCCGCGGCCCAATCCAGGAGACGCGTCATCTCCTCCTCCCGGCCGACGAAGAGATCCGGGTCGCCGATCTCCTCGGCCAGGGGATAGCTGTCCAGATCCCACATCACCGGGCGAGGATGACACGCCCGGAGCCCGGCGAGATCACCAGGAGAGCCCGACGTGGAACAGGGCCTGGCGGCGCATCAGGTCGCCGACGTCACCGGATCCCCCACCAGAGGGCACAGCAGCTCCTCTCCGAAGAGGCGGTCCACGAGCTCTGCGAGGAGGCGATGGAGCGCCTGGCGCCGATGGCCCGCGGCGCGGGAGGCCCCGATCCCTCCCACGCCTGGATGCTGGCCTCGACCCTCCGCTCCGGCAGCGCTACCAGCCGCTGAAGACTTTCTTGGCGCCGTCTGTTACCTCGTCGAAGGTCCCTTTGATGTCTTCTACCACGTCGTCCGCTAGCTCGACCGTGTAGTTGTAGCTGCCGACCAGGGCGTCGCCCACCTCGTTGGCGGCGTAGCCGGCGGCGTCCAAGGCTCGGGCGGTCTCTTCCGCCGTCGTCTGGTAGACCGCGCGCAGCGCGCCGGCCACCTCACCGGCACTGTAGCCCAGCTCCTTGAGCGCCGCGACGGCCTCCTGGTGGCTGCGCCCGTAGACACGTTGAAGAACCTGGGTGACCTCCCTCACCGCATAGCCCGCGCCCTGCAGCGCCTCGGTGACGACAGCTTGCTCGATGTCGGTGAAGGTTTCCGCCATGTCGTTGGCGACGTCCACCGCGCTCAGACCGACATCCCGGCAGGCGGCCCCCCAGCGGGCGAATTCTCTGCCGCCGGTGGCATACAGCAAGTTGCAGATCTGCATCATCGAGTGGGCCGCCGTGACGAAGCCGGCGGCGACCGCCTTGGCGTAGTCCTCGATGGTGCTGAACAGCACGTCGAAGATGACGGAGGCGGTCCTCCGGATCTCGGCCTCGACTTCCGCCCCGATCGCGCCAAAGTCCGCCACCGGGCTCTCCACGGCCAAGGAGACTCTCACCTGGTGGCCCTGGAACTCGAAGCTCCCGGACACGCTGCCGCTGAAGCTCGATTGTGCGCCCGCCGAGGCGTTAAGGATGATGCTCCCCGAGAAGCGCGTCCCGACGAGATTGATGTCGCCGTATTGCTCCACCTCCTTCAGCTCCAGGTTGAGCGCGAAGGCGAAGGTGCAGGCCGCGCTGAGCTTCATCATCTGGCTCCCTGTGGCGTCGCTCTCTATGGCGAAGCTGCCGCTCACGCAGGTGTCCATCGGCCCCACCGGCCCGCTGATCTCGAAGAGCGCCCCGTCCTGGCCAAACTGCACGAGCGCGCGGCGCCGCAGGTCCAGCACGGTGACCTCCGCGGAGATGTCGCCGGAAGGGATGGAGCGGGTGTCGACATCGAGCAGCACGCGGGCCTTGGGCTCCCCCTCCGCGCCTTGGATGCCGAGGATGGTGACGCCTTCGACCGCCAGTTGGACCTCGTCCATCTTGCCGTCGAGGTAGAATTCGTCATCGCTGAGCCGCAGGTCCACGCTGGCCCCCCAGCCCCACAGGCTCAGCGCTCCACGGACGGTGATCCCCTCGTCGTAGGCGAGCTCCCCGATCTGGGTCGCCACGGGCACGATGGAGAGCTCGGCGTCGCTCAGCTCCACGTCGATGACCCGCCCCACGCCGGCGCGTCCGTCTGGACGCGGATCTCGTCGTCCTCTCGGTGTGCCAGACGGCGTTCGGCCCCGAAACCGACGGCGAAGGGCTCATGAGCCTGACCCGCGCCTTCCAGGTCGCCGGCGCGCGGACGGTCATCGCGTCGTTGTGGAGCGTCAACGACGAGTCGACGGCGGAGCTCATGATCCGCTTCTACAAGCACCTGCGAGGCGACAAAGACACACCCGCCAAGTCCAAGGACGAGGCCCTGCGCGCCGCGCAGTTGGAGTTCATCCAGGGTCCGGTGACGTTCACCGACACGAAAGGTGACGTCGTCGAGCGGGATTTCTCGTCGCCGTATTATTGGGCGACGTTCCAGGTGATCGGGGATTGGAAATGAGACACCCGTCGGAGATGGGCACGTCCGCCGGCAAGGGGTCTTTGCCTTTGACCCCAAAGGGGTCTGACAACTTATGCCGAGTTCGGCATAAGATGTTGGACCCCGTTGGGGTCTGTCGGACGTCCCTGCGGGCCGAAGAAGCAGGCGAGACGCCTGCGGTCCCAGCGTGTGGCCACCCTACGATTGCGGACGTTCCGATCACTAGAAATCCGGGCACGGGCTGGGGGAGCAGATAGCTCTCGTCGAGAGCCATCTGCTCCACGTCCGGCGTCCTGGGGAGATGTGATCGCCGACGTCCCTTGCGCCCCGGGATCTTCTCAGGCGGCCCCACGCCACCCCTTGAGGGTAGGACGAAAAGCTACCCCCCCGGGTATTGGACGCCATCGGAGAATCTCCCAGGATGACCCCGGAAGGTACGACAAGACCTTTCGGGGGAGCAGAAAATGCAGGCGACGAAAACTGCAGAGCACGTGATTTCCAACGACGACGGACCCGCCGGAGCCCTTCGACGGACCGTGGGTTTCGTGGAGGAACGTTTCACCGCGTCCGCGCGCCGGCTCTACCACCGCATGGTGGGCCGCCGCGGCGACGGCGAGCCGGAGAGCCCGGGCGCCCTGGCGGAAGCCGACGGCCTGGCCGCGGTCGCCCTCGTCGAGGCTTCGGCGAGCGACGCCGCCGGTCTCGGGGCCTCCTATCCGGCGGCCGCCGCGGCCCGGCGCTTCGAGCACCAGGCCCGCCTCGCCGAGCCCAACCTCTTTCACCACCGCCTCGCGGCGCTCCGGGGGGCGCGGGGCCGCGGCGGGCTCGCCGCGGCCCTCGGGCTCTCGGCATCGGGCCTGCGGGCAACCGCGTTCCTGTCGGGTCCGAACCTGACGGCGGCGCTCGACTTGCTGGGTGAGTCGGCACGGCGCCACCTGCCGCTCGTCGTCCACCTGGCGGCGCGGGCCGGCCAGGGAGCCGGCGACGCCCTGGGCAGCGGCCACGAGGCCTACCATGCCGCCTCTTCGAGCGGCGTCTTCCAGCTCTTTGCCGCCAACGTCCAGGAGGCGGCGGACTTCGCCCTGATCGCCCGCCGGGTGGCCGAAGACGGTCTCGCGACGGGACTCGTGGCGATGGACGTCGCCGAGACGGCGCTGGCGGTTCAGGACCTGGTGTTGCCGTCGCCGGAGCTCGTCCGCCGCTTCGTCGGCGACGCGTCGGAGGAGATCCCGCCGCCGACGCCGAGCCAGGAGATGCTCTTCGGCCGGAGCCGCCGCCGGGTGCCCCGCTGGCACGATCCGGAGCATCCGACGCTTCAGGGCGCCGCTTTCGGACCGGAGGCCTTCGCCCTCGCCGAGGTGTCGCGCCGGGCCTACTTCGACGCCCACCTGCCGGCTCTCCTGGAGTCGGCCTTCGAGAGCTTCGGCCGCGAGACCGGCCGGCATCATGCCGCGTTCTCGAGCCACCGTGTCGACGGCGCGAAGCTCGTGCTGGTGGCCCAAGGGGCGGCGGTGGAAACGGTGGAGGCGGTCGCCGAGCACCTGCGCGGCGACGGCCTGGCGGTGGGGGTGCTCGGCGTCCGGGTGCTGCGGCCCTTGAACGCCGCGCGTCTCGTCGAGCTTCTGGGTAGGCGCCAGGCGGTGCTCGTCCTGGAGCGCGTCGATGCGCCCGTCCAGTCCGAGGGGCCGCTCGTCGCCGAGATCCGCTCGGTCCTCGAACGCTCCAACGAGAACCACCGCTTCGGCGCCGCTTCGCATCCGGGGCTGCCTGCCCTGGGCGGACGCGAGATGCCGCGCCTCGCCTCGGTGCTCTACGGGCTGGGCGGCTTTCCGCTCCGCGCGACGGACCTCGTGGCGCTTTGCCGCGAGTACCTGCACGAGCCGGAAGGCTGGCGCTCCCGCGTCTACCTCGGCCTGGAGATGGCCGCCGAGAGCTCCTATCCGAAGCGCGAGGCGCTCCGCGACGCGTTGAGCAAGAGCTATCCGGACCTGGCGCGGTTGGGCCTGCGCGGGAGCTCGGTGGTGCCGGAGCTGCGTCCGAAAGGGGCGTTCACCGTGGCGTTTCACCGTCCGGCGGGCGTCGCCTTGGGGCTGGCCGGCGAGGCCGCGAGCCTCGTACGCCACTTGCTGGGCGGCCACCTGCGGAGCCGCCTCGACGTCTTCACCCACGCGGGCGTGCCGCTGCGCGACCCTGGCGACGAGGTGGGCGAGGAAGTCGCGGTCTGGTTGCAGGGCGACGCGCCGCCGGCGCGGCCACTCGTCACCCGGCTGCGCGAGGGAAGCGCCGTGCTGCTCGCAGGGAAGCCAAAGACGGCGTCCGATTTCCTACGCCGTACCCTCCGCGACCGCGGCGTCACCCTCTACACGATCGAGGAGGCGGCCTCGGGCTCGTTGGCGCGCGACGAGCGGCTCCTGGGCGCGCTCCTCGGCGTGCTCGACGTCGAGGAGAAGGCCTCGGTCGAGCTGCGCAAGCTCCTCGCGGCACGCCGCGAGATGCTCGTCGGCGTCGCCGACCAAGAGCGCGAGGCGCGGCTCGACGCCCTCAAGGCGGGATTCGAGAACGTCCGCCGCCTCGATCCGGAGGCTGTGTCTTCCCCCCTTGATCCCCCGAGGGGGACAGTGGCGTCGGAAGCGGCGGCCGAGCCGTCAGCCGAGGTGCCAGCGGCCGTACGCCGCACCGGCCGAAGCGACGCCCCGATGGGCGACCTGCCGGGCTTCTGGGACCGCGTCGGCGTCCTCTACCGCGAGGGCGCCGCGGCCGAGCTGGTGCCCGATCCGTTCCTCGCCGCCGGGACCGTCCCGGCGCTGGCGACGGCGCTGCGCGAGGCGAGCCCGCGCTCGGTCTTCCCGGCCTTCGACCCCGTGCCGTGTACGGGCTGCGGCGACTGCTGGACGGTGTGTCCGAGCGGTGCCGTGGGCCCGGCGGTGGTCTCGCCGAAGGCGCTTCTCGACTTCGCCATGGACCGGGCCCGCCGCCGCGGCGGCTCGGTCGCGAAGCTCCGCATGGTGAGCTCGAAGCTCGCCGCACGGGTGCTGGAAGAGGCACGGGGCGACTGGCAGGGCGGCGCGGCCGGTGCGCTTTTCGACGCCGCTTTTGACGCCGTCCGCTCCTCGACGAAGCTGCCCGAGGGGGTCGCCGAGGCTTTTCGGGCGGTTCGCGAGGAGCTGGCCGAGATCCCGTTGGCGCGCACCGCGGCCTTCCTCGACGCTGCCGACGGCGACGGTGAGCTCCTGGCGGTGGCCGTCGACCCCGACGTCTGCAACGGCTGTGGCCTCTGCGTCGAAGCCTGCGTTCCCGAGGCGCTGACCGAGGCGCCGGATCAGACGCGCCGCAGCGCCGCGGCGCGCCGCCTCTGGGAGGTCCAGGAGGAGCTCCCGGAGCCGGTCGCGGCGACGCTGGAACGGGCGCGCGGCCATGGTGAGGTCGGTCCTCTCGCCGGAGCGCTCCTCTCGCGCGCCGCGCGTTCTGTCATGGTGAGCGACGACGGCGGCGAGCCCGGCTCGGGCATCTCGCTGGCGCTGCGCCAGGTTCTTGGCAGCGCGACTTTTCACCTGCAGCCGGTCCGCGCGGCGCAGCTCGCCGAGATGGAAGAACAGCGCGGACGCCTGGCAAAGGGCCTGCACGAGACGTTGGCGCGCTCGCTTCCCGACGGCGACCTCGACGCCCTGGGGGCGGGCCTTGAGGCCTTCGAGCAACCCGACGTCGACCTGGTCGACCTGGTCGGCCGTGTCGAGACCGCCTTCGAGACCGAGCGCGTCGACGTCGCCGCGACCCGGCGCCTCGTCGAGGCGGCGCGGGCGCTCGACGCCCAGACGCGCCGGATGGGCGTCGGCGAGGCGGGCGGGGGAAGCGCTCTCCTGAGCGTGGTGGCGTCGCTCGACGCCGCGTCCTCGACCGAGTCGCCGGAGGGCTGGATCGGCACCTTTCCCGACAATCCGTTCGCCGTCCCGGTGACGGTCGACTCGACGGGCGACGCCGCGGAGCTGGCCCGCGGCCTCGTGGAGGGAGACCTCCGCGAGACGGTGGCGACGGCCCGCGTCCTGCGCCGGGCGCGCCTCGAGGCCGACGCCGCGGAAAGCGGCCGGCGTTCCGGCGGCCGGCGCTCCGGCGAGGCGGCCCATGCGGCCGACGCCGTCGAGCGGCTCATCTGGGAGGAGCTGAGCGCCGAGGAACGGCGGCTCTGTCCGCCGCTTTTCCTGGTCACGACTGACGGCGCTCTCGAAGGGGCCGACCTGGGGGCCCTCCTGAGGCTCCTCGGAACCGACCTTCCCGTGAAGCTGGTCGTCTTGAGCGACGGCTCCTCGGAGGGGAGCGCCCCGGCCCTCTTCGACCTGCGGCGGCTTTCGGCGGCTTTCCCGGACGTCTTCATGGTCCAGACGTCGATCGCCCACGGCGACCACCTGGAAGGTGGCGTCGCCGCGGCGGTCGAGGCCGGCGGCCCGGCGGTCGTCCGGGTCCTGGCGCCGCGTCCGGAGCGGCGGCTTAACGGTCATGCGGTCACCCTGGAGCGGGCCCGGCAGGCGGTCGAGTCGAAGAGCTACGTCCTGTTTCGTTGCGATGGCGCCGCCGTCGCGGCCGAGGCCGCGGAAGATCCGGTGAAGGCGCTCGAAGAGCGTCATGCGGCGGAGCTTGCGGCCTTGCGCGGCGAGTACGAGGCGCGTCTCGTCCAGGCGCGCTCGAGCTTCCAGGCGGAGATGGCACAGCAGATCCAGGGCCGGCTCCTGATGCTGGTCCGAGAAGCACGGAGGGCGCCGCAATGAGCGGGGACCTGGTACAGATCGAATCCCGCCGCAAGCCGAAGTCGGAGACGCTGCGGCTGGTCCTGACGCTGACGCTCGCCGGGATGTTCTCGGGGCTTGCCATCGTCGGCGCCTACGAGCTGACGCGTCCGATCATCGCCGCCAACCAGGCGCGGGCGCTGCGCGAGGCGGTCTTCAAGGTCGTCCCGAACGCGGCGCGGCTCCAGCGCCTGGCCTGGCGCGACGGCACGCTTACGGCGGCGACGGGCCCGGCGGACGGCGAGCCCTCGGTCTACGCGGGCTACGGCGAAGACGGCGGCTTTGTGGGCTATGCCATCCCGGGCGACGGGATCGGCTACCAGGACACGATCGGGATCCTCTACGGCTTCGACCCCGGCCGCCGCCGGGTGATCGGCATGTGGGTCCTGGAGAGCCGCGAGACGCCGGGCCTCGGGGACCGCATCTACAAGGACGAGGATTTCGTCGCGTTCTTTCACGACCTGGCGGTCGAGCCGGAGATCGAGCTCGTCAAGGGCGGTGCCTCGGCACCGAACCAGGTCGACGGCATCACCGGCGCGACGATCTCGTCGCGGGCGGTGGTCAGGATCATCAACGACGCCAACCGGAGGTGGCTCGAGCGGCTCCCGGAGGCCGGCAGCGAGCCGCCGCTTTCAACTTCCCCCCGTCGGAGTGAGGACGAGGAATGACGAGCGCAACGCAAGACGACGCGGGACGCGCCTACGAGGAATTCGTTAAGGGACTGTGGCGCGAGAACCCGGTCTTCATCCAGGTCCTCGGGATGTGTCCCATGCTGGCGGTGACGAACACCGCCGTCAACGGCCTGGGGATGGGCGCGGCGACCTTTTTCGTGCTCGTAGGATCGAGCCTCTTGATCTCGCTCTTGAAGAGCTACATCCCCAAGGCGGTACGGATCTCGACCTACATCATCGTCATCGCGACGTTCGTCACGGTGGCCGACTTCGCGTTGAAGGCGTTGACGCCGGGGCTCCACCGCGAGCTCGGGGCGTTCATCTCGCTGATCGTCGTCAATTGCCTGATCCTGGGCCGTCAGGAGGCCTTTGCCTCGCGCCACGGCGTGAAGCTGGCGGTCGCCGACGCGGTCGGCATGGGGGCCGGGTTCACCCTGGCGCTCGTCATCCTGGGCGGGGCGCGGGAGATCCTGGGCAGCGGCTCGCTCTTCGGCGTGCCGCTTTTTGGCGAGAGCTTCGAGCCCTGGGTGGTGATGCTGCTGCCGCCGGGCGGCTTCCTGATGCTGGGATTCATCCTCCTGGTCTTCGCCTGGGTCAAGGAAATACGGGAAAGGCCGCCGGTCGCGGCGGAGAGGAAGGCGGCATGACGGGTCACCTCTTGTGGCTTTTCGTGAGCGCGATGGTGGTCAACAACTTCACGCTCTACTACTTCCTGGGCCTGTGTCCCTTCTTCGGGGTCTCGGGCCGGCTGGTGACCGCCTTCCGGCTGGGTCTGGCGAACATCTTCGTGATGGTGATCACTTCGCTCTGCGCGTCGTTTCTAAACGCCTTCATCCTGCCGCACGCGCCCTATCTGCGGCTGATCAGCTTCATCGTGGTCATCGCCTCGACGGTGCAATTCGTCGAGATGGTGATCCGCAAGGTGAGCCCGGCGCTGTTTCGGGCGCTCGGGATCTTCCTGCCGCTGATTACGACGAACTGCGCGATCCTCTTCCTGGCGCTCCAGCAGACGACCAAGGCCTACTCGGTGGTCGAGAGTCTCGCCTACGCCCTCGGGGCGGGCGCCGGGTTGACGCTGGCGCTGGTTCTGATGGCGGGTCTGCGGGAAAGCGCGGAGCTCTCGGACATCCCGTCGGTGATCCGCGGTACGGCCATGAACCTGATCATCGCCGGGATCCTTTCCCTCGCGTTCATGGGATTCGCGGGCCTTTTCAGCGCGAGCGCCTAGGCCATGGAGCACGTCGCAGCCATCCTCGGCCTGGGGCTCCTTTGCGGCGCCTGGGTGTTGGCGCAGCGTTTCTTCGCGCGCCACGACCCGGAGGCGCCGGGAGTGGAGGGACGCCACGGCTGCCGCGGCGCTCCCCGAGATCCGACAAGCGGGCCGTGATAGAGTGCGGCTCTTCTCGACCGATCGAGACCCGCAAGCCCGCAAGCGGGGCTGCTTTTGAAATAAACCGGAGCGGAGACGAGCAATGGCAGAACCTTCAGCCGATACTGGAAGACGTAGCTTCATCAACTGGTTCCTGGGGACCTCGATAGGAGCCCTCGCGGTTTCGACATGCTACCCCATCCTGCGGTTCATGAGCCCTCCCGAGGTGCCGGAAGCCGCGACCGACGAAGTGGAGGCCGGGCCGACCAACGACCCGGAGCTGATGGAGAAGGGCTTCAAGATCGTGCGCTTCGGCGCCGACCCGGTGATCCTGGTCAGGGTTTCGGACAACGAGTTCAAGGCCTTCGCCGCCACCTGTACCCACCTCGACTGCATCGTCGAGTACCGAAACGCCGAGCAGGTCCTCTGGTGCAACTGCCACAACGGCTCCTACGACCTGACGGGCGGCGTCGTCGGCGGCCCGCCGCCCAAGCCGCTCACTCTCTTCGAGGTGCACGTGGTCCCCAGGGGCTCGGGCCAACCCGGAACCGTGGTCGTCAAGAGGAGCTGAGGCGATGATCAAAGTAAGCGAGATTCAAGGCTGGCTCGACGACCGCCTCTCCGTGGGCGCGCTCCGCGAAGTCGCCGAGCACAAGACGGTTCCCGTCCACCGCGCGACAGTCTTTTACTACTTCGGGGGCATGACCCTCTTTTTCTTCATCGTCCAGGTGGTGACCGGCATCCTCCTGATGCTTTACTACCGGCCGAGCGCCAACGAGGCGTTCGAGTCGGTGGAGTTCATCATGACGACTGTGCCCTTCGGGTGGCTGATCCGCTCGATCCACTCCTGGTCGGCGAACCTGATGGTCTACTTCGCGTTCGTCCACATGATGAGCGTTTATTTCATGAAGGCCTACCGGCCGCCGCGCGAGATCACCTGGATCACAGGTACGATCCTCCTTTTTTTGCTGATGGGCTTCGGTTTCTCGGGGTATCTGTTGCCCTGGAACCAGCTAGCTTTCTTCGCCACCAAGGTGGGGACCGACATCGCCGGCTCGGTGCCGGTCGTCGGCGAGTGGATGCTGCGTTTCCTGCGCGGCGGCGATCGGGTCACGGGAGGGACGCTGTCGCGCTTCTACGGCTGGCACGTGGCGATCCTGCCGGCGATCACGACCGCCGTCTTGGGGATTCACCTGCTGCTCGTGCAGCTCAAGGGCATGAGCGTCCCGCCGGCGCTCGCCAAGGCGAGGGGCCGGGTCATGAAGTTCTTTCCGAACTTCGCGCTACGCGATCTCTTCGGCTGGATCGTCGCCCTGGGTGTCCTGGCGACGCTGGCGGCGCTTTTTCCCTGGGAGCTCGGCGAAAAGGCCGATCCCTTCGTCCCGGCCTTCAAGGACATCCGTCCCGAGTGGTATTTCGTGTTCCTCTTCGAGACCTTGAAGCTGGTGCCGGGCGGCGAGCTCCACGTCTTCGGCATCGTCGTCGAATATGAGGCCATCCCGATTCTTCTCTCCGGCGTCGGAGCGCTCTTGATGATCCTGGTGCCCTTCCTCGACCGCGGCGTCGTCAAGAAAGAAAGGAGCCCGATCTTCACCTGGATCGGTATCGTGTTCCTCATCTACGCCGTGGGATTCACCGCCTACGGCTACCGATCCTGGCTACCGATCCTCATCATCGTGGGCACCGCGGTGCTGGCCGCTCTCCTGGCTTTTGCCACCCGCGAGACCGAGGAAGAGCACGAGCACTCCCTGGAAGGAGAGAACCAGTGAGAAAAACGATCCTTTGTCTTGGGTTCCTACTGCTCTTCCCGGCGTCTTATGCGCTCGCCCAGGAGGAGAGCTCCTGCGTCGCCTGCCACATGGATACGGACATGTTCGACGAGGAGGTCGTGGCCGGTTTTAAAAGCTTCGCCGACGGCATCCACGCCAAGACGGGGCTCTCGTGCCACGACTGCCACGGCGGGAACGGCGATCCAGCGCTCGCCGAGGACATGGACGCTGCCAAGGACGAGACGTTCAAGTCGGCTCCGTCGACGGCCGAGGTCCCGGGCTTTTGCGGCGGCTGCCACTCCGATCCGACCTACATCAGGCGCTTCAAGCCGGACCTGCGCGTCGACCAGGAGCAGGAGTACTGGACGAGCCGGCACGGCGAGGCCTTGAAGAAGGGCAACCTCAAGGTCGCTACCTGCATCTCCTGCCATGGCGTCCACGGCATCGTGGCGGCGGATGACGCGGCGTCGCCGGTCTACCCGACGAAGGTGGCCGACACCTGCGCCACCTGCCACGCCAATAGCGAGGTCATGGCGGAGCTGCCCGGCGGCCGGTCCCTTCCCACCGATCAGCACGCGCGCTGGAGCCGCAGCGTCCACGCGGCGGCGATGTACGAGTTGGGGGACCTGACCGCTCCCACCTGCAACGACTGCCACGGCAACCACGGTGCCGTTCCGCCGGGCGTGGACTCCGTAAGCTTCATCTGCGGCCAATGCCACGGCCGCGAGGCGGACCTCTTCCGGGCGAGCGTCAAGCACGACGCTTTCGGGGAGCACAACGAGATGGTGGAGGGCTCCGACGGCTGTGCCGACTGCCATACGGAGGAGCCTCAGGCCAGCCTCACCGACGTTGACTCCTTTGCCGAATGCACGACCTGCCACGGCAACCACGGGATCGTGCGTCCGACGGTGGCGATGCTCTCGCCCCTTCCCGAGACCCCGTGTCTTTTCTGCCACGAAGGCTTCGGTCCTTTGATGGACGAGCTCCCTGAGCTGGAGAAAGTGAGGGAAAGCTACGAGCAGAAGAAATCGGAGCTCCTCGCTTCCGCAGCGTCCTCGAACCTGACCGGGGAGGACCTCTTCAACTGGCTGGTCGACGCGGCGCTCTCGCTGCCCACCCATACCTACGAGGGTCCCGAGGGCGAGCTCCGGCTACGGCCCGAGTTCGGGCGCCTCTTTGAGAAGTTCCGCATCGGTAAGACCTACTACGACTACGAGGACCCGGAAGGCGATGGGATGCTGCGTGGCAAGATCATGCGCTGTACCCACTGCCACTCCGAGGCGCCGGAAGTCATCGACGAGCCCGTGGGTTTGAATGCCGCGGAGAAAATGCTTCAGGAGATGTCGGACCTGACAACGCTGACGGCCCGCGCCGAGCGGGTGCTGCTCTCCGCCCGCCGTGGCGGTGTGGAAACGCGCGAGGCGCTAAACGAGATCGACCAGGCCGTCGACGCCCAGATCAGCCTCGAGGTCCTGGTCCACACCTTCGACGCGGGCGATGAGGCGGCTTTTGCCGAAAAGCACGCGGCGGGCCTGGAAGGCGCCCGCGCGGCTTTGGCCGCCGGTCAGGAGGCGCTCGAGGAGCTCGACTTCCGCCACCAGGGCTTGAAGCTCTCGTGGGTTTTCATCCTCTTGGTCTTGATTGGGTTGGCCCTCAAGATCCGTCAGCTTTCCTGACGCTTGGGGGTCAACAGACGGCCTCGTCACCTCCCTCCCCCGGGTTGGCGAGGCCGTTTTCTTCTCGCCCTTTGGAGCCATGTCGAACGAGATCGTCCAGAGCCTGTGGATCGGAGACGCCCTGACGGTGATGGAGCGGCTTTCCCTGCGGTCGTTCCTCGCGCACGGACACGCCGTCCATCTCTATACCTACGGCCAAGTCGCCGGTGTGCCCGACGGCGTCCGGCTGTGCGACGGCCGCGAGATCCTGCCCGAGCGCAGGATTTTCCGCTATCGCGGCGGCGGCTCCTACGCCGGCTTCGCCAATTTTTTTCGCTACCAACTCCTATACCTGAAGGGAGGCTGGTGGGTCGACACCGACGTTGCCTGTCTGCGGCCGTTCGACTTCTCGGCCGAGCACGTGTTCGCCTCCGAGACGGACGCGAGCTACGAGCGCCAGATCATTACCAGCGGCGTAATCAAGGCACCTGCTCGAAGCGCTGCTCTGCTTTATGCTTGCCGAGTCTGTGACGAGAAGGATGTCGATCGTCTGGTCTGGGGCGAGACCGGCCCGTGGTTGCTCGACGAGGTCGTCCGCCACTCTGATCTCGAACGGTTCGTGCAACCGTATCGCGTCTTTTGTCCGATCTTCTGGGACGACATTGAGGCCTTCGTCGACCCAGCGAGCTCGTTTAGCGACATCGAGTCGACGCTCGCAAAGAGCTCGGCCGTTCACCTGTGGAACGAAAGCTGGCGCAGGAGATGCCTCGACAAGGACGCTTCGTTTCCCGCCGGCTGCCTCTACGAGAGATTGAAGTTGAAATATCTGGCGTAGCGTGCATGTCATCGTCATGGCGCAAGATGCCCTCGTAGCTCGACGGAATGGTGGCTTGGCAAGTCGCCTTCATCGCGATATCTCGGCCACCGGGCAAGGCGGTCGTGGAATAACCTTCTCGCAAGACCGAGCTCTTCACTCTTGGCGCCGGCTTCTCTTCCTTCAGCAAGGGGCCTCGCGAAGGCGTCCGGAGGTCCGGTCGAGGCTCGGTGGACGCCTCGCAGGACCCGTCCTCACAGCTGGCCGCCGGGATTTTCTCCTGAGCCCAGGACGCCAGCTTAGCAGAATCCTGCGACCGCCTTCAACCGTGCGAAGCCGCGCGCGCCGTTGCTCCATTTGCTCATCAGTCAACGCTGAGGTCTCTCAGGATGGCGAGGAGGACTTGTGCCGCATGGTCCCAGCTGTACCCTAGCACCGTGCGACGGGCGTTCCAGCGGTAGCGCTCGAGTCGCTCCTGATCGTGGTAGAGCTTGCGGCACTTCGCCGCCAGGTCCTGCGAATCCCCCGGCTTGAAGAGCTCGCCGTTGACGCCGGGCCGGACGATCTCGTTGACGCCGGCGACGTCGCTGCCGACGATCGGGGTGCCGCAAGCGAGGGCCTCCATGGCGACGATGGGGCCCGCCTCGTCCCAGATCGAGGGCACGACCGCGACGTCGACGTCCGACCAGAAGGCGGGCATGGCGTCGTGCGCCAGGAGACCCAGGTGGTCCCCTTCGAGCTCGGCGAAGCGCGTCTCGATTTCCCGGCGTAGCTCGGCGAGGCGGATCCCTTCCTGTCGGTCGCCAAAGTCCCACAAGTCGACGGCGCCGGCGCAAGAGACGCGCAACTCGGAGATCTCGTCGCGTAACAGCCGGACCGCCTCGAGGAAATCGAGCACCCCTTTGAGCGGAGTCCATTGCCCGGCGAAGCCGAGGGTGAACCCGTGCGTCGCCGTTCGCCGCGGGCTGAACTTGGCGAGGTCGACCCCCATGGGCAAATGGCGGCACCGACGCTCGTCGAAGACCTCGGGATGATCGAGCCGGAACCGCTCGATCATCCAGCGGCCTGGGAAGGCGTAGAGATGCTTCTCGCAGCCCTTCATGGGCCCGCCGGGAAACCATTCGCCCAGGTGGCTGACGAAGATGTTGGCGATCGGACGCTCGGCGACCTGGCACAGAGAGACGGCGTCGAAGCCGACCACCGCGTCGTAGCCGTCCGCGGCGGCTACCACGCGCGAGATGTAATCGTCCACCTCCAGGAGCTGCGGCGACGGATACCGGCTGCTCAGGTCCCAGCGGATGGGAAGCTCCCCGGCGTCGCGCACCTGACGAACGGCAACGTCGACGTCGACGTACGGCGAGCAGCGCCGGTACAGCTCGAAAAGGCTCAGCTCGAGCCCTCCGGTGGCCCCGGTCTTTAGCAGGGACTCGGGACCGAGGACGAAGAGCACCTTCCTCACGTCAGCTCTCCGATCCGGCTGTGGTCGAAGAGGGACTCGTCGGCGTGCTGGATGTCTGATCCCTCGCCCCAGCCGCTCCAGCAGAGAAAGGGGACGGCGGCGTAGACCCGCAACTGCGGCCAGCAGTCCATGAGGAAGTAGTCGACGGCGCGGTGGAAGCCGTGGGCCTCGACGCAGGCACAGAGCTTGCCGGCGCCGTCTCGGCTGACCATATAGGCGTAGGTGCCAATGTCCGTTGGCCGCGGGGTGCCGATCCAAGGACGAATCCTTTCGCCGACATAGGCGTCGGGCGGTGGCAGGGCGCTCTCGTCGCCGCGCCGAAAGGCCTCCTCCCCCGCGGCGTCGAGAGGATAGCCGCCGACGTAGAGCAGATCGTACTCCTCCGGCAGCGACGCCGTGAGCTCCCGGAAGAGGCGCGGGAAATCCCGAACGAAGAGCACGTCGTCTTCGAGGATCAGGGCGTTTTGGACGTCGCCGGCCCCGGCGACCCGTTTCCACAGCTCGTAGTGGCTGAGCGCGCAGCCGATGACCCCGCGTCGGTACTGGAAATCATTGCCGCGGAAAAGCGTCGCCAGCTCGCGGCACGGTTTGAGCTCGTAGCCGTCGACGGCGCAGAGCCGCGTCACAAAACGGCGGTCGCCGAACGGCATCCGGCTACAAAACGACGCCCAACGATCCCGGCGTCGCTCCAGGTTGATGACGAATATCCGGTCGACGCGAGCCCAGGCGGGAGGCGGGGAGCACCGTTTCGGACGACCCGAAGGCCGTGCCTTGACGTTCTGATTCACAGCTCCTATCTCCAACAACGTCTAAAGCTCCGGACGTCTTCCGTCCTGCCGCGCCTTGTCGATGAAGGCGATTCCCTCTTCGCATGTCTCTTGGTTTCGGAACACCTCTTTCATCCTTGCGACAGCAGAGAGGATCTCCGGATCGCCGATCACCCTGTCCATCAGATCCGTCAGCGTCGAAGCATCGACACGACGAATGTCTCCGCGCCGACCCAGGCGATGAAAAACCACTCTTGCAGCGTTGCCCGGTTGATCGAACCAGCAGGGAAAAACGACCATCGGAACTCCGTAGAATATTGCCTCTCGCACCGAGCTGAATCCCGCGTGATGGATACAAAGGGCCGCGCGGGAGAGGATCTCGATCTGAGGAGCCTCCTTGACTCTGATGACGTTATGCGGGAGCGCTTCGCGGAACGCGGCACCTGGATCGTCCCGGACCTGGATGACGACCTGCCAGCTCGGACGCCGTCGAAAGGCCTCGACGACCGCTCTGTAGAATCGCTCGGCGTAGCGGTAGCGGTGCGAAAAGGTCCCGAGTGTGCAATAGACGAGGGTTTTTTTTGGCTCGACACGATCCCAGGAAAATTCTACGTCCCGGCGCCGTGTGTCGACGCATGCGCCCACATAGCAACGAGCTCCGACTGGCGAGCGGCGTGGAAAATCGAGCTCTCGCGGTGACATCACGAGCTCCGGGACGTCCAATCGATAGTCGTACTCGTCGCGCCGGAGGCGGCCGCCAAGTCTTCGAATCGACGACTTCGGATCGAGGGCCCGCCATGCCGAGGGTCCCATGCTCAGGCAAATCGAAACATACATGGACGCTCGATGCCGCAGCAAGGATGCTTCATGCCGTAACCAGGCGAAATGCCATCTGATGCGTGAGAAACCGTTCGGCCACGGGCCCGGAAGGTGTTCCGAAAAAACCGGAGGGACGTCACGATGGTAGCCCGAAGCCAAGGTCGTGCAGAGGCCGAGGACGGGAACGCCGTGCTCGAGAAGTGGAGGCGCATAAGGCCACATCAATGGGTCCAGAAGAACGAACAGGGGCCGATTCGAAGACAGCCATTGAGCAATCTGACGGCACGATTTTTCGTAGGCCATGCTCCAGAGGCGAGTCTTGAGCCGCGCTCTCTTCCACGGGCTCAACTTCTCGAGCTTCTCCTTTTCTTTCTCGAAGCAATTGTCTACAGGAAAATCGATGACTTGATATAAGAACCCCTGTCTGGTCACGTGATCTTGAAGGTCAGGGGTTCCGGTATAGGTCACCAGATGTCCGCGTTGCTTCAGCTCGCGCGACAGCGTGAAGCTGGCGTTCAAGGCGCCTTGTTCCGGCGCCAGCAGGACCAGCACTCGGCCGTTTCGGGGGAGGACAGGCCGCACCGCCTGATCGCTCCCTGACGCATCCGAGAGGGATTCTCCACCGCCACGGCCGCCAGCCACCTGTTCGTTCAGGGATGTCGGCTCCGTGCCGCAGGGGGGAGGACGTGGTAAGAATTCCGTAGAACATCCGCCGGTCTTCTGCATGATCCCGATCCCTACCCCGGGGCTTCGGCTCGTCCCCGGCCCTGGGGGTCGTCGGTGGGTTCAACCGCTGGACGAGAATATGCCGATTCCGCCCTCGGCGTCAAGTTGCCGGCTCGCGGTTCTTGCGCTCCCCGGACGCCTATGGTACCCTCACCCGATCACGTACCCCCCAAGGAAGGCCCAGGTTCCCGGTGCCGACCTGATATGCTTGAAAGTCAAGGAGTTGAAGACATGAACCCTGTAAAGCTGATTGTGATCGTCGCCGCCGGGCTCTGGGCAACCGTGGCCGGCGCCCAGCCCGCCGCATACGTTCCCAGTATGAACAGCGACAACGTCGCGGTCATCGACACCGCCACCCCCCCCAGGACGCTCAGGACGATCACCAGCGAACTGACCTGTCCGTTCGGCTCGGCGGTCTCCCCGGCCGGCGACCGTATCTATATCACCAACACCAACGTGGACCAGGCCGGCCATCTGCCCTCCGGGCTGGAGTGTGACATCTCCGGAGGGGGGCAGCCTTCCGAGGAGTATGAGAACACCGTCGCCGTGCTCAACGGGCAGGGTACCCTCCTGAGCCACATAAAAATAGAGTCCCCGGGAAACCCGGGCGGTGTCGCGGTGAGCCCAGACGGGAGCCGTGTCTACGTGGCGAATTTCGGTAGCGGAAGTAACGGCACCTTTTCGGTGATCGACGCGGCGTCCGAAGAGGTCATCGTGACTCTCTCGACACTTTTGGAAAAGGGACCGTTGAACGTGGCAGTGAGCCCGGACGACGACTTTGTCTATGTGGCTCTTGCCAATGAATGCATGGTCGCAGTTATCGAGAAAACGGATGCGTATGCGTACCGGGTGGCGACCAAGATCGCGGTGGGGACCTTGCTGAGCCGGGGAAAATGCACGCCGATGGACACCGGCGGCGTTGCCGTATCTCCAGACGGTAAGTATGTCTACGTGGTCAACAATGCGGATAACTCGGTGTCCGTGATCGACGCCCGTAGAAACCTTGTCGTCGAAACCGTGACGCAGATCGCTAACTGCCCCGTGGCGGACGCCGTGAGCCCCGACGGTAGATACCTTTACGTGACGGTCTCTAACGGGAACTGGGACACGAACTGTGGTCCGATACCTGGAAAGAACTATGGCTACATCGCGAAGATCGACACACGGGATTATACGGTACAGAAGATGACGCCGATAGAAGGCGATTTTTTTCCCTATGGGATCGCTGTCACCCCGGACGGGAGACATCTCTACGTGACGGACCTCATGAGTCTGAACGTTGCCATCATCGACACGAGCAACGACACGGCGACCGTCCTGCAGGTGGGGGCGGAGGCTTTTTCCGTAGGTATGTTCATCGGTCCTCCGTAGGTAGGCTCATCGGTGGCGGCTCGCTCAGAAAACCGCGGCTCCTGAAGTAGGAAAAGTAGGCGGAGAGTAGCTCCTGGCCGATGGCGGGGCACGCGATGCCTGCTTTTTCGAGCAACTTTCTCGTATGACTTGATTCGATCCGAAGCCGCGGGGCCGGCACGTCGTCGCCTACCGGCGGCTCGATCAAGGACAGGAATGGAGCCAGTGGGCTTTCCGCAGAGCTCCTGGCGTACTCCGTCAACGCGGCCGTCCACCTCTCGTACGGCACTCGCTCGAGCGGGTAGCCGAGAGAGCGCATGAAGCTCGTCAGATGGCGCGAGTCGAGAGGGTGGGGATTCGCGATGTGAAACGTCTGCCCCGGCGAGTCTTCCTGCTTCGAGAGGTGCCCGATCGCTCGCACCAGATGATCGACGGGTGTGAGCCTTATCGTCGTATCTGCCGCGGGGGCCATCCCGAGCTCGATGTAGCTCTTGATGATTCTCGATGCAAAGTCTTCTGTCGTGCCGACCCCGGTTCGGCTGTCTCCTGAAATCGTCCCGAACCGATAGATACAGACCGGGAGCCCTCTGGCTCCCGCCTCCCTGACCAATTTTTCCGCCACCCATTTGCTCTGGTTGTAGCCTCCTTCGAGCCCTTTGCCGTGAGCCAGGGTGTCCGACTCGTCGACGGCGCCTGCCCCACGGCAGCCGGGTGACTCGAAGACACCGAAGGTCGAGGCGTGATGCAGGACCTTGAGCGAGCCCCGGCAGGCGAGTCTCAAGACTTCCTGGGTACCTGCGACGTTGGTCGCCTTCAACATCGAATAGGAATAGATGAAGTTGACCCACGCCCCGAGGTGATAGATCACGTCGATCCGCCTCGCCAGCTCGGAGAAGTCGCGCTCGGAAAGGGCGAGGAGCGGCTGTGACAGGTCCCCGGGGACGGGGATGATCCTCGCGTCGAAAACGTCATGCCACAAACGATAGGTGACGAGGTTTTCCCGAATCCTCCTGCGACCCTCGCGGACATGGGCGCAGCGCACCAGGCAATGGATTTTGGCCGACGTCGTGCGGAGAAGCTCGTGCAACAAGAAGGCACCCAAGAATCCCGTGGCTCCGGTCAGGAAGGTCGCCTCCGAGTCGTCACCGCGAAAAGCGGGCGATGTCTCCGGAACGATGCGAGGGTCGAGCACCGCCTCGGCCTCGAGGTCCGGGAGGTCCCCTGGAGAGACGCCGGCGGCCTGGCGCGGCGGGCTCGCGGCGAGCGCCGCGGCGAGGCCCGCTGCCGAGGGAGAGTCGAAAAAGCGTCGTAGCGGCAATTCCACCTGCAGGGTGCGGCGGAGCCGGAACATGAGCTGGATGAGCTGAAGCGAGCTACCGCCGAGCTCGAAGAAATCGTCGTCGACGCCGACGTGCTCGCGTCCCAGTACCTGGCCAAAGACCCTCGTGACGATGTCTTCAAGAGAGCTTCGAGGGACCCGCGAAGGGCGGTCCGTGTCGAGTCGGGAGGGCGGCAGGCTGCGTCGTCCAAGCGCGGCCCGGTCGGCTTTGCCGCTGGCCGTGCGAGGTAAGGCTTCCAGGAGCACGAGGGCCGCCGGTACCATGTAGGCCGGCAGGGTCGAGCGCAGAAATCGTCGCAGGTTGCGAGGTGGGGGGGGCTCCTGGTCGCCGCGAGGGACGACGTAGGCCACGAGCTGCGGCGTCGTGTCCACCCCCGGGCCGCTCGGCCTGGCCAGCACCACCGCCTCCTCCACGGCCGGATGAGCACCCAGGGCAGCTTCGATCTCGCCGAGCTCGATTCGCCGGCCGAGGATCTTGACCTGGTGGTCGAGACGGCCGAGGAATTCCAAGTTGCCGTCGGGGAGCCACCGGACCCGGTCGGCGCTCCGGTAGAGCCGGGAGCCCGGCTCGTGGCTGAAGGGGTCGGGACAAAAGCGCTCGGCGGTGAGCGCCGGCCGACGCAAGTACCCGCGGGCGAGCCCGACACCCCCGATACAGAGCTCGCCAACCGCTCCCAGGGGAGCTGGCGTTCCCCGGCGGTCCAGCACCCAGGAGCGGACGTTTCGGATCGCCGAGCCGAGGGTCACGGTGTCGCGGAGCGTGCGGGCGGTCGCCACGACGGTGGCTTCGCTCGGGCCGTAGGTGTTGAGTAGCCGGATCCCACTTGCGGCATGCTGCCGCCATTCGGCGAGCCGTTCCGGCCGGGCGCTCTCACCTCCGATGACGACCAGGCGCAGCGTGTGCGGCAGGCCCCCGGCGATTTCTCCGAGCCGCGCCGTGAGCTCATGCCAGTAGGCGGTCGGTAGGTCCAGGACGCTCACCTCCGACTCCTGGCAGGCAGCGAGAAAGGCGGCGGGCGATTCCAGCATCTCCTCGGTGCGAAGCACCAGCGTGGCGCCGGCGGCCAGGCAGGGGAAGATCTCCTCGGCATGGGTGTCGAAGCTGAGGGCGGCGAACTGCAGGACCCGGTCTCCCGGACGAAGCGCGAGCTCATCCACTGCGGTCTCCACATAGGTAGCGAGAGCCCGCCTGGTAACGACCACCCCTTTGGGTCGGCCTGTCGAGCCGGACGTGTAGATGACGTAAGCCGGGCTTTCGTGCGGCGCTTCGCCGCCGGCCGGCGGCGGCCTGGCCACCGCCTCGTCGAGGTCGAGGCAGATGTGGCGCGCCGAGGTTTCGGGCAGCGCGTCGGCGAGGTCTCGCTGGGTCAACACGACCGGCGTCGCGGTCTCTTCCAGGATCCAGGCCAACCGCTCGTGCGGGGCGAGGAGATCCAGGGGAAGGTAGGCGGCACCGGCCTTGAGCACTCCCAAGAGCGCCACCACCGCCTCTGGCGAGCGGGCAAGGTAGATGGCGACGAGCGTCTCCGGCCCTACACCGAGGTGACGCAAGCGGTGGGACAGCCGGCGGGCCCGGTGATCGAGCTCGCGGTAGCTCAAGCGCGTCTCTTGCGAAATCACCGCCACGGCCTCCGGAGCCCGTTCAACCTGGGCCTCGAAAAGCGCCACGACGGAGGATTCTCCTACCTCGTGGACGGCGGTGTCGTTCCATTCCACGACCACCTGGTGACGCTGCGGCCGAGAGAGCACGCAAAGCTCCGCCAAGCGCCCGGACGGCCGGGCCGCGAAGCCTTCCAGGAGGGTCCTGAAGGCGCCGGCGAGGCGAGCGATGGAAGTCGCGTCAAACCGCCGGCTGTCGTAGGACAGGCGCACCTGCAGCGAGGCACCCGGCACCGCCACCAGGTCGAGGGGAAGGCTGGTGTGCGCCGCATTGCCGACCCATTTGAAGGTAAGGCCCGTCCCCGCAGGGTCGAGAGCGGCCGCGTCCAGGGGGTAGTTTTCGAACATCAACAGGCTGTCGAACGCCAGGCGTCCCGGAGGGAGCCCGCTCCATTCCTGCACCTGGAAGAGCTGGCTGTAGCCATAGTGGCGCATCGCCGCATTCCACGATTGAATCTCCCGGAGCCAAGGGAGAAGCACCGCCGCAGGCTTGAGGGACACTCTCAACGGTAGGGAGTTGATGAAAAGGCCGACCATCGATTCGATGCCCGGGACTTCCGGCGGACGCCCCGAGTGGGTGACCCCGAAGAGCACGTCCTCCTCGTCGCCGTAGCGTCCCAGGACCAGAGCCCAGGCCGCCTGGACCAGGGTGTTGAGGGTGAGGCGATGGCGTCGCGCAAAACCATCGAGCTCCGCGGTGACGGTCTCCGACAGGGCAACGCGCCGCTCTCCTCGTTTTTCGGCATCGTCCGGAGTGGCGACGACCTGGCGGTCAAACGGCAGTGGGCTCGGGCTGGTAAGACCGCGCAGGGCCTGCCGCCAAAAAGTCTCGGCCCCTGCCGCGTCCTGGCTCTCCAGCCAGGCGAGGTACTCGCGGTACGCCACCGTCGGCGGTAGGCGAACCTCCCGTCCGGCCCACAGGCCCCGGTACAGCGTCAAAACCTCCCCTAGCACCCGTGCCGTCGACCAGCCGTCCAAGATGACGTGATGGTAGCTCCAGGTGAAAAACCACCTTTCGTCGGCCAGCCGCAGGAGCGTGAATCGCGTCAACGGTGGCCGGGTGAGGTCGAAGCCACGCGCGCGGTCAGCCCGCAGGTAGGCGGCGAGCGTCTCGTGCTCTCGGGTGAAGCGCCAGTCGCGCTCTTCCCAAGGCAGCTCCAGGTGGCGATGCACCACCTGGAGCGGTCGCTCCAGCCCCTCCCAAAGCAACGAGGTGCGGAGGGTCGAATGCCGATCCATGAGCCGTCGCCAGGCCTGCCGGAAGGCCGCGACGTCGAGCGCGCCCTCGATCTCGTAGCTGATCTGCATCAGGTAAGCCTGTGAGCCGGGCGCATGGAGCCAATGGGAGAACATGTCCTGCTGGGCGGGCGAAACGGGGAAGACCCCTTCTACCTCGGCGTCGGATTCGAAGCGTCGGTCGACACGGGTGAGGGGGAGGTCGGGGAGGGGAGCCTGTCGCTCGACGCTCGTCGGGGCAGGGGCAGGGTGAAGCGCGAGCCGTGCCAACTCGGCGACCGTCGGATGCTGGAAGAGGTCCTTCGGACTCAGATGCAGACCGCGCCGGTGAGCCCGGGCGACGATCCGGATGCTCAGGATGGAATCTCCGCCCAACGCGAAGAAGTCGTCGTCGACACCCACTCGTTCCGGCCCCAGGACGTCGGCCCAGATCGCCACCAGCGCCTTCTCGGTCGCCGTGCGTGGCGCCACGTAGCCGGACTCGAGCTCCGGCCGCGTCGCCTCGGGTGCCGGCAGCCGCCGCCGGTCGACCTTGCCGTTGGGCAGGCGTGGCAGGCTCGTCGCGAGCATGAAAACCGCCGGCACCATGTAGGCGGGCAAGCGCTCCTGGAGGTAGCTGCGCCAGCGCGGGATCCGCTCCTGTGCCGCCTCGACCCCACCCCGTGGCACGACGTGAGCGACCAGAACCGGGTGGCCCGAGTCCGTCTCGGCCCCGCGCGCCTCCCGGGTCTCGACCACCGCCTCTCGCACGGTCGGATGCTGCTCCAGCGCCGCCTCGATCTCGCCCGGCTCGATCCGGAAACCGCGCACCTTGACCTGGTGGTCGGCGCGGCCGAGAAAGAGGAGCTCGCCATCGGCCCCATGGCGCGCCAGGTCGCCGGTCCGGTAGAGCCGTTCCCCCGCCGAGGTGCCGAATGGATGCGGCACGAAGCTCTCCGCCGTTCGTGCGCCGCGGCCCAGATAGCCCCGGGCAAGAGCTGTGCCGGCGATCGTGAGCTCGCCCACGGCGCCGCCTGGCACCGGCTCCAGGCAACGATCGAGGAGATAGATCCGGGTGTTGGCGATCGGCTGCCCGAGGGCGGCCGGGCCCGGGCCTGGAACGGCTTCCACCTGTGCGACCGTCGACCAGATCGTGGTCTCCGTCGGGCCATACAGATTACAGACCGAGGCGCACCGTCGCCGGAGCTCGTCGGCCAAGGCCCCGGGCAGCGCTTCTCCGCCACAGAAGACCCTGAGCGTCTCCCGGCCCGGCCAATCGCTTTCCAGGAGCAGGCGCCAAGTGGCCGGCGTGGCCTGCATCACCGTGGCGCGCGACTCGTCCAGCGCCCGGGCCAGGCGCAGGCCGTCCAAGGCCACTGTGCGAGGCACGATGGCGACCCGGGCACCCGTGACGAGCGGCAGAAACAGCTCCAATACGGCGATGTCGAACGAAAGGGTGGTCACCGAGAGCAAGACGTCACGCTCGGTGAGCCCCGGCCGCCGAGCCATCGCCTGCAAGAAGTTGATCACGGCGCCATGGGTCACTGCGACTCCCTTGGGCTGGCCCGTCGAGCCGGAGGTGTAGATGACGTAAGCCAGGTTCGAGGACCTCACCCGACGAGGTGGTCTCATGTCGCTGCAACTCGCGATGGCTGGGTCGTCGGCGTCGAGGTCGACGCGCTGCAGTGTCTTGCCAAGCCCCGGCGGCCCGGCAAGAGATCTCCGTGTGAGGAGCAGCGAGGCGCCGGAGTCTGTCAGCATGTAGCTCAGGCGTCGCTCCGGAAGGCTCGGGTCGAGCGGCAGATAGGCCGCCCCGGCCTTGAGGATACCCAGAAGGGCGACGACCATCTCCGGGGAACGCTCGGCGGACAAACCCACGACGGTTTCGGGGCCGCACCCTCGGCGGCCCAGGTACCGCGCCAGCCGGTTGGCGCGTTGCTCCAGCTCCCGGTAGCTCAGCGTCGCCGTAGCGCCGGTCACCGCGACCGCGTCCGGCGTACGCTCGGCCCAGAGCTCGAAGCGCTGATGGAAACCCTCTATCCGCTCCTCCCCTGCGGCCCGCAGGGTGGGGTGCCAGCCGGAGGCGTTGCGCTCGACGAGCAGCTGATGCCGCTCCGAGCTCGCCAACAGGGGTAGACCGGAGAGGCGCGACTCGGGAAGCGTCACGATGCCGGAGAGAAGGTTCTCAAAATGACGGACAAACCGGGCGATCGTCGTGCCGTCGAAGAGGTCCGTGTTGTAGAGGAGCACTCCGGACAAAGCCCCCGGGGCCGTCCCGGTGCCCGTTTCCCAGCAGTGGAAGTCGAGCTCGAAACGGGCGAAAAGGGGGCCGGTCTCCACCGCTTCGATCTTGAGCCCTCGCAGGCGAAGCTCTACGTGCGGAGCGTTGTGCAGGGCGAAGGAAACCTGGAACAAAGCGTGCCGGCTCAAGTCGCGCACCGGTGCCAGCTCGTCGACCAATTGCTCGAAAGGCAGATCTTGATGCGTGTAGGCCTCCAGGGTGACCTCGCGGACCTGCTCCAGGAGCTCCGAGAAGCGGGGATGGCCGGACAGGTCGCCGCGAAACACCAGGGTATTGACGAGACAGCCGATCAATCCCCCGAGCTCCTCGTGGTTGCGGTTGGCGATCGGCGAGCCCACGGCAATGTCGCGTTGAGGCGAATGTCGATAGAGCAGCGTCATCCACGCCGCCAGGAGGGTCATGAAAAGCGAGGTGCCCCGCTCCTGGCTGAGATGCTTCAGAGCGGCGCTCACGTCGCGTCGCAACTGCAGCCCGCACGAGGCGCCCGCGAAGGTCTGCATCGCCGGACGAGGCCGGTCGAGGGGGACCTCGAGGGGCGAAAGCCCCATCAGTTGGCGACACCAGTAGGCGAGCAGGGCCTTGAGCGTCTTGCCGGACATGGCTTCCCGCTGCCAGCAGGAAAAGTCGGCATACTGGATGGCAAGCTCCGGCAACGGCGAGGGCTGCCGCCGGGAGCCGGCGTCGTAGAGTGCCGTCAGCTCGCGGTGGAAAATGCCCTGCGACCAGCCGTCCCACGCGACGTGGTGCACGCCGAGAGCCAGGACGGCGAGACGTGGAGAGAGGCGGAGCAACCGCAGGCGCAGGGGCCGGTCCCGCGTCAGCTCGTAGGGGCTTCGGGTCTCTTGCGCGAGGCGGCGACGCACCTCGCTCTGCTGCTGCTGTGGTGAGAGCTTGCCGAGGTCGACGACCATGAGGTGACAGGTGTTCGTGGCGATCCGTTGCCGGGCGACCCCCTCGACGCTCGGGAGCGTGGTGCGCAGGACCTCGTGGCGCCGGACGATCTCCCGCAGCGCACCTTCCAAAGCGGCCGTGTCGAGGGGACCTTCCAGGCGGAAAGCGCCCTGGACGTTGTAGGCCGGGCTGGCTGGCTCGAGCTGATGGAGAAACCACAGGCGCTGTTGCGCGAAGGAGAGGGGAATCTCACGGTCGCGACGCACCCGTTTGAGCGGTGCCATGGCCACTCGCGAGCCCCTCTTGAGAGCTTCCCGGAGGTGACTCGCGAGCTTGGCGACCGTCTGATTCTCGAAGAGCGAGCGAACCGCAAGCTCTACCTGGAAGCTTCGCCGCAGCCGCGCGATCACCCGCGTCGCCAGAAGCGAGTGGCCTCCTAGCTCGAAGAAGTCGTCGTGAGCCCCCACGCGGTCGAGATCGAGCAGGCCGGCCCAGACCTCCGCCACCATTTCCTCGATCGGGTCTCGCGGGGCCACGAGGGCGCCGGCCGGCCCTTCCGGCGGCTCGTGCTCCATCGTTTCGCGGCTGAGCGCCGTCCGGTCGACCTTGCTGCGGCGGTTGAGAGGGAGCTGGCGACGTCTCAAAAAACGTCCGGGGATCATGTAGTCGGGCAGCTGTCGCTCAAGGAGGCGGCGTAGCTCACCGCTTTGCGGCGCCGGCTCGCCGCCAGCGACGAAAAAAGCGACCAAACGTCGTTCCCCGGCGGCGCCCCGGTCGGACATCACGACCGCCACCTCTCGAACCGCGGGGTGGCGAAGCAAGCTCGCCTCGATCTCTCCGGGCTCGATCCTGAACCCGCGAAGCTTGATCTGCCGGTCGATACGGCCGGCGACCTCCAGGTTGCCGTCGTTGCGGTAGCGGGCCAGGTCGCCGGTGCGGTAGAGCCGTTCTCCCGGCTGGGTGCTGAACGGATCGGGGACGAAGCGCCGGGCGGTCAGCCCCGGCCGCTGGAAGTAGCCGCGGGCCAGAGAGGCGCCGCCGACGCACAGCTCACCGGCCGAGCCGAGAGCCACCGGACACAGCCGCCGGTCGAGGATCAAGACCGAGGTGTGCGGATTTGGCCGACCGACGGGAACCGTCTCCCCTGCGAGGTGGAAATCGGTCAGGGCGTGGCTCAGGGCCCCGTAACTTTCGCTGGTCCCGTAGTGGTTCACCACCTCGGTGCCGTCGCCGAAGGCGTCTCTGGCGCGCTCCCCGAGCACCCGGAGAAGGCTCTCGCCGCCGACCACCACGAGCCGCACCGAATCGAGCCTGTAGGCTCCCCGGGAGGCTTCGTCGAGACAGCTCGCCAGGAGGGAGGGCACGATGCCGAGCCAACAGGTCACCCGATGCTCTTCGACGCTCGCCAGAAGCGCCGCCGGATCTCTGGCCGCGCTCTCCGACACCAGCACGACTCGCGCTCCGGCCACCAGCGGACCGATCAGGTCGCGAACCGACATGTCGAAGCTCAGGGGCGCGATCTGGAGGACGACGTCGTCTCGCCCGAGGCGGAAACGGCGGACCAGGAAGTCGAGGTAGGCCACGACCCCGCGATGGGCGACGAGAACCGCTTTAGGGGCACCGGTGGAGCCCGAGGTGTAGGTCGCATAAGCCAGGTGCCGGGGGCTCGGATCGGGTCCGCCGGGCTCGGCCGCCGGCGGGCCCTGGCGGTCGAGACAAAGGAGGGTTCCCGCATAGGAGGAGAAGCGCTCGCACAGCGCCGTCACCGTCAACAGCAGAGGGGCTCTGACGTCGCTCAGCAAACGCAGCGCATGGGCTTCAGGATAGCGCAGGTCCAGGGCGACATAGGCCGCGCCGGCTTTGAGGACCGCCAGGATCGCCACGGCCATGTCGGGCGAGCGCGGGATGGAGAGCGCCACCGGGACCTCGGGGCCGACGCCCTCCTCGCGAAGGCGACGGGCCAGAAGGGTGGCGCGCCGGTCGAGCTCGCGGTAGGTGAGGCTTTGCTCGGCGAAAACGAGCGCGACGGCGTCGGGGCTCCTCGCGACCTGGGCGGCGAAGAGATGATGGATCCATGCCTCCCGTGGCGCGTCCGTCTCGGGGCTGGCGGCTTCCACTACCAGTTGATGACGCTCACCGCGGCCCAGAAAGGACAAGTCACAAAGCCGCCGTGACGGATCCGCAACGATCTCGGCGAGCAGGTTCTCGAGATGACGGCACAGCCGTTGAACGGTGGAGGCGTCGAACAGCTCCTGGCTGTAGACGAGCTCGCCCCGCAGCTCCCCGGGGGTTTCGAGGCACGATAAAGATAGGTCGAACTTGGTTCGGCGGAATGCGATGTCCAGGGGCTGGACGGTGAGGCCGGGCGGCAGCGGCGGCTCCGCCGGCGTGCTCTGCAGGACGAGGAAGACCTGGAAGAAAGGCGAAGACCCCAGGTAGCGCTCCGGCTGCAGCTCTTCGACCAGCTTTTCGAATGGCAGATCCTGGTGCTGGTAGGCCCCGAGGGCGACTTCCCGCACGGACTCCAGGAGCTCGGAGAAGCTCCGGTCGTCGTCCAGCTCACAGCGCAGGGGGAGGGTGTTGACGAAAAAGCCGATCAACGGCTCAGTTTCGAGGCGGTTTCGACCCGCGATCGCCGTCCCTACGCACAGGTCCCGGCTTTGGGTGTAGCGTGCCAAGAGCGTCTGGAACGCCGCCAACAAGGTCATGAACAGGGTCGCCGGAACGCTGCGCGCAAGGCGCCTTAGGCCGTCGTAGACGCCGCCCCGGAGCCCGAACGGCCGGCGCTCGCCGTGGAAGCTCCGTACCGCCGGGCGCGGCCGGTCGGTGGGCAAGTCCAGGTGCGACGGTGAGCCGGCGAGATGACGCTTCCAGTAGGCGAGAAGCTCTTCCAGGCGCTCGCCGCGGAGCCACTCTCTTTGCCAGAGCGCGAAGTCGGCGTATTGAATCTCGAGCTTCGGCAGCGCCGCGGGCTCTGACTCGCTCGGGGAGAGGGCCTGATAGAGAGTCGTCAGCTCGCGAGACAGCACCTCGTGCGACCATCCGTCGGAGATGATGTGATGCAGATGAAGGATCAGGACGTGCTCGCCGGGGATGAGCCGGAGCAAGGCGGGGCGCAGCAAAGGTCCCCGGGCCAGGTCGAAGGGCCGAGCGGCTTCGCTGTCGACGAGATGGCGCGCGGTGGCTCTGCGCCGAGGGGGCGCTAACCCAGTAAGGTCGACCCGCGGCAGGTACGCGAGATCCGCCTCCGAGATCACCTGTCGAGGCCGACCGTCGGAGCTCAGGAATCGGGTCCGCAGGATTTCATGACGCCGTACGATTTCTCGAAGAGCTCGCTCGAGGAGGACGGCGTCGAGCTCTCCCTCCAGGCGGAAAGCGCTGGGCATGTTGTAGGCCGCGCTGCCCGGCTCGAGCTGCTCGAGGAACCAGAGACGTCGCTGAGCGAAAGAGAGCGGGAGCTCATCCTCCCTGGGGACCGCTACGAGGGGGGGCGCCGTGGAGCGCCGGGCTGTCTGGAAGCTCGCGGCGAGCTCGGCCACGGTCGGGCCTTCGAACAATCCTCGCAGCGGGATCTCCAGCCGGAAGATCCGCCGTACCCGCGCGAGCAGGCGCGTGGCGTTGAGCGAGTGTCCTCCCAGCTCGAAGAAGTCGTCGTGGATGCCGATGTCCTCGCGCTCGAGGAGCTGGCTCCAGACGGCCAGGAGGATCTCCTCGTCGGCGGTTCTTGGCGAGCGCTCCGTGCCAGCCGTCCCGCTTGTGCGCTCTCTCGCCTTCGCCGCGAGAGCGCTCTGGTCCACCTTGCCGGTGGGCGTACGCGGCAGGCTTGGCAGAGCGACGAGGATCGAGGGGATCATGTAGCGGGGTAGCTTTTCCTGGAGCGAGCGGCGGAGCTCCTGGATCAGCGGCCCGGTGGAGGTGCCCTGGGCAGCGGTCACAAAGGCCGCCAACTGCTGTTCCAGGGCGATCACCGCAGCCTCCCGCACGTCCGGGTGAGCCGCCAGCGCGGCCTCGATCTCTCCAGGCTCGACACGAAAGCCGCGAATCTTCACCTGCCCGTCGACCCGGCCGAGGATCTCGATGAGACCGTCGGCGCGGAATCGTCCCAGATCTCCGCTCCGGTACAGGCGGTCGCCGGGCAGCTCGGCAGCAAACGGGTTGGGCACGAAACGTCGCGCCGTCGCCGCCGGTTGGTTGAAATAGCCCCGGGCCACTCCTGCGCCGGCGATGCCGATTTCCCCGACCGCTCGAACGGGGACGTTCCTGAGTTGGCGATCGAGCACGTACACTCGGGCACCGGGTATCGGTCGGCCGATCGACGGCAACGCATCCGGAGGCTCGGTGCGGCAGGTCAGATCGCCAGCGGTGGCCACCACGGTCGTCTCGGTGGGACCGTAGGTGTTGATCAAGCGGATGGACGGACCGACCGCGCGCCGCCACGCGGCGAGGTGCTCCACCACCACCCGCTCGCCGCCGACGATGACCCCGTTGAGCGCCGGAACCTGCAAGGTCGGATCGGCCGTCAGGGCGGCCGCCAGCTCGTGCCAGAAAGCGGTGGGAAGCGAGACCCAGGTGACGGAGCCGCGGTGACAGCCGGCGAGGAATGCCTCGGCGGATTCTGCCATCGGCTCGTCGCGCAGCACCAAGGTGGCGCCGCTGGCCAGGCTGGGAAAGATCTCCTCGACGCTGATGTCGAAGCTGAGCGGGGAGAACTGCAAGATTCGCTCCCCTGCCGCAAAGCCGTAAAGATCACCGCAGGCCAGGCAATACCAGGCCAGGGAGCCGTGGGTCACGGCCACCCCCTTGGGCCAGCCGCTCGAGCCCGAGGTGTAGATCACGTAGGCGGTCGCCTGCGGTGGTGCGGCGAGCGGCGGATTGTCGCTCGTCTCAGCCTCCAGCGGCGCCTCCGCCAGGATCCTGTCGGTGATCCGCATCGCCACCCCGGCGGCCTTGGCCATGAAGTCGAGGCGCTGGTCCGGATAGGCGGGATCGAGGGGGACATAGGCCCCCCCCGCCTTGAGGATGCCGAGGAGGACGACCACCAGGTCGCAGGAGCGCTCCATCATCACGCTGACGCGGACCTCGGGGCCCACTCCGCGCCGCTTTAGGAAATGGGCCAGGCGGTTGGCGCGGCGATTGAGCTGGGCGTAGGTCAGCTCTTGCTCGGTCGCGGCGTCGATCACGGCCAGAGCCTCGGGAGCGGCGGCGGCTCGGGCCTCGAAGAAGAGTTGGAAAGAGAGGCCGCGGCCGGCCGGCCGCCGGCGGCTCCACTCCACCACGACCTGATGCCGCTCGGCGGCGCTCCACAGCGAAGCCTCGAGTAGGCGCCGCTCCGGATCGGCCGTGAAGCTCCGGAGCAGGCCATCGAAGTGAGAAAGCAGGCGAAGGATCGTGGTGGAGTCGAAAAGGCCGGCGTCATAGACCAGGGCCGCGACCAGGTGGTCCCCTTCGTCGGCCACGCTGAGCGACGGCTCGAACAGCGCGACCCCGCCGGGGACCTCCGTCCGGCTCGCCGACAGCCCGACCAGCCCAAAAGGCTCGAACGGCCTTTGCAGCAGGTCGAACATCACCTGAAAGAGCGGGTTGCGCTCCAGGTGGCGTACGGGATGAAGCTCCTCGACCAGCTTCTCGAAGGGGAGGTCCGGATGGGCGTAGGCCTCCAGGACCGTCGCACGGACCCGTTCCAGGAAGCGGCGAAAGCTCGGGTTGCCCGTCAGGTCGCCGCGCAGCACCAGGGTGTTGACGAAAAAGCCGATCATCTCTTCCGTTTCGTGGCGGGTACGATTGGCGATCGGCGAGCCGACGACGATCTCCCGGTGAGGCGTGAGGCGCGCGAGCAGGATCATGAAGGCAGCCAGGGTGGTCATGAAGAGGGAGGCTCCGGCATCGAGGCTCAATCGCCTCAGGGAGCCCGTAAGGTCCGCGTCAAGCCTCCGGGTACGGTAGGCCGCCCGCGAGCCTCGGACGGCGCCGCGCGGTCGGTCGGTGGAGAGTTGGAGAGGCGGAAGCTGACCGGAGAGCTGCCGGCGCCAGTAGGAGAGCTGGTGGCGCAGGGTCTCACCACGGAGCCGACGGCGCTGCCACGAGGCGAAGTCGGCGTACTGGACGGGCAGCTTCGCCAGAGGGGAGGGGCGGCCGGAGGTGGCGGCGGCGTAGAGCGCGCCGATCTCGCGGTGAAAGATCTCCTCGGACCACTGGTCGGAGACGATGTGGTGGACGACACGCAGGAAGAGATGCCGCTCGCCTCCGAGCCGCACCAGCGTCACCCGCAGCAGAGGGCCCCGGGCCAGCGAGAAGGGCCGCGCCGCTTCCCGGCCGATCAGGCGCTGCCCTTCGTCGCGCCGGCGCTTTGGAGGCAGCCCCGCGAGGTTGACGAGAGGAAGCGCCAGCGGCCGCCCGGCGGCGATCTCCTGACGGGGCTTGCCGTCGGCGCTCGGAAACCGCGTCCGCAGGACCTCGTGGCGGCGAACGATTTCGGCGACGGACGCTTCCAACGCCGCGCGCTGGAGCGGGCCGTCGAGCCGCCAAGCGCTAGGGATGTTGTAGGCCGGGCTGCCAGGCTCCAACTGGTCCAGGAACCACAATCGCTCCTGCGCGAACGACAAGGGGAGCTCGCCACGGCGGTCCCCCGGCAGGAGGGGCGGGGAGCTGTCGGCTTCAGCGACGGTTTCGAGGTACCGGGCCACCTGCGCGACGGTGGGCCGCTCGAACACCTGGCCGAGGTCCAGCCGGCGTCCCAGGTGCTCACGCACGCGGGAGACCATCCGGAGGGCGAGCAGGGAGTGGCCGCCGAGCGCGAAGAAATTGTCGTCGACACCAATTCCGCCGCGTCCCAGAAGCTGGCTCCAGATCTCGATGAGCCGTTCCTCCAGGGCCGTGCGAGGAGGAGCGGAGGCCGGTGCCGCGTCCGCGCGTTCGCGCTCCGGCGCCGGCAGCGCGGCGTGGTCGACCTTTCCCCGGGGAGTCCGCGGCAAGCTCGCCAGGAGAACCCAGCCGGAAGGCACCATGGCCGCCGGCAGCTTTTTTTCCAGATAGCTGCTCAGGCACTCCGTGAGCTCCGGCACCGGCAGCTTGGCGGGAGTCTGCTCAGGCACCACGTAGGCCACCAGCTGGGGGCCGCCGAGGCCGACTTGACGCCTCACTACGACGCAATGGCGTATCCACGGATGCTCGCCGAGCACCCCTTCGATCTCGCCCGGCTCGACGCGAAGGCCACGGATCTCCAGTTGACGGTCAAGGCGACCGAGGAATTCGACGTTCCCGTCGGCCAGGTGACGCCCCCGGTCTCCGGTCTTGTACAAGCGTCCCCCCGGCTCGTCGCTGAACGGGTGCGGCACAAACTTTTCTGCCGTCGCGGCCGGCCGCCGGAGGTAGCCTCGGGCTAGGGCAGCGCCCCCGAGATGGAGCTCAGCCGCCACCCCGACGGGCACCGGCCGGCCGGCCGGGTCGAGGACGTAGAGCTGCCGGCCGCCGATCGGCCGGCCGACAGGTACCGTGGCGGCGCCGTTTCGGTGCTCGGGCCCGGGCTCGAACAGCGTCGACGTGACGGTGGCCTCGGTTGGGCCGTAGGCATTGAGCAGGCGGATCGAGCTCCAGGCGCTTCGCTGCCAGAGGCGAAGCATGGCGCCCGGCATCTCCTCACCGCCGACGATCACGAGGCGCAGCGAGTCGGGCGGCGGCTCGTCTCCGTGCTCGCGAATCAGCTCGCTCCAGTAGGCCGGGGGCAGATTCACCACGGTCCATCGCATCCGGGCCATCGCCTCCAGGAGCTCCCGGGGCTCCCAGAGGCGCGCCGGCCGCACCACCACGGCGGCCCCGCAGAGGAGCGGCACCAGCGCCTGCTCCAGCGACACGTCGAAGCCGGCCGCAGCGAACAGCAACACGCGGTCGCCCGGAGTGAGCCCGTAGCGCTCCGCCATGTCGAGGCAGTGAGCCACCAGGGCACGGTGAGAGACCAGCACCCCCTTCGGCCGGCCCGTGGAGCCGGAGGTGTGCAGGACGTAGGCCAGGCTCTCGCCCCTCACCGGTCTCGCGGGGCGGCGCACGGCATGGCCTCCCTCCCCCTCGCCGTCCAGGAGGGTCACCGCCGCCTCGGAGGCCGGCAAGGATGGCGCCAGGCGAGCCTGGGTGAGCACGACCGACACCCGGGCTTCGTCCAGCAGGAGGGCCAGGCGGTCGCCCGGGTCGGCGGGGTCCAGCGGCACGTAGACGCAACCCGCCTTGAGGATGGTCAAGAGGCCGGTCACCATCTCCGGAGAGCGATCGACGTAGAGGCCGATCCGCGGCTCCGGATCCCCCCCGCCCACGATCCGCTCCAGCTTCGACGCCAGCTGGTCGGTTACCTGGTCGAGCTCCCGATAGGTCCAGGTCCGCTCTTCGTACACCATGGCGATAGCCTCAGGCGTGCGCTTGACCTGGGCCGAGAGGCGCCGCGTCAGCCAAGGCGTAACGGACCTGGGCGGCCCAGAGCTCTGCCACTCGAAAATCAGCTGGTGCCGTTCGCTCGGTGCGAGCAGCGGCAGCTCGGCGAGAGGGCGGCGCGGAGCCTCGGCAAGGGTCTGGAGCAGACGCTCGTACCGCCGTGCGAAACGGCGGACCGAGGTCGCGTCGAAAAGCTCCGTGCCGTAGACGATTACTCCGGCGAGGCCTCCGGCCGCCTCACGGCGCATGTACACCTCCAGGTCGAAGCGCGCCGCGTCGGCCACGGGTGTCACCGGTTCGAGCTCCAGTCCGGGAAGCCTGAGGGTGGGTGGGGCGTCGTGCAGCGCGAAGCTCACCTGGAAAAGCGGCGGCCGGCCGGGGTCCCGAGACGGTGCCAGGGCCTCGACCAGCTTTTCGAAGGGCAGGTCTTGGTGGTCGAGGGCCTCCAGGACGACGTCGCGAATGCGGTCCAGGAGGACGAGGAAGTCGATTGGCTTGCCAGGCGTTCTCGGAGCGAAGCTCCCCCGCAGCACCAGGCTGTTGACGAAGCAACCGATCAACCCTTCGACTTCATCCCGGTTCCGGTTGGCCGTCGGCGAGCCGACGACGACGTCGCGCTGTCGCGTCAGGCGGTGGAGCAGGGTCATGAAGGCCGCGAGCAGGGTCACGAAAAGCGAAGCCCTACGCTGCCGACCCAAGGCCTCGAGGGCCTCGTGAAGGCGGGGGGGGACCGCTACGGCCTGGGTTGCCCCGCGGTAGCTCGCGACCGCCGGCCGTGGCCGGTCGGTGGGCAGCGACAATGTCGGCAGGTCCGTGCCGAGTCGATCGCGCCAGTATCCGAGATGAACGTCGGGTGCCTCGCTGCGAAGCCACTGGCGTTGCCAGCGGGCAAAATCGGTGTACTGGATTGCCGGCTCGGCCAGCGAAGCGGATCGGTTCGTGCTCCGCGCCTGGTAGAGGCTCCGGAGCTCACGCCGCAGCACTTGCGTCGACCAGCCGTCGGCGATCGTGTGGTGGAGCACGATCAGCAGCAGGTGATCTTCGCGGCCGAGACGCAGCAGGGCCACCTTCCACAAGGGACCCCGCCGCAAGTCGAAAGGACGGTGGATCATCGCCGTAGCCAGCCGCCGGGCGGCTCTCTCGCGGGCCGCGGCCGGGAGGCCTCGGAGGTCGGCCAGCGGCAGGCTCGGGTCGACGTCGTCGGCGACGACCTGGACCGGCTGAGCGTCGAGGAAGGTGAAGGCAGTGCGCAGGGAGTCGTGGCGGGCCACCAGATCGGACCAGCTCGCCTCCAGCGCCGCGACGGCAAGCCGGCCGCGCAGCCGGGTGATCACGGGGATGTGGTAGGCCGCGCCGCAGGGTCCGAGCTCGTGGAGGAAGAGGAGCCTTTCCTGGCCACAAGAGGGGACGGCGTGCTTCCGCCGCTGTCCGAGGAGAGCGACGATTTCGGCCTTTCGCTCGCTGAGCAGGTGGCGGTGAGCCGAGGTCAGGATGCCGGGCTCGGCCCGGCAGCGCAACGTCTCGCCGTCGGCCCACAGCTCGACGCCCTGGGCGAGCAGCTCAGCGAGGCGTCGTGGAATCGTCACAGCTCCCACTCTTCGAGATTCTCGCCGGTGATGGCGGAGCCGGCCGGAAGGCTCCGGAGCCCTTCCGCGGCCACCAGGCGGGCAAGCCCGGCGATCGTTCTGTTCTCGGCGAAGCGCTGCAGCGAAAGCTCCACCCCGTACCTGCGGCGAAGCTGGGAAAGCAACCGGGTGGCCAGCAGGGAATCCCCGCCGAGCTCGAAGAAATCGTCCTGGGTGCCGACGGGCTCGACTCCCAGGAGGTCTTGCCACAGCTCGACGATCTGGCGCGCGACGTCGTCGCGCAGCCCGACCTCCGGGCTATCGGGCCGCGACCGGTCCTGGTCGTGCTCCGGGCCGGCGCTCTCCGGACCCACCGCCGGCACCCCCGCCGCGTCGGTCGATCGGCCCGACAGCTCGAGGCGCGCGGGCTCGATCCAGAAGCGCTGCCGTTCGAAGGGGTAGGTCGGCAGCTGGACGCGGTGGCGGCGCTCGGAAGCGTAGAAGGACGCCCCGTCGACTGGCTGACCCGCCAGCCAGAGTCGGCCCAGAGTCGTCAACAGGAACGACCTTTCCGGCGCAGGATCCGGGCCCGACGGGAGTGAGTGGAAAAGAAGGTGGGCGGCGCTCGCCGGATGCTGCCGGGCGAGCGAGGTCAAAGTCCGGCCAGGGCCGACTTCGAGGAGGCAACCCCTCTCTTGCCGCATCACCTCGTCCAGGCCTTCGGCGAAGCGCACCGTGGAGCACAGATGCCGCGTCCAGTAGCTGGGATCGGTGGCTTCGGCGTCGTCGATCCAGGTGCCGCTGACGTTGGAGAGAAAAGGGATCTTCGGCGGTAGCAGCCGGACTTTTCTCATCTCGAGCCGGAAGGGCTCGAGAATCGGTTCCATGTGCCGGGAGTGGAAGGCATGGGAGGTCGCCAGACGCCGTGAAGGGAGACCTTCCGCCGCGAGGTCCGTCTCGAAGGCCGCTACCGCCTCGGGCGGACCGGAGACCACGCAGCGTCGGGGAGCGTTGACCGCTGCCAGCGAGAGCTCCTCGGAGATACGTGACGTCACCTCTTGCGGCGAAAGTGGCACGCTCAACATGGCGCCGGGAGGCAGCTGTTGGATCAGCCGGCCGCGGGCCGCCACCAGCGGGAGGGCCTCCTCCAGCTCCAAGGCTCCGGCCAGACAGGCGGCCACGTACTCCCCGACGCTGTGGCCGAGCATCGCTTCAGGCTGCAGACCCCATTCCATCCAGAGCCGGGCCAGGGCGTACTCGACGGCGAAGAGCGCCGGCTGGGCCAACGCCGTTCGTCCGAGCGCCACGCAAGCCTCCTCTTGCTCCTCCGGCGGCGGATAAAGCAGCCGGCGAAGATCGCAACCCACGTGAGGCTCCAAGATCTCGGCGCAGCGATCGATCTCCCGCCGGAAGACCGGCTCCCGCTCATGAAGCTCCCGGCCCATGTTCACCGACTGCGTTCCCTGGCCGGGGAAAAGGAAGACGACCGGCCCTTCAGCCGTCGTGCGGCGGGTGAAGACTCGGCTCGCATCGAGGGTCTCCAGCGCGTTGAGCGCCCCCTCGAGGTCGCGGCAAACCAGCATCCTGCGGTGCTCGAAAGCTCGCCGTCCCAGGTGCAGGGTGAAGGCGACGTCGGCCAAAGCGAGGTTCCGGTGTCGTCGCAGATGCTCGGCCAGGTTGATGGTGACCGTTTCCAGGGCGGCGGCTGTCCTGGCCGAAAGGAGGAGCAGGTGCTCGCCCCGCGGAGGGCTGGCAGGCGGTCTCGGTGCCGCCTCTTCAAGAAGGACGTGGACGTTGGTCCCGCCGATGCCGAAGGCGCTGACCCCGGCCCGCCGCGGTGTGTCGCTGCGTGGCCAGGGCCGCAGCTCGGTGTTGACGAAAAAAGGGCTCGTCGCGAAATCGATCTCGGGATTGGGCTCTCGGAAATGTAAGCTGGGGGGCACTTGCGCGTGCTCTAAGGCCAACACTGTCTTGATCAAGCCCGCCACCCCGGCTGCGGCGTCCAGGTGACCCATGTTCGTCTTGATCGAGCCGAGGGCACAGAATCCCAGCCTGCCAGTGACGCCAAAGGCTTCGCTGAGCGCCGCGATCTCGATCGGGTCTCCCAGCCGAGTCCCGGTACCGTGGGTTTCGACGTAGCCGACAGTCTCGGCATCGACGCCGGCGACCGCCAGGGCCTCCGCGATGACCGCCGCCTGGCCGGAGACGCTGGGTGCCGTGTAGCCGGGCTTGGCGGCGCCGTCATTGTTGACTGCGGAGCCCCGGATCACAGCGCGGATCCTGTCGCCGGCGCTCTGCGCCTCGGCCGACCGCTTGAGCACGACGACGCCGAGCCCATGACCTTGGACCGTTCCCCGTGCCGCGGCGTCGAAGGCTCGGCAGTGGCCGTCGGGGGAAAGGATGCCCTCCGGGACGCAGAGATAACCGGACTTCGGCGGGACCACCACCGAAACGCCGCCCGCCAGGGCCAGATCACATTCGCCGCAGAGCAGGCTCTGGCAGGCCAGGTGCAGGGCCACCAGCGAGGTGGAGCAAGTGGTCTGTACGTTGATCGCCGGGCCCGTCAGGTTCAGCTTGTAGGCGACCCGAGTCGGCAGGTGGTCCCTGTCGTTCGCCAAACGGATCTCGAGGGTGGTCTCAGATCGCCGGCCGCTTACGGCCGCTCCCCAGGACTCGGCGTAGCCGCTGTGTCCTGCGCCGGCGAAAAGACCGATCGGGCCGTCGCATCGTGCCGGGTCGTAGCCAGCGTCCTCGAACGCCTCCCAGGCACATTCGAGGAAGAGGCGCTGTTGGGGGTCGGTGAGCTCGGCCTCACGGGGTGGGATGCCGAAGAATCCGGCATCGAACAGCTCGACGCCCTCGAGAAAGCCCCTGGCCGGGACGTAGTCCGGATCGCGGAGGAGGTCCGGGTCCACCCCGGAGGACAGCATCTCCTGGGGGGAAAAAAACGAGATCAGCTCTCTGCCCTCGGCGAGGTGACGCCACAGCGCTTCGGGGCTCGGGCTCTGCGGGAAACGTCCGCTCATCCCGATGACCGCGATGCCCGTTGGAGCGTGAGTTTCGGGGTTATCCACGTCGCTCAATGCCTTCCTCCGTCTTCTCTCGGTCCCGATGAGAAGCCTTGAGCTGCGAGGGTCTCAAGTCTCACAAACGGCTTGCCCCACCAACGGTATCACAGGGCTTGACGAATAGCCACTCAGTCTCTTAGACTCCTTGGAGAAATGCAGATCGTCCTCCTGAGACGGCCCCATTAGAGCCTGGACGGCAAGGGGGCTCGGCTCGGACGCCGGGATGCCGAGGGCGACCCCAGCGGTTCGGTCTGCGGTAGTTGTGTTGGCAAGACCTCAGTCCTGACAAGGAAAGGAATCGAGATGGTCGACGTCTACCTGACCCTGATGCCCTACGCCAGCCCGGCAATTCCTTCACTGGCTCTTTCCCTCCTCAAAGCCTGCCTTGCCGGAACTGAGATACGCGCGACGGTGGGCTATCCGAATCTGTTTTTCGCCAGTGAAATCGGCGACGAGTTATACATGGACTTGGCCATGCAGATACCTGGAGGGTACCAGCTAGGTGAATGGACCTTCGCCTATGCGGCGTTTCGTGAGCTTATACCCGATGACGCGGGATATCTCGCTGAGATGGAAACGATCATCCCTGCAGAAGGTTTAATATCGGAAAAAGCGATGAATGGACAACCTGTCAGAGACCTCCTGCTAGGCATCCGGGAAGAGGCGACCGCGCTGGTCGAACGTACGGCGCAATCGATTCTCGATCTGAACCCTCGAATCGTCGGCTGCAGCTCTTCGCTGCAACAACGCTGCTCGTCGCTCGCCGTGTTACGCCGTATCCATGAGCTCAACCCAGACGTCATCACACTGATGGGTGGGTTCTATTGCGAGGGATCCATGGGAATCGCCACTCGACGAGAGTTCCCGTGGGTCGACTATATCTTCTCTGGTGAAGCCGAAAGTATTTTTCTCGAGTTCTGTCGCACGCTTCTGAATTACGGTCGCGACGTGCCATCGCAGGCACTCCCTCATGGAGTGATCGACGCTCGCTTCGTCGCCGAAAACGGTGATAAGGAAGCGCCGCGAGCGAACATCCTGAACATGGACGATCAGCCCCTGCCGGACTATGACGACTACTTCCACGCCCTGCACGAAGCCGGACTTGACCTCAAAGCGGAACACCTTCCCGTCGAGACGTCGCGCGGCTGCTGGTGGGGCGAGAAGAGTCATTGCACCTTCTGCGGCTTCAACTCCAGTTCGATGACATTCCGATCGAAGTCGGCGGAGCGCGCACTGGAAGACCTCGCGCTTCTTTCGCAGCGTTACAAGACGACCAAGTTTCTGGTCGTCGACAACATTCTTAACGTCGAGTATCTCAAGAGCCTGCTGCCAAAACTAGTCGACCTCGGAGCACCCTACTCCATTTTCTATGAAGTCAAGGCTAACCTGAAGAGGAAAGACCTCGAATTGCTTGCGGCAGCCGGCGTGCGAAGCATTCAACCAGGACTGGAAAACTTCCACGATCAAATGCTCAAGTTGATCCGTAAAGGGACAACCTCCCTGGTCAACGTTCGATTGCTGAAATGGGCCAGAGATCTGGGCATTTGGGTCGGATGGCTTTACCTCGTCGACATCCCCGGCGATCGTGATCAGTGGTACCACGAGGTCGCCGAATGGATTCCATGGATTTCTCACCTGCAGCCACCATACGGAACCCTCCCTATTCAATTCGTCCGATTCAGTCCCTATCATATGCAGCCGGAAGACTTCGGACTGAAACTTTCTCCATTGAAATGGTATGGATATATCTTCCCTATCCCTCCGAAAGCGATGTCCGATTTCGCTTGTGACTTTCAAGCGAATCCTTTATCGTTGCCGACTCCCGACAACGAATGGAGGGCCGCCCGGCGACCTGGCGTCGAGAAGCTAAAACAAGAAATCTCATCCTGGAAGGAATTGCATGGCGCGGGGGTAGACCCCCCTATCCTGGAAATGGCTGAAGATGGTGATCGCCTGATCATCGAAGACACGCGTCCCTGCGCGGTTATGGATCGCCATGTCCTCACGGGACCGGCGGCACGCCTCTACACGCTCTGCGAACAGGGCTGCTTGCCCGCCACGCTTTGCCGGGCTCTCGGCCTCGGCTGGGACGAGATCCAGCCCATCGTCTCCGACCTGGAGTCCCGTGGGCTCCTTCTGGAGCTCAGCAAGAAGTACTTGAGCCTCGCTGTCCAACGGCTGAAGGAATAACAGGCTCGGCTCATCTGAGTCGGCCAGAGCCATTGTCCTGGGAGGTCGGCGGCTTGCGATCAGGCGCTCTCCTCAGAGCTTTTCGCGCGATGCCGTTGCCGGGATTGGCGCTGCCGTGCCACTTCCTGTCGCGCCACTGTCCTCTCGTGCGCTCGCCGGAGCGGCTCCGAGGGCGGGAGCGGATCCGCGACGTGGCGCAGACGGGCGGCGAGGCTACGGATGGTCGGATAGCGAAAGAGATCGACGACTTCGCCGTCGCCGAATTCTTCTCGTAACGCCTTGTGCAAGCGCAACAAGAGCAGGGAATGGCCGCCGACATCGAAGAAGTTGTCGTCGATGCCGATCATTTCAAGCTCCAGCAACTGACGCCAAACGGCAGCCAGTGATTTCTCCAGGACGTTGCGCGGCGCGACGTAGGGAGCGGCCCTCTCCGGGGGTGTGGCGTCCGGTTCCGGCAATGCTTTGCGGTCGAGCTTGCCGCTGGCGTTCCGAGGCAGCCCGGCGAGAAGAGACCAGGCGGTGGGCTGCATCGCCCTCGGCAGACGTTTCCGCAAGTAACTCTGTAGCGCGGGCATCAGCCGGGGAATCGCTGCCTCCGCCTCCCCGCCGGGTGCCCTCGGCACCACGTGGGCCGCGAGCCCGGGATCGCCCGTCCCGTCTTCCCAGACCGTCACGACCGCTTCGGCGACGGCCGGATGCTCGCGTAAAAGAGCCTCGATCTCCGCGGGCTCGATACGGGTTCCACGGATCTTGACCTGTTGATCCATGCGTCCCAGGAACACCATCTGGCCGTCCGCCTGATAACGTGCCAAATCGCCACTTCGGTACAGGCGCGCTCCCGGCCGACCGCTCCAGGGATCCGGTACGAGCTTCTCCGCTGTAAGGGCCGGCCGGTTGAGATAGCCGCGAGCCACACCGGCCCCGCCGACGGTGAGCTCACCCGGAAGGCTCCAGGGCGTCGGTTGCCCCGAGCGATCGAGCAAGTAGATGGCATTTCGGGCCGTCACCCGGCCGATGGGAATCTCCTCACCGCGGATTCCCCGGTCAAGAGGCCGGCCCTGCAAGCGAAAGATGGCGCAATTGACCGAGGTCTCGGTGGGCCCGTAGCCATTGTAGACCCGGCAACCTTCTCCGGTGACCGCCGCAATCCGCCGGACCAGGGCTCGGGGCAGGCGCTCGCCGCCGAGGTGGACGTTTTCCAGAGAAGGGAGCTGACGATCCTGGTTCACGATTTCGCGAAAAAAGCAGGGGGTGCTGTGCACCGTGTCGATGGCGTGCTCAGCGATGTACGCGGTGTAGCATGAGACGTCCGGTCTCTCTGCCGATCGCAGAAAATGTAGAGCACCACCACAGAGCAGAGTCGTCAAGATCTCGAACAGACCGAAATCGAAGCCGGGAGAAAGTGTCTGTAGCACTCTCGTGCCCTCGCCAAGTCCAAAGTACCGGCAGCCCCAGAGCAGGATAGGAAGGACCTGGCCGTGGGTGATCGCCACCGCTTTCGGGCGTCCGGTCGTCCCCGAGGTGTAGATGAGGTAGGCAAGATGCTGAGCGCCCACCTCGCCCGGCGGGTCGTCGTCGCTGTTGAGCGCAATTTCCGGTGCCCCGACGTCGACGCTCTGCCACTGCCCCGAGGAAGCGCCCAGAAGGTCGGTGCCCGCTCCTTGTAGGATCAGCGCGCACGCCTGCGAATCGCGCAGCATAAGCTCCAGCCGGCTCGGGGGAGAGGTGAGGTCCAGGGGAAGCACGGCCGCACCGGCCTTCAAGGTTCCCAGAAGTCCCACCACCAACTCCGGCGACGCCTCGACAGCGACGGCGACCCGGCTCTCCGGGCCGACGCCCAAGCGCTTAAGATGGTGGGCGAGTTGATTGGCCCGACGGTTCAAATCGCTGTAGGTAAGGCGCTGATCACCGCAGACCAGGGCGAGGGCGTCGCCCCGGTTTCTGGCCTGGCTCTCGAAGAGCGCTGGGATGGTTCCCTCCCCCCCCAGACCGGCGTCCACGTTCCACTCCACGACAAGCTGATGTCTTTCCGGAGGGCTCAGAAAACACAGCCACCCGAGGCGGCAATCCGGCTTCTCGACCGCGGCCGCGGCGAGCCTTGGGAACGACTTTGCCCAACGGGCGACGGTGGTGGTGTCGAACAGGTCGGGGTTGTAGACGGCCAGGCCGTTCAGGCCACCTGCTCTCTCCCACAGGTGTAGCTCCAGATCGAAGCGTACCGTGTTGTATTCGAGATCGAGCCGCTCCCATACGAGCTCCGGCAGCGTCGCCTGAAAAGGGGATACGTCCTGTAACACCAAGACGACCTGAAAGAGCGGAGTGCGGCTCAGATCGCGCTGTGGTCGCATTTCCCCGACGATGTTCTCGAAAGGGACGTCTTGGTGGGCATAGGCACCGAGAGCGGTCGCCCGCACCCGCTTCAAGAGATCTGCGAAAGAGAGATCTGAGGAGATTTCGGATCGCAGCACGAGATTGTTGACGAAAAAGCCAATCAGCCCTTCGAGCTCCTCCCGCGGGCGGTTGGCTATCGGTGAGCCGACGACGATATCGCGTTGTTCCGAGATGCGGTAGAGCAAGGTCATGAACACAGCCGTCAGGCTCATGAAAAGCGAGGCACCGTGTGTAAGGCCAAGAGCCTTGATGTCGTCCGTCAAGCCGCGGTCGATCTTGAGAGGGTGAGCCGCACCCCGGTAGGTCTGGATCTCGGGCCGTGGCCGGTCGCCGGGGAGCTGGAGGGTGTCGGGAGCGCCAGCAAGTTGCCGTCTCCAGTATTCGAGCTGCGTCCTGAGCACTTCATCCGTCAGCGACAGGCGCTGCCAGTAGGCGTAGTCGGCATATTGGACGGGCAACTCGGCGAGCGGCGATGGCCGGCCGGCCGAAAAAGATTCGTAAAGAGAAAGCAATTCACGGCAAAAAATCTCGATCGATCCACCGTCCGTTATGGCGTGGTGCATGGTGACCAAAATGACGTACTGCTCGCTGTCCAATTCTAATAGAAGAGGGCGAAGTAACGGCCCCAGGGAGAGGTCGAAATACTGCCGTGTCTGCTCGGAGATGATGCGGCGAACCTCTGTCTCTCGAAAGTCGTCTGGAATTTCTCTCAGATCGAGCAAGTGAAAAATGCTCGAAGGCACGTGACCGGAGACGACCTGTGCCGGCTGTCCGTCGATGGGCGCAAAGACGGTCCGCAAGATCTCGTGGCGCTGCACGATCTCGGCCAGAGCACGGTTCAAGCTGCCGACGTCGAGCCGACCCTTCAGGCCGATCGCCAGAGGAAGATTGTACTGGACGTCTTGGTGCCCGATCTGGTCGAGGAACCAGAATCGTTGCTGACCGAAGGACAAAGGTAGGGGCTGATCTCTTGGCGCACGCTCGACCGGCGGCCTGCGGAGAGCCATCCTCTCCTCGCGCAACGCGTCGATTCGTCTCGCCAGCCTCGCCACGGAGGGAAATTCGAAGAAATCCTTGAAGGGCAATTCCACCTCGAGGAAGCGGCCGATCCGCGCCGCCGCCTGTGCTGCCACCAGGGAGTGTCCGCCTAACTCGAAAAAGTTGTCATCGATGCCGATCTGCGTGCAGCCGAGCATGGTCTCCCAGATCTCCGCGACGGTCCGCTCCGTCATGGATCGAGGGGCGACGCTGGTGCGCGCGAGCTCGCCTCGGCTCTTGTCGAGCTTGGAAAGCGCCCGGCGGTCGACCTTGCCGTTGGGGGTCAAGGGCAGGGCCTCGCAGTGGACGAACCCTGTAGGGATCATATAGTCGGGAAGCCTTTGTTGGAGAAATGCCCGCAGGCTGCGGCCATCTACGGTGGATGGCTGCAGGTCATCGACAGCGACGTAGGCGACAAGCCGAGAGCCGCCGGAGCCGTCTCCATGGACGAGCACAGCCGCCTCGGCGATCGCCGGATGGCGTCGCAGCAGGGCTTCGATCTCTCCCAACTCGACGCGAAAGCCACGCACCTTGACCTGGTGGTCGAGGCGGCCCAGGAACTCGAGCCTCCCGTCGCGGCGGTAGCAGGCCCGATCACCGGTTCGGTACAACCGTCCTCCCGGCTGCGGGGCAAAGGGATCGGGGATGAGCTTCTCTGCCGTCTGGGCGGACCGGCCGAGATATCCCCGGGCCAACGACACCCCGCCGACACAAAGCTCTCCCACCACGCCGCAAGGTACTGGCTCAAGCCCTCGACGGCTCAGCAGATATACCGTCGTCTGGGCGATAGGCCGTCCGATGGGAGGGTGTGTGCCCCAGCTCCGGGACCCGGGCGGCAGCGTGTAGGCGGTGACCACATGAGTTTCCGACGGGCCGTAGTGGTTGTGGAGGGACATGGGAGCGAAACGCTGAAAGAACCTGGCGATGGCCGGAGTGATCAGGAGCTGCTCCCCGGTGGTCGTGACCTCCTTGAGGCCTGGATCGAAATCCAGCGCCAGACACTCCTCCGCCAGGCGTTGTAACACGACGACTGGCAAGATCACTTTCTCGGTCTTGGTGGCTCTCAAGAAATGTGCAAGCGCCGAGATGTCCCGCCTCGAGTCCTCTGGCACCAGGACCATAGCTCCGCCGGAGCACCAGGTAATGAACATCTCATAGAAGCTGACGTCGAAGCTCAAAGAGGCGAACTGGAGAGTCCGTGCGCCGCCCAGAAGACCCGCTCCGGTCGGCCATTCTTCCAGGTGCCACGCAATGAGGTTGCTCAACATCAAGTGAGAGAGCGCGATCCCTTTGGGCTGACCGGTCGAGCCCGAAGTGTAGGTGACGTAGGCCAGGTCGAGAGCGGTGAGCTTCTCCGCCGGCGGGTTGCTAGACCTCTCTAGAGCGATCTGTGGCCACTCGCCGTCGAGGTAGATCACCGTCGTCTCATTCTGGACGATTTTCCCTACACCCCTCTGGGTCAGAAGCACCGGAGCTCGGGTCTCTTCGAGGATGAAGGCCAGACGTGCCGGAGGGTAGGTAGGATCCAGGGGAAGGCAGGCAGCTCCCGACTTCATGATCCCCAAGACTGCCACCACCATATCCAGAGATCTCTCGACACACACGCCTACCAATGCGCCGCGGCGCCCGCCGCGCCGCGAAATGAAGCGGCACAGGCGGTTGGCGCGGGCGTTGAGCTCCCGGAAGCTCAATTCCCGGCCGCATGGGCCGATGACCGCCGTCGCGTCGGGCGTCGCCGCCGACTGCTCTTCAAACCACCGTATGACGTTTTCATGCTCCGGCCGGGGTGGGGCGCCTCCAGCGGCAACGGTGTCGTTGAATTCCACGAGTAACTGGTGGCGTTGCGTGTCCTCCAAGAGCGGCAGCTCCGAAACTCGCTGGTGCGGTCTCTGGACAATTTCCGTGAGCAGTCTCGTGAAGTGCCTCGCCATCCGGGAAATCGTCGTCGGGTCGAACAGCTCGGTATCGTAGGTGAAGGCAACGATCAGACGGCCCTCGGTTACGGCCATGGCCAGAGTCAGGTCAAAGAGGGCCACCTTCATCGCCAAGCTCGTCGTCTCGACATACCCACCTGGGAGCTTGACCTGGACCCCGGATTGCTGCACGGCCAGGGCGTTCAAGAGCTCCACCCACTCATCGTCACCCTGGGCCTTCTGAAATGCGAACATCACCTGAAAAAGCGGCGAGCGGCCTGGTTCGCGCACCGGCTGCAGACGCTCGACCAATCGCGGAAAGGGGAAATTCCGGTTCTTGAGGGCACCGCGCACGGCATGTCGGGTGCGCTCCAGGAAGGCGGCGAAGGTCAGGTCGTCCACAAATTTGGCCCGCAGTACGACCGGGTTGACGCGATAACCCACCAGATGGGTGAAAGCTTCCGCACCTATGACCGCCGTGGGGGAGCCGACGAGGAGGTCCCGGGCTCCGGTGTAGCGGTGCAGTAGCACCTGGAATGCGGCCAGAAGAGTGGTATAAAGGCTAGCGCGGTGCGACCGCGCCAGCGACTTCACGGCGGCTGAAAGTTGGCGGTCGAGCTGCTTGGAAACCCGGGCGCCGGAATAGGTCCGGACCGCTTTACGAGGGCGGTCGCCCATGAGCTCGAGCACCGGCAGCTCGTCGCTCAATTGCTGTCGCCAGAAATCCCACAGGCGCTCGTCCTCCTCTCCGGCAACGATCTCCTTCTGCCACAAGATGTAGTCACTGAAGCTCTTCGTCAAAGGGGCCAGCGACGAAGCTCTCCACCCAACTTCCTGGCTGTAGAGCGTCCAGAATTCACGTACCAGGGTTTCCGCCGACGCGAAGTCCGAGTAGACGTGATGAGTACCCATGAGGAGCACATGCTCTGCTTGAGAGCATGAGAGGACCGCGATCCTGAAAAGCGGTCCCTTTTCAAGGTCGAACAGCCGCCCCGCCTCCTGATGCAGGCGTTCCTCCAGTCGGGGAGGGCTCCACGTGCTGGCGTCGGTGACCGAGAAGTCGACGTCCAGGCTCTGGTGCAGGCGTTGCAGCGGCTTCCCCGAAGAAACATGGAATGTGGTACGCAAGGCGGCGTGGCGCTCAACGAGAGCTGCTGCAACTCGGCGTGTCGCCACCAGGTCGAGCTGCATGTGGACTCGCAATGCCCAGACCTGATTATATGCTGCCGCACTTTCCGGAGACAGCTGATAGAGGAGCCAGAGAGCCTCCTGTCCAGGGGAAAGAGAGAAATCCTCTTCGCGGATCTCGTCCAGGCTCCGGTGCTCAGAAGATCCTCGTGTCATCTTTGCTGAATGGGGGGCTTCGTTTCCCAGGTTACCAACGAACCGCATGTTGGAGCTCAGAAGGAAAACAGGATCCGAGTGAAGATGGATCGACCTCGCTGGGGGAGCCGATCGGCGAATGCTAGGTTGTTGGATTGTCGGACCCCAGGATGGAAGTATTCCTCGTCGAAGAGGTTGTTGACGATCAGTTGGAGGTGAGTGTGTCGGAAGACGTCTTTGTAACCCAAGGTCAGGTGGACGACCGTGTAGTCGTCGATTTTGCTGAACCGGCTGGCGTTGACCGTAGTCCCTGACCCTCTGTCGCGAGAGCCGACGTAGTTGAACCGTGCATTGAGGGTAAAGTTCTGCCACAGTGTCGCATGGACGCCGAGATTCACCTGGTGGCTCGCGATGTCGGCAATCCTCAGCTGGTCAACCTCGCCGAAGAGCGGGTTTGAATTTCGCGGATTCGTGAAGGTGTAGTTCGCCCACAAATTATAATTCCTATATTTGAGCTCAGCTCGGGCCTGGATACCTCGAATGCGCAGTGAACCGGTATTCTGAAACTGTCCTGTCGTACCCTCGGGATCGGAGCAAAACGGCGATCCGTTGCAAGGGACTCCTGTGTTGAGCTGTACGATGCTGCTGTACCTCGCGTCGTATGCGACCAATTCGGAGGAGAGGTTGCTGGAAGGTTGCCAGGAGATCGAGGCCTCGATGTTCTTGACCTTCTCCGGGTCCAGTCCGAGACCCGGCAATTCTTGAATGATCGGAGTGGTGACGAACCGTTGATTGTTCGGGGCAGCTCGGAAGGCCTCCGAGTAGATCGTCTTGAAGACGAAGCGGGGTAACGAGTAGACGAGCGCCAAGCGTGGGTTGAACACGGTGCCAAAGCCACCTGCGAAATTGGATTCACTATTGTCGTCGATTCGGCCGCCCGCGACAATCTTAAGATTCTCGCGAAGCCTGTAGGAGAGTTGAGAGTAGATGCCGACGTCTCGCGCGGTGAAGTTGTTGCCTCCCGGCAGGGTCAGAAAGGGGAAGCCGTTCGCAGAAGGGTTCGGAGGTCCGCCGATCAGGGCAGCCTGGTAGGAGCTGTTCCTGAGCTCAATACCGCTGACCAGGTTCAGCTTTCTGGAGGGTTCGTAGACCAGGCTCAGCTCGTTGCGGAGCTGGGAGTTTGAAGCGTACAGGTCAAAGCGTAACCAGATCGCCGGCACTCCAAAAGTCAGCTCCGGTACTCCGAGGTTTTGATTGACATAGCTGACGAGGAAGTTGAAGGTTGAGGGCTCGTCCCATTGGTGCTGTTTGAAACGGCTGAAGAAATTTAGTGACAGGCTCGGCGAAAACGACCAGGAGTACTTGGCGTAGAAATGGCTCAATTGATTGGCCTCGACGTCGCCGGTGCCTGTAGCGTCGGCGAAAAAATCGGTAAAGCTACCGATCTGTCCTTCCTCTCTACGCCATGTCTGGAACCCGAGCTCGAGACGAGATATCCGCAACCTACCCTGAAGGAACCAATCGTCCGTGGGGTTCGCGAAGCTGACGGGGACACCCTCTACTCCCAGCAGGTATGCCGACTGATCGAGCGCGGCGGCGCGCGCGACCCCCTCGGGGGTCAGCACCACGGAGGTGTCGCTCACCGCGTAGAAGCAGTCGGCCTGGCCACGGCAATCGAGAGTAGGATTGGCGTTGAGAAACGCCAGAAAGTCTGCGACTCCTGCGCCGTCGATGCGAAGCAAGTCTTGGTAAGGGACGGACTCGAAGTCTGCCGGGTCATAGTTCCAATCTGCGTATCGTGTCAGGTCCATTTCGTCGGATTCGAACATCCTGGCGGTCAAAGACCAGCTCAACGCTTTATTCTCGGCCTGCCCCGCCAGATTGGCTTCGACGTAGCGGGTGTTGTCCGGTCCTGCGACCAGCTGCGCCGTAACTCCGAGCCGTTTGTCTCCTCCTGCAAGCTCCTCAGGGCTCTTGGTGATGAGGTTGATGACTCCCGCAAAGGCGTTGGCTCCGTACATCGTGGACGCCGGTCCATAGATGACCTCGATGCGCTCGATGTTGCTGACCGGATATTGTCTCGAGATTCGCGCGATGTTGGTGTAGAGGTCGTTTTCTTCCACTCCGTCGACCAAGAAGAGGATTTGATCCGTGAATTCGGAACGCAAACCCCGCTGGTAGATGTTGGAGTAGGCCTGTCCCGTAATTCGGGAGATGTCAAAGCCAGGAAGGTCATGAAAGACGGCCTCAATGTCCATGTAGCCGCGTCGTTCGATCATCTCTGCGGTGATGACCACCACAGTGGCCGGCGCCTCCCGCAGGCTTTCGTTGGTCTTCGAGACCGATGCCACCTGCACGGTGAAGGCCTGCCGCTTGACCTCGGAGACCAGGCGTAGGAAACGGGCCGGGTCGCGGACGACGTCGGGCTCGAAATCGGGATCGAGCCGCAGGAGCTCTTCGACGCTCTGCCGTGCCTCGGCGAGGCGGTCGGTCACGACGTAGGTCTTGGCCAGAAGCGCATAGAGGCGCGCTTGGCGCCGCCTGGCCTCCTTGGTGCAGGGTTTAAGGAGCTCGGGAATCTCTTCGAACCGGCCCGCTTCGTAGCTCTCCTCCGCCTCGATCAGCTTCAAGTCGCAGGGCGACTGGGGCCGTCCCGGAGCTGCGGCCGCCACGCAAAGGAGGAGCGCCAGGCTGGCCGTGGCACGAGTGGAGTCAAAGGCTGGGAGGAGAGACAACCGTCTAGAGGGCATCATGAAACGCTTCCACCTTTCTTACATCGCGCAAACCGCCGGCCGACGATTCAGGGTACGGGACAAGTCTCGCCATGGGGGATGTCGGAGGGCAGGTAGTGGCTCCATTCCTCCTCGCTCAGGCTGCGGGAGACACGGCCGCAGACCTCCCGGGCGAGGAGCTCGGCGCGGGTGGCCCAGATGCGGATCGTGCGGTCCGCGCTACCGGAGACCAGGGTCTCGCCGTCGCCGCTGAAGGCGGCCGTCCAGACCCAGGAGTCATGCTCGGACAGCACGATAGGCTCGGCGGCGCGGTCGTGCACGTGCCAGAGTCGCAAGGTCGCGTCGGAGCTCGACGAGGCGAGCAGGTCCTGGCCAGGATTGAAGCTCAGCGAGTTGACCGCGGCGGTATGTCCCAGCAGCTCCCCTGTCCGGATCGGAGGCTCTTGGGTCACGTCCCAGAGCTCGATCGTGCCCTCGGCGGTTCCCGCGGCCAGGATCGAGCCGTCACGGCTGAAGGCCACCGCACGGACGGTTTGCTCGCCGGGCAAGCCGCCCGTTCCCTCGGCTACGTGGTCGAGGTCCCAGAGGAGGACACCGCCGCCGGCGCTCGCCGCGGCGAGGATCGGATCCTTCGGGCTGAAGGCCACCGAAAGGACGCGGTGAGGATGTCCTTCGAGCAGCGAGACGCCCACGGGCTCGGGATTCCCGGAAGGCCACAAGGTCACCTTACCGGCGAGGCTCGCGGCGGCCAACGATCCGTCGCCGCGGTAGGCGAGGGAGACGACCGGGGAAGGGCTCTCGGCCTCGGCAGCGTCTCCCGGAACGGTCAGCCGGAGCGGAGGAGACTCGGGCTCGTTGAGGTCCCAGACCTGGATCGAGCCGTCGAAGCTCCCGGCGGCGAGCCGCTCGCCGGAGGGGTGGTAGGCGAGGGATCGAATCTCCTGGATTCCGGGAAGCTCTCTCGATGGATCCTCGGGGCGGCGCAGGTCGAGAAGGCGGACGCCGTTCGTATCGTCGCCGGAGGCGAGCAGGTAGCCGGCCCCCGACAGCGCCACGGCACGCACCATGCCGTCGTGGTGGCGCAGGACTCTTTCCGGGACCAGGCGTTTCAGGCTCAGCCGCAGGGCCTCGTAGAAGGCAGCCGTTTCCGGATTCCCCCCGTGCTCCAGGGTGAGCCGATAGGCGTGGACGGCCAGAAGCGCCGCCACCTCTTCCTGCCCTTCCTGCTGGAGACGTGGAACCTGGATGGCCAGGGCTCGCGCGGACTCCAGGAGGCGAAGGCGCTGGGCCTCCTGCTCCTTTTCCAGAGCTCGCTGCTCGGCGTCTCTCGCCCTCTGGCTCTCTTGCTCGGCCTTGGCCTTCTGGCCGAGGGCCTCCAGCTCCTGGCTCTCGGCGATCGCCCTCTGCCGCTCGGCCTCCTGGGCCGACTCGCGCGTCGAGCGTTCGGCGACTTTCGCCCTCAGGCTCTCTTCCTCGGCCTTGGCCTTCTGATCGAGGGCCTCCTGCTCCTGGCTCTCGGCGATCGCCCTTTGCCGCTCGGCCTCCTGGGCGGCCTCGCGCGCCGAGATTTCGGCGTCCCTCGCTCTTTGACTCTCCTCCTCGGCCTTGGCTTTCTGCGCCAGAGCCTCCTGCTCTTGCTCCAGGGCCTTGGCCCTCTGCCGCTGCGCCTCTTGGCTCTGGTGCCAGGCAAAGAGGCCGAAACCGAGGATGACGACCGCCACCACGACGGAGACCGCTGCCATGATTCGTGCCTGGTGGAGCTTTCTGCGCCGTGCTCGTTCCTCCGCGGCCATCTCCCGTTCGCGAGCCTGTCGGCTCTCCTCGAGAAAGCGCATGTTGCGCTCGAAGCTCGGGTCGTAGCGCCGGGCCCAGACCTCGGTCGGTTGGTTCTTGTCCCGCCATTGGACGGCGAACTCCAGCTCCGGATTGCGCCAGAGCCCCCCGGAGCCCTCCTCGTGAAGGGCCGCGGCGCGCGCCAGGCGCAAATAAAACTGTGCCGATTCGGTCTCCTCTTCGACCCAGCCGATCAGCCGCTCCCAGACCCGCATGAGGCTTTCGTGCGAGATGTCGATCACCGAGTCGCCGTCGAGATCGACGCTCGACGGCGGCATGAGGAAGGAGCGTCCCGGCTGGCGGAAGCGGTCGACGACCGCGATCACTCCTTCGACGCTGCCGCCGGTGAGCTCGCAGACCTTTCGAACCTGGATCGGGCGGCGCACACCGCGGCGTCCCGGCTCCTTGTCGGTCAGCGCTTTGAACATCTTCTCGGCGATCACCTTGCGACGCTCGCTGCCCAGGTCTTCATAGACCTCCTCGGCGTGCTGCGAAAGCGCTCGCTCCATGGTGCCGATCGCCTCGTACTGCTCGATGTCGAGCGCCGGCGCGTCGGATGTTTCCTTCTCCCAGTGGCTCCAGGTCCGCATCAGGGCGTGCTGGAGGACGGGGAGCTGGTCCGGATTGTCGCCGACGCTGTTTAAAAGCCGCAGCACGAGCCGTGGCGCGATCTCGCCGCCGCCCACCGCCACCGGGCCGACGATCGCCGCGCGCTGCTCCTCGCGGCTCATGCGCGAGACGATGAAGGCCCCGTCGTTGATCGCCTCGGGCAGACCCGGGTACTCGACGCAGTGCTCCATGAAGTCGGTGCGCATCGTCAAGACGACGTAGATCGGGACCTCTTTCTGCTGCGTGGCTTCCTGGAGCAGCCGGATGAAGGCCAGGGCCTCGTCGTCCGCGCTCTCGTGCCGGCTGCTCGCCTTCAGGCGGAAGAGCTCCTCGAACTGGTCGACGACGACCAGGACGTTGTCGTACTTCGGGATCCTCCGCTCGACGTCCCGTGCCTCGTGGACGGCTTCCACCAGCCCCAGGGCGCCGTGGCGCAGGGTCGCGTCGAGAAGCGAGCGCCCGAGCTCTTGACGCTCGCCGTCCGCCCCGAGGACGTCGGGAGCGTTGAGGGCCGTAGCCAGATTGCCGATCGGGTCGTCGCCGGGACGAAAGATCGCGACTCGCCAACTCGAGCCGGCGCGGGTCATGAGGCCGCGGTGGAGGGCGGGGATAAGGCCCGAGAGCACCAGCGACGATTTGCCGCTGCCCGAGATGCCCACCACCGCGAGGAAGCGGGTTCGCCGCAGCCTTTTCAAGAGCTCGTCGATCTGCAGCTCGCGGCCGAAGAAGAGATGCTCCTCTCGGGGCTCGAAGCTGCGCAGGCCCGGAAAGGGGTTGAAGCGAGCGGACGCCTCCTTCATGGCTCGCCTCCTTGCCGGTCGATCCTTTCGAGGAATGGTGCGATCTCCTCGACGGTTCGTGCCGTGGCCTGGCCCTCTCCGGCCACGAAGCTCGCCTTCGCCGGAGTTTCCGGGGCGTCGAGGTAGACCGCCGTTTCGGGGGAGGGTTTCCTGCGGCCCAGGCCGAGGCTCTTCCTGACCTCGAGAAGCATGCCCCGGATCCAGGATTCGGAACCTTCTCCCCAGTGAATCAGGACCGCATCGCAGCGGCAGAGCTTCCTCTCGTGGTCGATGCGAACGTCGCTCTCGTCGCCCTCAAAGGAGGGCAGGGCGACTCCGAAGCCCCGATCCTCGAGATGCTCCTGGAGCGGCCGGCACCTTTCGACGTCGCGTTGATCGCAGACCAGGAAGACCTGGTGGGGAGCGTCCGTGGCTTCCTCTTCTCCCATCCTGCGCTCGTCGAGCGCGCACAGGATCGTCACCTTCAGCTTCTCCAGGGAGGTAACCAGGAAGTCGGACCCGGCCCCGATCCGTGAATCGGTGGACAGGCGCTCGAGGAGCCGCCTTTGCCGCTCGTCTTCGGCCTGGAGGTTCGGCGGCGTCCAGACCAGGCGGGAAAAGCCTCCCGCTGCACCCCGTTCGATCGCCAGCTCCGCCTGAAGCGCCACGAGCGACTCTTCGCCGCCCTCGGGGACCTCGCCGTAGCTGCGGCCCACCGGATGGATCGAGAGCCGGCAGCGAGCAAGTTGCTCGCGCACCTGGCTCAGGAGCTCGGCCACGGTCGACGGCAGAGGGCGGTCCGGCAGCACGTGGAGGCCGCGCTGGGTGAGCTCGCGCCGGATGAGCTGCCGCTCTTCCCCGAGGTCGCCGCTCGTCTCGGCCAGAAACACGGTCCGGGAATCGTCGGCGTGAGACTCCTTCGGCCGGATCGCCCGGGAGATGTCGATGGCGAGATCCGTCAGCCGGGCCCAGTATCGGCGGGAGAGATCGCCGGGCGAATGACGGCTGAGCTCCCTCGTTTCCCCGGTCTCGGGGTCGGTCGCAAAAAGCTCGTAGCTCGCCAGGCCGTGGAGCTCGGTCGGAAGCTGGTCCGCGGAGACGGGGCTCTTGACGACTTTGAAGACCCTCCCGTGCGCCGAGGCGTCGCCATGCCCGGCGAGAAATTCCTGGAGCTCGCTGGCGCAACTTGCGTCACCGACGTAGCCGGGCGAGAGGATCGAGACCAGGATCTCGCCCTCGGGAAGCTCCCCTTCGCCCAGGAGCTGTCCGAGGCGAAACCTCAGGGCCTCCGCGAATTCGCTGACCCAGCGTTGGCCGCCCGCGCGAGCCTCGTCCGAGCGTGCATAGTTGAAAACGATGTAGCTCTCCGAACCCATACTGACGTTAGCCCCCGAATATCGGTCGCTTTCCTCCTCCAAGAGCCTCATTTCAGAAGGGAGACAGGGCGGCATGGTATCCCAACGGCCCTTGGACCGCAACCTCCTAGGAAGAAAGGGTGGCGAACAGCTCGGAGGCCTCGATCAGATCCGCGGTGTCGTGCCCTTCGGTGAAGGAGCCGTGAACCTCTTCCAGGAGCCGACGCCCCTCCTGCCGGCGATCCAGGCGTTGCCACAGACGGGCGAGGCTCGTGGCCGCGCGCAGCTCCAGAGCGCGGCTGCCCTGGCGGCGGGCGATGTCGAGAGCCTTCTGGAAGGCAGCCTCCCCGTCCTGGGCCGCCTCCGGGCCGCCCTGCGCCAGGACGAGCTCTCCGCGGAGGCGGTGGAGCTCCGCTTCCCAGTGGAGCTCACCGGTCCTCGAAATCTGGTCCAGGGCTCTCTCCAGGCGTTGCGCGGCGTCCTCCAGGCGGCCTTCCGTCGCCGCATGGACCGCTATCAAGGCGGTGGCGGTGGTCTGCCCGAGGGTCGCTGCGACCTCCGGCTCGGAGCGTAGGCGGGCGCGTAAAGCCTCTTCGTCGCCGACGCGCCATCCGCCCGGCGGCACCCCCTGCGAGACCGCCCGGATGCCCAGGAAGAACCGTGCCCAGACGACCATGTGGAGCTGATGTTTCTGGGCCAGGTAGAGCATCTCCTCGGCGCGCTCGTGGACCAGCTCCTCTTCGCGGCGGCAGGCGTGGAGCCAGGCGCCGAAAGCCAGGGCATAGGCGAGGCTCGTGGGATGCTCGAGACGCCGCGCGTGGCCGATCGCCGCAACGCTTTCCGCGAGGCCCTGGTCCGGATGCCCCAGGTGCCACAGCGCGAGGGAGAGCCAGCAGCGGACCTCCACGGCACTCGCGATGAGCAGGTATCCGGCCTCCGTGGCGGCGTTCGTCGCCGCCTCGACGGCGCGGGCCCTCTCCAGATGCTCGCGGGCGCGGACGAGGTCGCCGTGAAAAAGGAGCGCGGCCCCCAGGGCGGCTTGGCTCTCGGCGATCATTTCGGGTTCCTGGAAGACCTTGGCCAACTCCACGAGCTCCCGGCCTTTGGCGAGCGCCGCCTCCAGGTCCGGACTCATCAGGTCCATCCTCCATCGGCCGGCCAGCGCCCAGAACTGCTCCGGTGGACTGTCCGGGCGCAACTCCGCGCACATCTCGTCGATTCGGGCATAGGATTCGGCGACTTCCGAAGCCTTCCATCCATCGGTGGCGGCGAACGCCGTGCTATGAGCGCACCGGAGGGCGGGTTCCTGGGTCCTTCGCTCCTCCGGCGGCAAGCTCGCGGCCGCCTTCAAACCCTTGCCGAGCTGCTCTTGCGCCCGGCCGCACTCCCCGCGTTGCAGCGACTGCCGTCCGGCCCGCAGCCAGTAGGCGACGGCGAGATCCGGACGGTTCCCCCGGCTCAGGTGGCGGGCGACCAGCTGGGGCTCGCTCTGGGCGATCTCCGGCGCCAGCTCGATCAGAGCGTCGGCCACCCCCTGGTGATACTGCGGCCGAGTGCTTTTGAGAACCGACTCGTAGGCCGCCGCCCGGATCAAGGCATGACGGAAGCTGTAGCTGGCGTGCGGCGGCTCGCCGAAACGGGTCAGGAGGCCCTCCTCCTCCAGGCGGTCGAGACGATTCTCGAGATCCTCGTCGTCGAGACCCGAGACCGTCCGCAGGACGTCGAAGTCGAACTCCGGCTCGAGGGCCGCGGCCAACTGGGCCAGCTTCTTGGTCTCCGGGTCTTGGTCGAGGCGGGCCATCAGGGCGTCCTGGAGCCTCGTCGGGATGCCCAGCTCAAGCTCCGGGGCCACGAGCTCGTAAGCGTCTTCGGTCTCCTCCACCTGATCCGACTCCAGGACCGTACGAGTCAGCTCCTCTATGTAGAGCGGCACGCCGTCGGCCTTTTCCAGGATCTGCCCGAGGATCGACGGGTCGAGAGGTTTGCCCCCGGTCACCTCCTCGACCATCATCTCCTCCTCCTCCTCCTCGAGCCGCTCGAGACGGATCCGGGTCACGTGCTCGGCCTCCGGCCAGGGGGGATGGAAGGCCGGGCGATAGGTACAGACGACGAGGATCCTCGTCGAGCGGATGGCAGGGACCAGGCGCTCGAGAAAGCCGACGGCGGCAGGGTCGGCCCATTGAAGGTCCTCGATGAAAAGGACCAGGGGCTGTTTTCCGGCGAGGTGAAGCAACATGGCCAGAAGAAGCTCCGAGACCTCCCGGCGCCCCGGTTCAGAGTCGAGCCTCGGTGACGGCGCGGCGCTCTCGAGAGGCACGGCAAGGAGCTGTGCGATCGGCGCGACGCTCGCCGGGGAGGCGGCGAGGCGCGCGGTGGCCTGCCGGATCTTTCCGAGCTTCGCCTCCGGCGAGTCCTCGTAATGGAGGCCGAAATAAGCGGCCAGGTGCTCCACGAAAGGATGGAAGTCTCCTTCCTGAGCGTAGGGCGACGAGCGGCAGGTCAGCCATTGATGGGGCATCATGGCGATCGCCTTGCGCAGCTCGTAGACCTGGCGCGACTTGCCGATGCCTCCCTCGCCGGTGATCTCGACGACTTGCCCCTCGCCGTCGGAGGCCACGTAGAACCGGTCCCGCAGTTGGACGAGCTCGCGCCGGCGTCCGACGAGCGGGCCCAGGCCCTGGCTGACGGCGAGGTCGAAGCGGCTGCGCACCCCGCTCTCGCCCACGACCTCGAAGACCTCGACGGGTTTCGAGGTCGTCCGCAGCTTCTGCGCCCCCAGGGGACGGCAGGCGAAAAACCCTTGGATGAGCTCGTAGGTGGCTGCCGAGAGGACGATCCCGTTGGGCGGAGCGACGTTCTGGATCCCGGCGGCGACGTTGGGGGTCTGTCCCAGGGCGAGCGCGCTGCCCGTCGTGCCCGCACCAAGCTCCCCCGTCACCACCGGGCCGGTGTGGATGCCCACCCGCACCGCCAGGGGTAAATCCCCCCGGCCCAGTCGTTCGCTCAGACCGTTCATGGCCTCGACGACGCCAAGGGCGGCGTGGACGGCGCGGCGGGCATCGTCTTCGTGGGCTTTCGGATAGCCGAAGTAGATCAAGATGCCGTCGCCGAGGTATTGGGCGACGTGCCCCTCATAGCGGGCGACTGCCTCGCGCGCCACCTGCTGGTAGCCCCGGAGGACCTCGCGCAGGTCTTCCGGGTCGAGGCGTGTCGAGAGCGCCGTCGAGCCGACCAGGTCGCAGAACATCACCGTCAGCTGGCGGCGTTCGGCGCTGTCGCGCTCCGGCTCCGCCGTCGGCGAGGCGGCCTCCAGGGGCGCCCCGCAGCCACCACAGAAGCTCATTCCCTCCGGGCTGTCAAATCCGCAAGCCGTGCATCGCATGACCTGTCTCTCCAGAACGGCGAAGCGGTCCCTCGTCCCTCAACCTAGCGTTTCCAGAAGCGTCCTGGCGCCTTGCAGGTCCGCCGTGTCGAGGCCTTCGGTGAAACGGCCGTAGACCTCCGCGAGGAGCCCGCGGGCCTTTTCGACTCTCCCCTGACCCCGCAGCAGGCGAGCGAGGCTCGTCGCCGCGCGCAACTCGAGGGAAAGCGCGCCCTGCCGGGCGGTGATCTCCAAAGCGCTGCGGAATCTTTGCTCCGCCTCTTCCCGCGCCCTGGCCGCCTCGGCACCTGCTGCGTCGAGGGCCAGGACGAGCTCACCGCTCAATCGGAAGAGCTCTCCCTCCCAGTAGCGTTCTTGACCGGAGCCCAATGCGTCGAAGCCCCAGTGCAGCGCTCCCTCGGCCCGTTCGATCTGCCCCTGGGAGTGGTAACGCTCGGCCAGAAAGCAGCAGGTCGACGTCATCCCGAGGTTCAGACCGAATCCGGTGTGGGTGAACAAAGACCCCGAGTGCGCCCCGCTGCTGCTCGTCGCCGTCGCCTCTTTGTCGTCGAGCAGCGGGCCCAGGAAGAAGTCTCCCCACTCGGCAAGGAAGTAACCTTGGGTTTCGGCGAGCTCACGGAGCTCGTCCATCAGCTCTGCAAAAGCGGTCTCGTCGCGGTTGAAAGTGTGGAGCCAGGCACCGAAGGAGAGGGCGTAGCAAAGACTGAAGGGGTGGGAGAGCCTCCGGGCGCGGTCGACGGCTTCGCGGCTCTGCGCGGCGGCTTTCTCAGGATAGCCCCGGACCCAGAGCGCCAGAGCGCTCAGGCTCAAGGCGCTCACCCGGAGGTCGGCGACGGAGGGTGTGACCCCGGCTTCGCCCTCGTCGCCCGACTCCTGGGCGAGGCCCGTTTCGAGGTGCTGGAGAGCGCGCGAGAAATGACCCTGGTAGAGGAGGGTCGCGCCGAGCGAGGTATGAGCCATCAGAAGCATGTTGGCGTCCCGGTGGGCCTCGGCGATCTGCATCGTCCGCTGCGCCAGCTCGTACGCTTTTTCAAGCTCGGTCCGGGCGAAACAAGACATCCACAGCCCGTTCAAGGCGACGGCGAGCGCCAGCGGCTCGCCGAGCCCCTCGCAGAGCTCCCGAGCCCGCTCCCAGGCGGCTTCCGCCTCTTGGGCTGCGAATCCCCGGGTCGCGGTCCAGGCCACCCCCAGGGCGTTTTGAAAGTCGATCTCCAGCTGGTTCCGGTGGATGGAGATCGTGGCCCCGGCCAGGAGCTCCAGGCCTTTCTCGAGGTTGCCGATCGCCTCGAAGTTGTCGGACCGGGAGAGGGCGCGCTGGCCTGCCTGGAGCCAGAGCTCCAGGGCTTCGCGGAACTGTCCGCCCTCGGTCAGGTGGTGCGCCACGACCTCCGGGCGCTCCTTAGCCGCCGCCGGCTGGCTCAGCAGGAGCTTGGAGATCTTGCGGTGGTGATGCTGGCGCTGGCTCTTGAGCAGCGATCGATACGCCGTCTCCTGGATCAAGGCGCTCTTGAAGAGATACTCGGCGGAACGCTCGTCGGGCGGCGAGATCAGTCCCGCCTCGACCAGCCGGTCGAGCTGTCCGCGCAGCTGCGCCTCGTCGACCTCACAGAGCGCGGCCAGTTGCTCGAGGCGAAACTCGCGTCCGAGGACGGCCGCGATCTGGGCGGTCTCCTTCGCGTCTTGCTGGCCGTCGAGGCGCGCCATCAGGACGTCCTGCAGGGTCGAGGGGATCTCCATCGTGAGGCGTCCTTCGACGACTTCCCAGCCGTGGCGGGTCCGGCGCAACTGACCGGAGTCGAGGACCATCCGGGTCAGCTCTTCGACGAAAAGCGGCACGCCGCCCGCCCTTTCGACGATCTGCTGGCACACCGCGTAGGGCAGAGGCTTACCGCTCAAGCTCCCGACCATCTCTTCCACGCTGGCGTCGGCGAGCCGCCCCAGCGCGAGGTGGCTCTGGCAGGGCGGTGGGGTCCAGACAGGGGAAAAGCTCGGTGGGCTCGTCAAGAGGACCAGGAGCCCCATCTCCGCCGTCCGGGCGAGGAGCAGCTCCAGGAAGACGAGGCTCGACGGGTCGCTCCAATGGACGTCCTCGGCGACGAAGATCGCCGGGCGCTCTTGGGCGAGCCTGGCGAAGGCGTCGACGAGCAGCTCCAGCGCTTTCTCCTTCAGCCGTCCCGGGTTCAAACCGTGGACGCCGTAGTCGCCGCGGTCCTTCATCGAAAGCAGCTCGGCCATGAACGGCACGCTCTCCTCCAGCGGGAAGCCGAGCGAGGAGAGCGCCGTCTCGAGCTGGGAAAGCTCCGCCGCCTGGGGCTCGGAATCCAGCCCCAGGATCTGGCTGGCCACCGAGGCGACCGGTACCAGGGCGCTATGGCGCAGGTCGGACGAGAAGTGACAGCTCCACCAGGAGTGGGGTACCCCCTCGAGCTCCTCGCGAAGCGCGTAGAGAAGCCGCGACTTGCCGATTCCCACGTCGCCGGTCAAGAGGACTGCCCGCCCGTTGCCCGCCGCGGCCCGGGTGAAGGCGCAGCGTAGGACGGCGAGCTCTTCACGCCGGCCGGCGAGCGGGGTGAGGCCGCTACGGACCGCGAGCTCGAAGCGGCTCCGGACGCCGCTTTCCCCGACCACCCGAAAGATCTCCATCGGATCCGGGAGGCCTTTCATGGCGTGGGCACCGAGCGATTCGAAGGCAAAAAAACCTCGCGTGAGCTTCCGGGTCGCCGTCGAGAGCACCACCTCGTCGGGCGCCGCGAGGTGCTGGAGGCGGGCGGCGATGTTGGGTGTCTGACCCAGCGCCAGCTGCTCGCGGCGCTGCGCCGTCCCGACGGCGCCGGTGACCACACCGCCCGTGTGGATGCCGACGCGCACCGCCAGCGAGAGGCGGCGTTCGCGCACCAGGCGGGCGCTGTAGGCCGCCACCGCGTCGACGATTCCCAGACCCGCCTGGACGGCACGCCGAGCGTCGTCGCCCTGGGCCTGCGGATAACCGAAATAGACCATGAGACCGTCGCCCAGGTACTGGGCGACGTGGCCCTGGAAGCGTTGCACGACTTCTTTGGCGATCTTCTGGTAGTCGCGGACGATCTCGCGCAGCTCCTCCGGATCGAGCTGCTCCGAGAGCCGGGTCGCGTCGGCCAGGTCGCAGAACATCACCGTCAGGTTGCGCCGTTCGGCGGTGTCGTCGAGATCGCGCGGCGCCGCTGCCGGCGTGGCCCCGAGCGGGGTGCCGCACTTGCCGCAGAACCTCATGACGGGCGGGTTCTCAAACCCGCAGGCGGAACATCGCATCGTCGTCTCAACCCTTGGCTGCCGGTCCATCTCCGGCGGCGCGCGCCACATTCTTCCCCACGAGGCGTGGCGAGTCAGGCTATGATAGCGCTCATGGGCGGGAATCGAGACAAACCGACGTTGACGGATCGTTATCTCCTGCTCCAGGAGATCGGACGGGGAGGCATGGGGACGGTGCACCGGGTCCGCGACCGGACCCTCGAACGCGAATCCGCCTTGAAGCTCCTGCACCGCCGGCTCCGGGAGGACCAGCGTCACCTCGAGCGCTTCTTCGAGGAGGCGAGGATCACCGGCCAGCTCGACCACCCCAACATCGTCCCCGTCTACGAGCTCGGGGAGGACGGAGGCGGCGGAGTCTTCTTCAGCATGAAGCTGGTCCAGGGCGACACCCTGGAGACGCTGATCGAGCGGGAGGGCCCTCACCGCCTGGAGCCGCGTCGCCTGGCCGAGCTGCTGCGCATCTTCCTCAAGGTCTGCGAGGCCGTCGCCTTTGCCCACAGCCGCGGCGTCGTGCATCGGGATTTGAAGCCCTCGAACGTCATGGTCGGCGAGTTCGGCCAAGTGTATCTGATGGACTGGGGCGCGGCCTGTCGCCTGGGCGAGGACGAGCCCGGCCCGCCGGCGACGCCCTCCGCCGACAGCGAGAAGGATCCGGGGCCGAGCGGTAGCGGCGTCTTCCAGAAAGGCACGCAGAGCGTCGTCGGCACCGCGGCCTACATGTCTCCCGAGCAGGCCCGCGGCCGCCTGGACCTCGTCGACGAGCGCAGCGACGTCTTCCTCCTCGGCGCCACTCTCTACCACATCCTGACCGGACGCCCGCCCTACCTGGCGGCGAGCCGGCTCCAGCAGCTCGTCCAGGCGCTGGAGTGCGACTTCAAGCCTCCCGGGGAGGTGGTCGGCGGCGACCTCGTGCCCATTCCGCTCCTCAAGATCGTCGCACGGGCCATGGCGGCCGATCACGAACAGCGCTACCCCAGCGTCGTCGAGCTCCAGAAGGACGTGGAGCTTTTCCTCCACGGTTCCTGGTATCAGCCCACCGAGACCCACCCGGCCGGCTCGCGCATCGTCGTCGAGGGCGAGGAAGGCGACGCCGCTTTCGTCATCGTCGAAGGACGCTGTGTGGTCACGACGGAGTCGGGTGGCACGAGGAAAGTCCTTCGCGAGCTCGGCCCGGGCGACGTTTTTGGCGAAACTGCGGTCTTTTCCGCCACGCCGCGCACGGCGAGCGTCGAGGCGGTCGACGACGTCGTGGTGGTGGTCGTCACCCGGGAGACCCTGACCGCCGGGCTGGGGCTGAGCTCCTGGCTGGGGATTTTCATCAAGGCGCTCGCCGAACGCTTCGCCGACGTCGACCAGCGCCTGCGCGAGCGCGAGGCCGCGGACGCCCCGCCGCGTGAAAGCTGACGCCATTCGTCAGAGGAAGTAGAAGAGGAGGTAAAAGCCCAGCATCAGGACGGCGAAAGAGACGATCTGCCCGGCCGTCCAGGTGCGGGCGATGAAGCTTGAGGGACCGTAGACGCGGAAGGACCAACCGAAGAAGGCCTCAAGACCCCGCCGCGCCGCGGCCAGAAAACCGAACCAGACGCCGCCGCCGAGGCGAGCGACGAAACCGCCGACCGCGGGAGCGAGCTTGCGGTATGTCCAGTCGCTGTCGAGCACCGTCGAGCGCAGCTCCGGCGGATAGAGCTTCGTGCCGCGGAGCTTGACGCGGTTGAGAAGCGTAAACGCCAGGGCCGAGAAGATCAGCAGCTGGTACTGGTTGATCACGTGCGGCGTCGTGTAGGGCTCGTAGTCGACCGCGTAGGGCAGGATGTCGTAGAGCGGCTTCGGATAGACGCCGATCGCGATGCAGAAAAACGCCGTTATGCCCATCGCGATCAACATGTTGAGCGGTGCTTCCTTGGGGCGCTTGCCCGAGTCGTGGGCAAAAAACGCGAAGAACGGGATCTTGATGCCGGAATGGTAGAAAACACCCGCCGACGCGAAAAGCAGCACCAGCCACACGATCGTCCAATGCCCTTGCGCCGCCGCGGTCATGACCAGCGACTTCGTCACGAAGCCGCTGAAGAACGGAAAGGCCGAGATCGAGGCCGCGCCGACGATACAAAAGGCCGTCGTCCACGGCATCGTCTTGTAAAGGCCGCCGAGCTCCGAGCCCTTGGCCGTGCCGGTGCGGTGGAGCACCGCGCCTGTCGACATGAAAAGCAGTGCCTTGTAGAGGACGCTCGCGAAAGCGTGCGACGCCGTACCGTTTAAAGACATCTCCGTGCCGATCCCGATGCCGACGATCATGAAGCCCAGCTGGCTGTTGAGGCTGTAGGCCAGGACGCGCCGCAGATCGTTGACGATCACGGCGAAGAAGATCGGAAAAGCCGTCATCAGCGCACCGATGTAGATCAGGATCTCCGTCCCGGGAAAGGCGCGGGCCAGCGCGTAGATCGCCATCTTCGTGGTGAAGGCGCTCAAGAAGACGGTGCCCGTCGGCGTTGCTTCGGGATAGGCGTCCTGGAGCCAGTTGTGGAGCAACGGAAAAGCCGCCTTGATGCCGAAGGCGATGAAGATGAGCCCCGTCCCAAGGTCGACCAGGCCGAGCTTCGTGAAGGCGAGCGAGCCCGTCTTCTGGTAGTGGAGCAGGATGCCGGCGAGAAGGATCACGCCCGAGCCCACCTGGATCACGAGATAGCGCATCCCGGCCTTGAAAGACCGCCGGATCTGCTCGGAGCGGGCCGCGCCCTCGACGTGGGTGGGCTTCGCCCAGATGAGGAAGACCGAGGCGACCGCCGTTAATTCCCAGTAGACGAACAGCGTGATCATGTCGCCGGCAAAGACCGCGCCGATCGCCGCACCCACGTAGACCATCCCGGCGACGTGCTGGCTGCGGTCCTTGACGTGAACGGCGTAGATCGCCGTCAGGAAAGCCGCGATGTGGAAGATATAGCCCCACACGAGGCTCAACGCGTCGATCCGTCCCGGCATCAGCTCGTAGCTGAAGACCTGGACGCCGATCTGAGTCCCCTCGGGCAACGAAAGCAGGTGCCAGGCGCTGAGGACGGGCACGAGGAGCAGGCCGACCTGGAGCGCGCGTCCACGCAGCAGCGCCAGGACGAGACCGCCCGCGATCATCAAGATCCCGGGAGGAAGGCTACTGATCATAGTAGTCCTCCCCACGCATCAGGACGAGGCGCATCGCTTTCGAGATCATGACGAGCGAGAGGCTGCCGATGAGCCCGTAGAAGCCGAAGAATCCCCACCAGCCCTCGAAGTCGAAGTGCGGGTGCTTGTGGTAGAAGAAATCCAGGCACAAGAGCAGCACGCAGATCCCGTAGAGCGTGTAGACAACCTTGTTGACGTTTTTCGAATCGTCGAGCCAGTATTTCTTTTCGACGCCCGGTTTGGCAACGTCTCTCATGGTGCGGTCATTCCTTGTAGCAGCTGGTAGATCGGATCGGCGTAGAAGAAGAGGACGACACAGCCGATCGCGGTCAAAACCGGGGGCAGCACGCAGAAAAACGGCGCCTCCCGGATGCTTCCTCTATCGTCGCCGTGTCCCTCGTCCGGCAGCGGGTCGAGCAAGAAGGCCCGGCCGACGACCGGCATGAGGTAGCCGAGCGAAAGGAGCGAGCTCAGCATGTAGACACCGAGCATCACCATCTGTCCGGCTTCGGCCGCGCCCAAGGCCAGGTACCACTTGCTCCACGAGCCGCCGAGCGGCGGCAGGCCGATGACGCTTAGCGAGCCGACGAGAAACGCCAGCATCGTAAACGGCATCCGCCGTCCGAGCCCGTTGAGCTCGCTCACCTCCGTCTTGTGCGCACCCACCATGATCGCTCCGGCGCAGAAGAAGAGCGTGATCTTGCCGCAGGCGTGCATCGCGATGTGCATGCCGGCGCCCAGGACCGAGAGCCGGTTGGCGAGCGCCGCCCCCAGGACGATGTAGGAGAGCTGGCTGATCGTCGAGTAGGCGAGGCGAGCTTTCAGGTTGTCCTTGGTGATCGCCACGATCGACGACGAGACGATGGTAAAAGCCGCGGCCCACAGCAGCCAACGGCTGGCCCCCGTTGCCGTCAGGAAGTCGAGCCCGAAGACGTAGACGACGACCTTGACCACCGTGAAGACACCCGCCTTGACCACCGCCACCGCGTGCAAGAGCGCCGAGACCGGCGTCGGCGCCACCATGGCCGCCGGCAGCCAGCGGTGGAAGGGCATGAGCGCGGCCTTGCCCGTACCGAAGACGTAGAGCGCTAAGAGAACCGCCACCATGCCGCCTTCGACCTTGCCGTCGAGGATGCCGCCCGGGGTGAATTCCGTCGTCCCGGCCAGGGCGTAGGTCCAGACCATCGCCAGCAGCAGAAACGCGATCGAGGTCCCCATCAGGACGCCGATGTAGACGCGCCCGGCGCGTTTCGCTTTTTCCGTGCCGTGGTGGGTCACGAGCGGATAGGTCGAGACCGTGATGAATTCGTAGAAGATGAAAAGCGTCAACACGTTGGCCGCGAACGCCACGCCCAGGGCGCCGGTGATGGCGAGGGCAAAACAGACGTAGAAGCGCGTCTGGTTCTTCTCGTGGTGGCCCCGCATGTAGCCGATCGAGTAAAGGGTCGTCACGATCCACAGACCCGAGGCCACGAGGGCAAAAAGCATTCCCAGCGGCTCCACCTCAAAAGCGAGGTGAAGGCCCGGGAGGATTTCCACCACCTCGAAGCGTGGACGGGCGCCGCGCAGGAGAGCGGGCAGGATCAGGCTTGTGACACCCAGGAAAAGGCTCGCGGAGGTCAAGAGCGTCGCCGTCTCGCGCAGGTTCTCGCGCTTGCGCAAGACGACGGTCAGGACGGTCCCGAGAAGCGGCCAGAGGACGGCCAGGGCGGTGGCTTGGGAGGCGTCGGGCATAGTCCGTTTTCTCCGTCCTAGAGCTGTCCCGCCATCAACAGCACCGCGGCGCGCTCGGCGACCGCCGCCGTCACGCGGGTCGAGATGCCGAAGTAGACCGTCGCGCCGACGAGCACCCAGGTGGGCACGAGCACGCTCCACGGCGCTTCCTTGACCGGCTCGCAGCCTTCCGGCGGCGCCGCGAAGTAGGCCACCTCCACCACCCGCCAGACGTAGACCACCGCCAGGAGCGAGGAGAGGAGGATCAGCACCGCCACGGCTGTGCGTCCCGACTCGAGGGCGCCGAGCACGAGGTACCACTTGCTCACGAAGCCCGCGGTCAGCGGCACGCCGATGAGCGACAGCCCGGCGAGGACGAAAGCGGACGTCGTCAGCGGCATGCGCTTGCCGATCCCCCGCAGGTCCTCCAGACGCGTCGAGCCGAGCCGCACGGCGATGCCGGCGAGCGCCAGGAAGAGGGCGCTTTTCGTCACCGCGTGGTTGAAGAGGTGGACGATGCCGCCCGTCAGGGAGGCCTTGTTGGCGAGCGCCAGTCCCAGCACCATGTAGCCGATCTGGGCGAGGCTCGAAAAAGCGAGCATACGCTTGACGTCCTTTTCAAAAATCGCCACCGCCGAGGCGACGAACATGGCGATCAGGGCGAGCGGCAGGAGAACCCGTCCCAGGCCCAGCCGCTCGAAGGCCATCTCGGCGCCGAAGATCCGGAAGACAAAAGTCGCCAGAGCGTAGTAGGCGACCTTGGTCGCCGTCGCCGCGATGAAGGCGGTGACCATCGCCGGGGCGAAGGTGTAGGCGTCGGGCAGCCAGCTGTGGAGCGGTACGAGCGCCGTCTTGATCCCCAGGCCGACGACGACCGCGGCGAGCGCGATCAAGGTCGTCCGGTTGGCGTCGGCGGCGGCGAGCCGCTCCGCCATGTCCGCCATGTTGAGCGTCCCGGTCACCATGTAGAGCATGCCGATGCCGATCAGGAAAAACGTGCCGCCGACCGTACCCATGACGAGGTAGCGAAAGGCCGACGTCAGGGCACGCGGTGACTTTCCCAGGGCGATCAGGGCGTAGGCCGAAAGCGCCGAGATCTCCAGGAAGACGAAGACGTTGAAAGCGTCGCCGGCGCTCGTGATGCCCATCAACCCCGTCATGCAGAGCAGAAACGTCGCGAAAAAAAGGTACTGCCGCTCGCGCGGCACCTCGCGCAGGCTCCCCGGTGCCGAGGCGAGGACGACGGCGCTGATCGCGGTGACGATGACGAGCACCAGCGCGTTGAAGGCCCCAAACCGGAGCTCGATGCCGAGCGGCGGCGCCCAGCCGCCCACCTCGTAGGAAAAAGTCCCCTCGACGCTCACCCGGTGGAGGATGTGGATGGCCGCCGCAAAAGCGCCCCAGGTGACGGCCATGGCGAGCGTCCAGGCGGCGCGGGCGCGGCGCAGGACGACGCAGATCGGGGCCGCGAGAAGCGGCGCCGCGACGATTAAGATCGGCAGGTGCTCGACGAAGTCGACGGCACCGTGAGGATCCGCGGGATGTCCGCTCATTCGTCCACCTCAGCGAATTCCGGATGCTCGAGCTTCAGGAGCGAGTCTTCCTCGATCGTGCCGTAGGCCTCGTTGATGCGGACGATCAGTGCCAGGGCGACGGCCGTCGTCGCCACGCCGACGACGATGGCGGTCAGCATCAGCACATGCGGCAACGGGTTCGAGTAGACCTCGAATCTCTCCGACAGGACGGGGGCCGTGCCGCCTTCGACCTTGCCCATCGAGATGTAGAACAGGATCGCCGAGACCTGGAACATGTTCAGCCCGATGACTTTCTTCACGAGGTTCTCCTTCGCCATGACGACGTAGAGGCCGGTCATCATCAAGACGATGGCCACCCAGTAGTTGTAGAGACCGGCCTGGATCATTCCGCGCTCCTCTTTGGGGCTTTGTACTCGACGAAGGTGAAAAAGATCGTCGTCATCACCGCGGTCACCGTGATGCCGACACCGAGCTCGACCCAGAAGATGCCGCGCTCCTGCCCGTGGACGGTGTCGTGGGCGAGGACGTTGTAGTCGAGGAACTTGCCGCCGAGAAAGATCGAAACGACGCCGGTCGCGCCGTAGATGAAGACGCCGGCGGCGACCAGCATCTCCATCCACCGGGGTTTCAGGACCTTGCGCGCCTGCTCGGTGCTAAAAAGCAGCACGTAGAGCACCAGCGCCGCCGCGAACATCACCCCGGCCTGGAAGCCGCCGCCGGGGCCGTAGTCGCCGTGGAACTGGACGTAGAGCGCAAAGAGCATGAGAAACGGGATGAGCGGCCGCAGGCTCACCCGCAAGATGCCGGGCCGCTTCTGGAAGATCGCTTTCATGACTTCTCCTCCCCTTTCCTTCGCCGGCCGCCGAGCAGCAGCAGGACGCCGAGGGCGGCGATGAAGATCACCGTCGTCTCGCCAAAGGTGTCGTAGCCACGGTAGGAGGCGAGCACCGAGGTGACGACGTTGGGGATGCCGGTGAGCCGGTCGGACTTCAAGTAGTCCGGCGCCACGTGTTGGTGGATCGGCGCGTTGGGATCGCCGTAGCGCGGCATGTCGAAGGTGCCGTAGATCAGGGCCGCGCCGGTGACGAGGACGGCGATGAGCGGCAGCGCCGTATGCCGCCTGCGGCGTTTCGGGTCGTCCTCGACGTAGGTCGTGAGCGCCAGGGTAGCGAGCATCAGGACCGTCGAGATGCCGGCGCCCACCGCCGCTTCGGTGAAGGCGACGTCGACGGCGTCCATGACGGTGAAAAGCGCCGCCGAGAGCAGGCTGAAGATCCCCAGCAGCATGACGGCCGAAAAAAGGTCGCGCAGGCGGACCACGACCAGCGCCACGAGGATCAGGAAGGTGAAGAGGATGATGTCCAGCGCCAGGCTCACGGCGTCTCACCTCCTCCGCTTTTCTCCGCGCTCTCGCGGAAGGGAGGCAGGTCGAGGTTGTGGGCCTTGGCGGCCCGTGCCAGGGCGTGGGTGGTGGCGGGGCCGGTGATCGCCAGGAAGAGGACGATCATCAGGAGCTTTGCCGTCGCGAGGCCGAGCTCCGCCTGGAAGACGAGCCCCAGGACGATCAACCCCGCCCCCAGCGTGTCGGTGACGCTCGCCGCGTGGATGCGGCTGTAGTAGTCGGGGAGCCTGAGCACCCCATAACTCGAGATCACGAGCACGATTGAGCCCGTCCCCAGGAAAAACCAGCTCAGGGCGTTACACACCAGCTCAAGATCCATCGGATCGCTCCGTTCGTTTTCCGGTTTCGGGAGGGTTCAGGTTTCGACCTCGTCGGCGTCGAACTCGTGCTCCAGGCTGAAGCGTGCGAAGGCGATCGAGGCGATGAAGTTCATGAGGGCGTAGACCAGCGCCAGGTCGAGGAAGTCGGTGCGGCCGGTCAGGAAGCAGACGAGGGCGATCAACAGCACAGTTTTTGTGCCGAAGCTGTTGGTGGCGAGGATGCGGTCGAAAATCGTCGGGCCGCTAAAGGCCCGCACGAGGAGCATCGCCATGGCGACGACCACCGCGCCAAGCGTCATCGCGTACATCAGTCGAGTCCCTCGAAGCGGGTGACCCGGCGGTCCATCTCGCCTTCCAGCAGTCCCTCGGCCGAAGCCTTCGTCAGGGCGTGGACGGTGAGCTTCGACGCCTCGGCTTCGAGGGTGATGGTGCCCGGGGTCAGGGTGATGGAGTTGGCGTAGGTCACGCATCCGAGGTCGCTTCCCTGGCTCGGCTCGACGGTGAGGAGGCGCGGCTCGTCGCCGGGGCGGGGGAAGAGGATGTGGCGCATGACCTCGAAGTTGGCGAGCACCACCTGCCAGGCGAGCCACGGCAGGTAGACGAGCGCCCGCGGCGCCAGGTGGTAGGGGACCGAGAAGCTGTCGACGATCCCCAGCTTGTGGCAGAGCAGGACGACGCCGACTGAGGAGGCGGCGCCGAGGCTCAGCAGGAAGGGGGTGTAGTGTCCCGACCAGAGGAGCCAGAAGACGGCGAGGGTCAGGGTCAGGAAGAGGAGTTGCAGAGGCCCTGTGTGGGCCTTGGCGCGGCCCGTCCGGGGAGCCGGCTGTTCGGCGGTGGCCGGAGCGCCCTCGGTGGGGGAAAGCTCGTCGTTCACGGAAGTCTCCTGGCGCGTCCTGGGGGGCGGCGCTTGCTCCCCCGCCGTCCCCGGACGGCGCGTTCGGGCGGCAATACTACAGAGGCCGCGCGGCGGAGCAAACCACCCCTGGGGGTGGACCGTGACCGGGACAAGCGGGTAGCCCTGGGGCCGCGGGCGGGTAGCCTGGATCCGGCGCGGAGCTTAGCACGACGGTACATCCTGGCGGGCAAAGTCCTTGCCGCTTACTCCTCGTCCACTCCTGGAGGCTACGAGGCAAGCGTCCGAGGACTCCATCTCGGGCCTGGAGTGAGCGCATGAAGGACGGTTTCAAGACGCCTTGTAGATTACGGGGGAGTACCGAGGTGGGGGTACCGGCTTGCCGTTCGCCTTCGCGGATTCAAGCCAGGCCGCTTTCGCGACGAGAACCTCCCGCAAGGCATCTTCGGGAGTACTTCCGTACGCCGAACAGTACTTGAGGTCCGGGATGTCAGCGATGTAGCCGTCGTCCTCGTCACTGTAGAAGACGTTGATGTGGTAGTCCTTCATTCCTCATCTCCTGGTTTGAGGTCGTAAGTCTCCACCAGCCGCAAGAATTGCCTTACTTGATAGGCTTTTGCTTTGCCGTTCAGGTCCTGGAGATTCAGGAGCTCTCGGACATCCGGGTGGACGTAGATACGGTGACTCCCCTTGACACGGTCCAGAGAGAAACCGAACGCTTCTGCGCAAGCCACCGCTTCTGAGAAGCGGATGTTCTTCGAACCCGCGAGGAGCTTTTGAAGGAGCTTTCTCTTGTTCACCTGACTCGCCCCGTGTTCTCCGAAAGGTCCGGCGGGCCACCCTTGACGCAGCCGATCAGGTCAGCGACAGCCTCGTAGGGTCTTTGCCGCTCCAACTCGGGCTCAAGCTCGACGACGCCTACGCCCCGGAGCCGCAGGTCGGCCCGGTCGCCGGGGCGTAGGCCCAGCGAGTCCCGGATCTTGGGGAGCGGGATCAGTCCATCGGCGGTCAGCGTCATGGCGGGCATAGGCGTACCTCCTCTTGGAGCAGGATATCATAGAGGACGGTAGATGCCCTGAAGTCATGCTAAGATCCCAGACCATGGCCAGGAAACCGCCACCCCCCAAGCCCGACTCCGCGCCCGGCGAGCTGCGTCTCGTCCAGGCCTTCGTCAACACGCGCGACCTCGAGGCCGGACGCGACGAGCTCGCCTCCGCCGAGGCCCTCGAGGAGTGGATCGCCCGCCACGCCGCCGCGCTCCCGGCACCGGTCGACGAAAAAGCCTGGAAGGACGCCCTCGCCGTCCGCGAGGGGTTGCGCGCCCTGCTCCGTGCCAACAACGGCTTCAGCTTGAACGAGACGGTCGTCGAGCGACTCAACCGTGCCCTCTCCGAAGCCCGCTCCCGTTTCAGCTTCGACCTCGACGGCACCTTGCACCGACAGCCGGCCGAGACCGGCTGGCCCGGCGTTCTGAACCGGTTCCTCCATGCCGTCTCCCAGACGATGGCCGAGGGGACGTGGACACGGTTCAAGGCGTGCAGCAACGGCAAGTGCCAATGGGCTTTTTTCGACGCCTCCAACAACCGCATGGGCAAGTGGTGCACCGTCCGGCGCTGCGGCAACCGGATCAATCGCCGCACCTACCATCGACTTGGTCCCCGCGCGATGCGCAAAGCCAAGGCGCCGGCTTTGTCGGCTTCGACAGGGTCCGGAGGAGTCGAAGTCTGAGCGCGGTCCCTTCTCCCGGATTCCAGCGATTTCGTGCCGTCTTTGCAGACTCTGCACCTCCGTTCAGGCGATTCTTGGGCAGAGGTGCGGAGTTTGCACCTATGCCCTGGGGATTATCTGGCATAGGTACGGAGTCTGCACCTATGCCCTGGGAATTATCTGGCAGAGGTACAGAGCCTGCACCTATGCCCTGGGGATTATCTGGCATAGGTACGGAGTCTGCACCTATGCCCTGGGTATTATCTGGCAGAGGTACGGAGTCTGCACCTCTGTCCCGGGAATTGTTGGGCAGAGGTGCGGAACCTGTACCTCTGTCCCAAAAAGCTTTGGACATCGGTGCGGAGCATGCACATCTGTTCGCCCTCCTCTCGGACGAAGGGCGACTCCCTACAAGGAGCCTTTGCGTCAGGCCGGAGAACACCTCTACCAGGCCCTGATCCTGCCGGCGGAGGAGTCGATCGCCAAAAGCGAAGGGGTGCTCATCGTCCCCGACGGACCGCTGCATCTGCTCCCCTTCGCTCTCCTGGTCCGCAAGACCGGCCCCGGCGAGGGCCATGGGGATCGGGATTTCGAGTACCTGGTGGAGCGGAAGCCCCTGCATTCGGTCCTCTCGGCCACCGTCTGCGCCGAGCTCAAGAATCAACGACGGAGCCCGACGGACGAAGCCACGGACGTCCTCGCCTTGGTGGCTTTCGGTGATCCCCGGTATTCGTCCGAAGGGTCCGGCTTCAACTTCCGTCCCCTGCCCTACAGTCGCGAGGAGGTGAACCGTATCGCCGCCCTCTACCCCGAGGGAGCCGCCCGTGCCTTCCTCGGCGCCGAGGCTTCGGAGCCACGAGCCAAGTCCGTCGGCAAGAGCGCCCGCATCCTCCACTTCGCCACCCACGGCCGCTTCGACGACCGCTTCCCGCTGAATTCCTACCTCGCCCTGACGTTGCCCTACTATTGGGCGGCGTTTCAGATCATCGGCGACTGGCGGTAGCTCTTGGCAGCAATTGAAACGGGTGCAGTTGATCTCAACGCAAGGCTCAGACCACCGGCGGTTGGACTAGCGGACCACGTAAAGCTCCTCGTAGCGCACCTCGGGGAGCGAAAAGCCGAGCTTGAATCCCCGTAGCGTCGGGTGGCTGAATCGGTAGGTCTGCTCATGGAAAAGCGGGATCAGGAGACTCTGGCGCACGACCTCTTCCTCGATCTCCCGGTAGAGCGTGTGGCGCAGCGCCGGGTCGGTCTCCCGGCGGCCCTTCTCGATCCGTTCGTCGAGCTCCGGCGAATCCACCAGGCCGGCGAGCAGCCCTTCCCGCGAGTGGACGATCCCGATGGCAAACGCGTCGGCGTCGGGATAGTCGGCGATCCAGCGGCACGCTACGAGGTCAACGCCGGCCGGGCTGCCGCTGCGAATCTTGCGCACCACCTCGGCCAGGCTCTCGTCGACGACCTGCACCCTGATCCCGATCTCGGTCAGGGCGCGGCGGATCTCTTTCCACAGAGGGGCGTAGGGGCCGTGATAGATCGAATGAAGGGCAACCTTGAGCTCGATGCCGCGCCAGGAGCTTTTCACTCCGCGCTCGGCCGCCGCCTCCCGCCGCGGCGCCTCATAGCCCAGGAGCCCGGGCGGGATCAGGCCGTGGGCACGGATCACCGCGTCGCCCATGGTGCCGCGCAGCAGGGTCTCGAGGTCGAGGGCGGCGACGAAGGCTCGTCTCCGATCAAGGTCCGCGAACAGCCCTGAGAGGCTGTTCATCGCCAGGAAGGTCGTCGACAACCGCGGCGACTCGGCGTAGCCGGGCGCGAGCTTCGGATCGCGGCGCAGCCTCTCGACCTCTTTCGGCGGCAGGTCGCCGACTAGCGACAGGCGGCCGGCACGGAAATCGCGCACCGTGCGTTCGGCGTCGAGACCGTAGTGGAACACCAGGCGGCTGATCTTGGGGTAGTCGGGACGCCAGTAGTCGGTGTTTTTCTCGAGGTCGAGACCGTCGGCAGGATCGAACCGCGTCAGGCGAAACGGCCCCGTACCGACACAGCCGTCGCGCCACGTCCCGGCAAAGCTTTCGGATCCTTCGGGGACGATCGCGAGCCCCGGATGGGTCAGGAGCGTCGGAAAAAAGGAGAGCGTCTCGTCGAGCTCGATGACGAACTGCTCGGCCGTCAGGATACGAAACCCTTCCAGGTCGTCGGCGCGACCGTCACGCAGAGCGCGGGCGCCGCGGATCGGCAGCAACAGGAAGTGAAACTCACTCTGCTCGTGGCGCAGGAGCCGCTCGAACGTATAGCGCACGTCGCGCGAGGTGAGGCGACGCCCGTCGTGGAAGCGCACCTTCTCGCGCAGCCGAAAGTGATAACTGCGCCCGCCGGGGACCTCGAAGAATGCCGCCAGCCAGGGCACCACCCGGGCACTCTCGGAGATGCGGGTCAACGACTCGAAGACGTTCGACTTGACCTCAAACAGCTCGCTGACGTTGCCTTCCGCCGGATCCAGGGTCCCGAGCCGGGCGGGCAGCGCGACGTGGATCTCGCCGCCGTCGGCCAGGCGCCGCCGCAGCGGGGCTGCGGCCGGCATCTCCTCGACCTTGCCCACCCGGTCGTAGCTTACGTAAGGCGGCGTCGAGTAGAGACGCAGCCGGCGCACGTGCGCTCCCGCGACGCGATAGTCGATGTCGTGGAAAAGGGGCACCAACACCTGCTCCTCGTGGAGGATCTCCTCAAACCGCTGATAGAAAGCCAGACGCTGCACCGAGCGGCTTTCCCGGCGCGCGCGCTCCAGGAGCCGGTCGGTCTCGGGCGAGGAAAAAAAATGGCTCAGCTTTCCGTGCTCGGAGTGGAAGAGCCCGTAGGTGAAGGTGTCGGGGTCGTTGAAGTCGGCGTTCCAGCGGCCGATGAGCAAATCGAGCTCGGTCGGTGCGTGCTCGGTCCAGAAGTCGAGGTATTGCTCCATCGTCGGAGTCCGGTCGACGACCTCGACTCCCAGGGTTGCCCACTCGCCGAAAAGGGCGTCGAGCAGCGGGCGGCAGTGGTCCTGGAAGAGCGGGTGGATGGCCGCCTGGAGCCGGATCGGACGCTCGACACCCGCTTCCTCCAGGAGCCGTACCGCCTGGTCGCGTGGCAGCCCCGCTTGGCGGCGTCCGGGATCGTGGCCCAGGATCCCCGGGGGGATGAGGCAAACCGCCGGCTGCGCAAACCTTCCGACGGTCCGCCACACGAGGTCCTGGGGCCGCACGACACCGGCCAGAGCCCGGCGCACCGCCGCCTGAGACGTGTTGCTTCCGCGAGGGTTGAAGAGCAGGAAGTAGACGTTTTTCTGCGTCGCCTCGACGAGGCCCGAGCGGAAACGCGGATCCCGCAGGATCGACTCCAGGTCGTCCGCTCGGAGATTGCGGCCCACGTCGATCTCGCCCGCGCGCAGGCGTTCGGCGATCCCCGCGGCGCCGAGCGAGGTCAGCAGCTCGATGCGCTCGAGGGGGGGAGGTGTTCCGCGCCAGTAATTCGAGTTACGTTCCAGGCTCACCCGTTCGGTCGTCGCTTCGACGACCCGGAACGGGCCCGTGCCGAGCAGATGGGTGGCACCGCCGTCGGAGACGACCTCGCGGACGACCGCCGTCGAGATGTCGGTCACGAGCGCCGGATAGATCGGCACCGGCTCGCGCAGGTGAAAGCGCAGCCGCTGGCGCGCTGCCTTGGCGTGAGGTCCCTTCGGCTCGTCGACCACGACGAGCTCTCGCAGCGCGGCAAAAGCGGCGTGCTCAAAGACTCCCTCGCGGCCTATGGACCGTTCGAAAGAGCTCTTGACGTCCTCTGCGGAAAGCGGCCAGCCGTCGGAGAAGAAGACGTCGCCGCGCAGCGTGAGCTCGAACACGAGGCCGTCTTCCGAGCCTTTCCACTCGTCGCACAGCGACGGGACGAGGTTGCCCTCGGCGTCGGCCGTGAGCAGGGTTTCGAAAACGGTGGCGGCGACCTCAAATTCCTCGATGGTCCGAAGCGCCACGGGATCGACGGTGGAAATCGGATTGGGCAGCGCGGTGCGTAGGGTCCCACCCGCGGCGATCGGCTCCTCCTCCGCCGAGTCGAGCTCGGCCGGCGCCAGCCGTTCGGCCTCCTCCAGATAACGGCGGGCGGCCTGGTGCTCGCCGCCGAGATTGGCCACGGTAGCCCCCAGGGTCAAGAGCCGGTGCAGGATTTTCGGCGCCTCCTGGCCCTGGGTCAGCTCGATACCGAGGTCGACCCAGGAGCGGGCGCTCGTGACCTGGCGCGCTTGCCAGGCGGTCTCCGCGGCCAGCAAAGCCGCCCGCGCGGCTCTCTCCGGGCTTTTGGCTTGCCGATAGGACGTGGCCGCACGCTCCGCTTCGCGCAGCGCTTTCCCCGTCGAGCCCGCCGCCCGATAGGCGGTGGCCAGAAGCTCCAGGAGCTCCCCTTCATCCAGCGTTCTCTCGTGGTCGTCGATGAGCTCCAGGGCCGTGCGCAACGCACGGATCGCATCGTCGGGGCTGAACGCGTCGAGCGACTTGCGAGCCAGGAGCCGCGCGTACTCGATCGTCTTGTCCGCCACGTCGCCAACTGAGAAGTGATGGACGAGCTGCGGATAGAGACGCTCCAGACGCTCGGCGTAGCGCTTCTCCAGCGAGTAGGCGTGACGGCGGTGGAGCGAGCGCCGTTTACGCCGCGAAAGGTCGTGGTAGAGGATGTCGCGGACCATGCCGCTGGCGAAATGGAGGCGGTCGTCGCGCGACTTCGTGTCTTCCTCCAGGAGGTCCCGGCTGACGAGCTCGTCGAGCGCGTCGTCGAGGTCGATGTCCAGCTCGCCGTCGACCTCGACGAGGTTCTCGAGGTCCCGGTAGGTGAAGCTCTTGCCGAGCACCGAAGCCAGAGAAAGGAGGTGACGTAGGGTCTCGGGTAGACGCTCGACGCGCCGCTCGACCGCCTGTTGGATGGTCGACGGCAACGCCTCGGCGATGAGGACCGAGTCGCCCAGGAGAGCCCAGCAACCGCTGTCGTCGCGGCTGATTCCCTCCGTCTCCAGGAGCGAGCGAACCAGCTCCTGGCCGAAATAGGGATTACCCTCGGTCGCGTCGTAGAGACGGCGTACCAGGTCGTCACGGATCTCGGCGCTTCCCAGCTGGATCTCCAGCAGACGCCGAAAGTCCGCTTTGCCGAGCGGTCCCAGACCGATCGAGCAGAAACGTGGGTCGTCGTTAAAGGACTTGAGCATCGTGAGCAGCGTATGCCCGGCCGTGACCTCGGTACGGCGGCACGTACCGACGATCAAGGTCGGCGTCGGTCCGAGCCGGCGAACGACATAGGACAAGGCAGCGAGGGACACCTCGCCCAGGTGCAGGTTCTCGATGAGCATCACGAGAGGCCGGCCACCCCCGATCCTTGCCAGGGTGCGAGCCAGGAGCTCGTAGAGGCGGGTCGGATCGGCGTCCTTCAAGTCGGGCGGCGAGCTGCGGGCCGTCTCCGGCTCGACGTCGGCTTCGCCGCGCAGCTCACGGAGCTCACGGATCTCGGCGAGGAGGGGAAAGAATCTCACCAGGTCGGCCGCGAGATCCGAGAAGTCGGCGCTCATCTGCCCCGCGGTGCCTTCCCCCTGCGAGTCGGTCTCGTGGAGGCGGAAGTAGTCCTGGACCAGGTCGCAGAGCCCCTGGTAGGGGATGGCGCTCTCGCGATCGACTATGCGTCCCCGCAGGACCCGAATGCGCCGCATCCGTGCCAGGCTTTCAAGCTCCTGGAGGAGGCGGGTCTTGCCGGTGCCCGCTTCACCTTCGACGAGGACGAGCTGGCATTCTCCGGCGAGCGCGGCGGAAAGCCTGCCCTGGAGCTCGGCCCATTCGGCGCGGCGGCCCACCATGGGCGAAGGGATCGGCTGCGTCGAACGTAACGCCGGGCGCTCGTGGGTGCTCATCGGCCGCGAGCGCAGGCTCTCGTCGAGCCCCGCGCGGTGACGTTCGAGCTGCTCGGCCAGCTCCGCACCGCGCTGCGGACGCACCTCCGGATCCTTCGCGAGGCAGGAGAGGACGATCTCCTCGAGCTCCGGATCGTAGTCGAAGCCCCGGTCGCGGAGCTTACAGGGTTGCTCGTGGACGATGCGAAAGAGCACCGAGTGGACGGCGCCGGAAAACGGCGGCTCCCCCGTCAGGCATTCGTAGAGGACCGTGCCGAGGGCGTAGAGGTCGGAGCGTTCGTCGACGCGGCCCAGCGAGATCTGCTCCGGGCTCAGGTTGGTCATCGAGCCGATGAGCCCGCCGGTCTTGGTCAGCCGGCGCTCGGTCGAGCCCCGGGCGAGGCCGAAGTCGAGGACCCGCGCCCGCAGGACGCCCGCGTCGCGAGAGACCATGACGTTGCCCGGCTTGACGTCGCGGTGGATCACGCCGCGCGAATGGCTGTAGTCGAGCCCCTCGGCCACCTGAATGGCGATGTCCAGGATCTCGTCGAGCATGAGCGCCCCCTGCTGGATGAGCTCCCGGAGGAGCGTCCCCCGGACCCAGGGCATGACGAAGAAAAGCGATCCCTCATGGCGGCCGAAGTCGTGGATCGGCACGATCGCCGGATGGTCCATGCCGGCCACCAGCCGCGCTTCGCGCTGGAACCGCTCCTCGGTGTCACGGCCGAGCTCCATGGGCGGGATCATCTTGATCGCCACCTCGCGGTCGAGCACCGGGTCCCGTCCGCGGTAGACGACTCCCATGCCGCCCCGTCCGGCTTCTGCAAGCAGCTCGTAGCGGTCTAAGAGTTTCTGGCCGATCATGAGGTCTCTTCCCACGGGCCTTCGCAGGACCCTCAGGCGGCGATTCTGGCATCTTCGCGGTGCCCTGTCACCGGCGGGTCATGATCTCGCGATGAGCCTACCTCGCGTCACCACCGAGACCGGCGTCTACGAAGGCGCCACGACCGACGGTGGCACGCGCTACGCCGCGCCTCCCGTCGGCCCGCGGCGGCCGACGGCCGGGTCCTGCCCAGGAACCCCCTTGCGGCTCTCGCCCGCGGCGAGCAGCACGACGTGCCGCTGCGTCGCGGCTGGGATCGGCGGGGTAGTAGGGATGCATCCTTGCCACCTTGGCAAGTAGAATGGTCCCCATGGCAAGCCTGACATGGCCCGCGGTCCGGGACCGAATCGCCGCCCTTCGAGCTCCAGGAGCTTTTCAACACGTTCGGATTCATCCTCACGGCGGAGCAGGTCATCCCGGACTCCGACCCGGACGACCTGGACCTGCGGGTGTTTCGGAGGTTCCTGGAGCGCCAGCGGCTCGAGCTGGTCGAGGAGCCTCAGCCCGAGCTCTTGAACGACCTGAAGAACCGGGGCGTGGTGGCCTTTGAAGGAGGCGAGCCTGTGCTCACGCTCTACGGCCTGATGTGCTTCGGCCGCGAGCCTCAGAGGTTTCGTCCCACCATGAACGCCTGGATCGATATGGTCGCCTACGCCGGTACGGACCGAGCCGCGGACGTGATCCTGCACGGTGAGGCCCGAGGCCGCATCGACGAGCAGGTCGAGCGGGCTCTGGGGTGGTTCCGGGCACTTGGCATGCAGGAGACCTACACCGAGGAGATGCGCCGGGTCGATCGTCCGCCGGTGCCGCTGCGGGCGCTGCGCGAAGCCTTGGTCAACGCCGTGGTCCACCGCGACTACGCCGTCCTGGGCTCGAAGGTGCTGCTCGAGGTCTTCGCCGACCGCCTCGACATCACCTCTCCGGGCGAGCTCCCCAACCACATGACGGTGGAAACCGCTCTCGCCGGCGGTCATCCCCGTTCGCGCAACGAGCTTCTCGCCCACTTCATGACGGTGATGGGCTGGATGGAGCTTCGTGGCCGGGGCCTGCCGATCATCCGCCACGAGATGCGTGAGGCCAACGGGACCGAGCCGCGGCTTCAAAACAGCCTCGACGGACGCTATGTGCGTTTGAGCCTCAGGATCCGGCCGGAAGACAACACTTGACGTCTCGAGCTTCCGAAGTCAGGATAGTGCGTGCTTGGGAGACTAGCCATGAAGGCCGAAGTAGCTCTGCAGCTTCACGATCGCGCTGGCCTGGGAGAAACCCTCACGGACGATGGCCTGCCTCCAAGTCGGCTTGGCTGAATTCACTGTGCTTACGGAGACAAATGGGGTAACACGCTGTACCGAGGCCGAACTCCACCCTGTAATCGCCCGGAATCAAACTTGACCGAAGCGTACCGACCGCTTTCAACACAAGATGTCCCCCATCGTCTCCCAGCCAGATTTCCGTGTCCGGAGAATTGGCGAAGATTTTGATGTCGTAGTAGACGCGTTCAGCATTGAATTCTGTCATGAGACTCCCTTAGCTCGGATTGTCGCATAACGGTCAAGCTAACGGGCGTCATGAAGTGGGTCCGCTGCGGTCGGTGGTTCTTCGGCGCTATCTCGCTTCTAATCATCGGCTTGAGAATACCCCTGATTGTCGGGTATCATACATTCATTTCGCCACTTATCCGGATCAACAAAGAATACAGTCCAGGGCCACTCCGCGCTCTTCTCCTTTCGCCAGGTAAGGTGTACGACTGCATATCGATCGCTGCGGTCTTCAAGTTTAAAGAGAACATCATCGTTATCGATCCGCCGGCCAATTACCACGACTCTTCGCCGATAGAGAGGATGTCGCCAGCTAAGTTCACGTCGAAGCTCTTTTGCAAGTGCTTCTCCTTCTTTGTCCACCGGCGGCCACGGTTCGAGCCACTTTCATCAGAAATCATCGCCGGCCTGTCCACTTCTCATTGCTCCCCACCGCCGCACGAACGGCCTTGAGCTGAGCGGCGGTCCTCCGTCCGCTCAAGTGAGTTGTTCTGCGGCCTCTCTCGCAGCTCTCGACTCTCTGAAGACTTGTAGAGCATATCTGCCTCCGGGTTAATTCGACGCGCTAAGGCTCATCCTTCGTAGAACTAATCTGAACGGACCGGGTCCGTATAAGCCGTGAGGCCAGATCCCCAGCCGCCATAATAGATTGTTTAACCACGCCAGCAGCGTCAAGCGCTTCGACGTGGATTAATGCATCCGGCGGATGATCACTATCCACCTTAGAAAGACTCGCTTTAATAATCGAACTTGGGAGTAAGAGTCCCTCGCGAAAAGCTTGCTTGCCGGGTGAGTCTTTCGCTCTTAAGTCTAAGAGTTCAGCAACCTTCGCATAAGAACAGCCTCCACCGGGAACAAAGCCACTTCGCATGGCTTCCTGAGAAGACTTTAGCGAGTCCTTCATCAAGCTTAGATATAGAGTCGCATCCTCCTCCGACGACCCATGTACAGTTACCTGCCGATTGGCACTTGAGAGCCGGGCGATGCGCTTTCGGAGGTAGTCTCTATTGGCTAAGGGAACAGTTTCAACTTCCAGCTGAAGCCGCCTAATAGCACACTCCAAATCCTGGGAAACTCGATTTAAGTCCGGAAAGATTTGAACGGTATTCTTGGTTGCAACCACCTTCTCTGCGAAACCTAGATCCTGAGGATTGGGTAAGCGACCCATATCATGGCTCAAAAACTCGGCGCCAGTCAGCAGGGCGACATCTTCAAAGAAGCTTTCCTGTCGAGCGCCAAGCTGAAAAGGAATCGCACGCACAACACCCTTCGAGCAATTTTCTGCGATAACTGCCATTGCCTCCCCCTCTATTCCGTGACAACAGAAGATTATAGGCTTAGCCTCGGTGACTGCGCGCTCAAGAAGAGGAAGAATCATGCTCATAGTTGCGATTCTCGCAGGATAAACAAGAACAAACGGTTGCTCTAGATGGAGTTCTCCTGATTCGATGGCAAAGAGCGGCTTAAGCCAAATTGGAGCGTTCATAACTCCAAACCAGTTATCCTCTTCTATGGATAATCGCCTTACGTGGTTCTCAGCGATAGCCGCATCAAGGGATACATAAACGTCCTTACCGTCCCTGGTAAGTGCTTCGGTTATCTTTTCTCCAATATCACTTGCGCCGCCAGCAGCCGTGATCGCAACGCATTTCAGTTTATCCACTGTAGTCGACACGTCCGTGATTTCCTCTAAAGAGAGGGTCGACTCTAGAGCCGCCTTCTCGATCTCTAACGCAATATCTCGATCGGAGTAGCCATCATCAACGTAACGCAGCGCTACCTCAAGAGTTCGACAGCAGATAAGCACGGTGCTTTTCCTGCCATCTCCGGCGTGCTCGCCAAGACTCCGTACGGTGGATTCCATAAGTTCAAAGATTCGTCTATGGACAGGATCAGAGACGGCTTGTGTATGAACAATACTGTAACCATCTCGAACTTGCGCAGTTCCGCCTACTTTTGATGTTGCTGCTAAGCCACCTCGAGGGCCGAAGCAGACTGATATTGAGTCTATAGTCTGAGCGCAAATAGATCTCATCAGACTGCGAATCTCTTGGACACTTGGATCCCTATGCGATCGAGCACTCGGAATAGCCGTCTCCGCAAACATCCCAGTTTCGTCCTGAGCGAACCGGATTCCATCTACTGCTCGGAAACTGTGTGCCTCATCCAATTCTCGCCTATGAACCACAACACTTCTGCCGTCGATCTCAATCCATTGATAGCCGTTTCTTCCCTGTGGTGGAAGATTCTGGGCACCAACGCTTGCGCAGCCACTTATGACCAGAGGCCCCCCTTTTCGATCTGCAAAATGAAAGGTCGAAAGATAGGGTTGGTGCTGATGGCCATGGAGAATCATAGAAAATTCGTGTTCCTGCGCCCAGGCAATCACAAAAGGTGCGTCAATCGTAAGGCTCTTGAGTTCTTCAGGGAGAGCAGGGTCTATCCAGGCAACCGGCAACAAATGGTGGTGCGTTACAAGTATTTTGTGTCGCGCATCAGCTCCCTCTTCTGATAGCTTCTTCAGAGCGTCCTGCAGCTGATCTTTGCCTAGCAAGCCCAGGCCGCCCAATCTGGGAGAGAGAAGACGTGTTGAGTCAAGCCCAAGAACGAAAACATCGTTGTGGGAAAGAGTTGGAATTTCAAGCTCGCTTACTGGCAGATTAAAGAATCTCGACACAAAAGACTGATACTCTCCCTGAGAGGCAGTCTCTCCGTCTGCCGCCCAGACGACGTCATGATTGCCTGGAATAACTAGAAATTGATTCTTCTCTAAACTCAGAGTTCTGGCGGTTTCCTCTAAGAAAGTGGTCGCTTCACCGAATTCACTCTTCATACCGGTTGAAGTCAGGTCTCCACTGATGATGACTAGGTCGGGAGCGCCTATGGCTCGAATATCATCAACGACAAGTTCGATGAGTGAGTTTCCGGTCGCGGATGGCGGAATCCCAGTATCATCCGTAAATGCATGATATTTTCCGAAGTGCAGGTCTGACAGATGTACAATTCGTGTTGGTATAGTGAACATCATTAAGTCCGGCTGTTGTTGGAATTGCCTGAATCAATCAGCTCAGTTGCCGAGTCGCGTGGCACCTTGTGCTTCAGCCGCAGAACATAGAAATGTAGGTGCGAAGCGCACCCAAAAGGTCGCTGTAGCGCCCTGTTTCTTGAGAAGCCGTCTTCGCGTAAGCTCCTGACGGTCAACGACTTGCGGCGGTAACGGGGCGAATCGCCACGGAGCAAAGGACGCTCTCTAGCGCCCTGTTTCATCCCTTGCCCTGTTTTCGGCCTCTGGCCGCGTGAAAGGACGCTCGCAGAGCGTCCTTTCCCCGAGGGGCCGTTTTCCCGTAAGCTCTTGGCAGTCAGAGGTTTACGTCGATTACGGGGCCAAAACTTGCGGGGCAAAGGACGCTCTCTAGCGCCCTGTTTTCGCCCTTGCTCTGTTTTCGCCTTCTGGCTGCGTGAAAGGACGCTCTGAGAGCGTCCTTTCACACTATGCCTTGAGGGGATATCTCTCTCCAAGTGCCTGAGCCGCAAGGGCTTGGAGCCGGCTCTTCGAAATTCGGCGCCGACAAAGAACGGTCTGAGAGCGTCGTAGCACGCCGCCCCGGCACCCGACTCCCTGCGGCCGCGGGCAAAGGACGCGCGTAGCTGCCCGTAGCAGCCCGGCTGCTGCCGCCACGTCCCGCGTCGGTCTCCCTGTAAACAAAGCACTTACGCCGGTCCTCGCGTCTCCTGTCCATCGAGAAAAGGGAGCGCTCTTGGCGACCGTAGCACCCGCTCCGGGCCTTGCCGGCGACCTCAGCGCTCTGCGGCTCTTCCGTGACCCCAAGGATACAGGAAGTCATAGCCCCAAGGCCAGCCTTTTGGCGGAGCTCTTGGGCGAAATCTTGCTCTTTCACGCTCCGGGTGCCCATCTGAGTGGAAGTCGGGCGTAAGTCATGTCGTACGGCGGGACGGTCCTCGCCGACTCGTATTCGCGATCCTCCGGGCATACCTGGGATCGCAGCCCCTCTGAGGTGCCATGAGTTTCAAGAGCCTCCTGTTTTCAACGACTTACACCAGATCGCACGCGACGACGCTCCGTGTCGTCCTCTTCGCCGGGAGCGCCAGAGAACAACGGATCCACGGACTGTGACGTATTTCACAGCGGATGACTGTCAGAGGGCAGCGACGTTTTCCGTCTCTTATAGGGGTGACGCCGTGCGCACCGCCGGGATCGTCCCGGCGGTGCGCAGCG
>CBDUYN010000012.1:0-100166 GCA_965371445.1 uncultured bacterium | reverse complement strand
TACCGCCGCCAAGGCACCGAGAAAGTGACCGAATCGGGGTTCCGTTTTTTTGGAAGTCCCCAAAACGTGCGGAGTTTTTGGCCCCTGCCGGCCCTGGGGAGCCGTTTTCCCGCGAAATCGCCGTCCTGAGGCCGCGAATTCCGGGAAAAATGCTACCTTGGCCAAGAAATCCGCACGCTGGGCAAAAAAACGGAACCCCGATCCGGTCACCTTGCCGGGCGAGATTCGTCAGCGAAGCTTGCTCCAGCGTCGCAAGAGGCCGCTTGGAGGGCCTTGGCGCGAAGAGAGGAGACTCTGAGAAGTGTGCTGGACGAATTCACTCCCCCACCGCCGACGACCACGCCTGGAGCGGATCGTTCGATCTCCCCTGGCGACAAACTGCGATAGGATGGAGAAGAGTCTTGCTGCTTCCTAGGAGGGGGTCCGAAGTGGGTGGCACTAGGAGGGGTGCTAGGAGGGGTGGGCCCGCTTCTCGACCAGGTGCCCCGGCGAAAAAATTTCCGAACCTGCGGCGAGCGGAAAAACGCCCCATGGGGTCCCCGGCAGGGGGTCCCTGGATCTTTCCGGCGGACGGGGCGGTGGTGGGGTCGAGGGGCCATGACGCCCACCATAGACGCTCCTCGACCGGCGGCGAGCCGCACGCTGGGAAGCCACTCCTGGTTCCGCAGACCGGTGCCGCGGGCTCGACCAGGTCTCGAGGGAGGCTCCTACTATTGGGCGGGCTTCACCCTCCAAGGCTCCGCGGGTGAGATTCCCCTAAACATATTCCGTCGAGATGGGTCTATAGAGCTGTGGGGAGAGAAACTCTCGCCACAGGGAGGAGAGCTCCCGCTCCCCGCTTGGAAGCAAGGGACGGCGGAGGAAGGCGTCAAAGATCGTCAAGGGTCTAAGGACCTCAGGGCGCATCTCGCGGTGGCAAAACCTCAGCTTCCCACAACCCAACAGGAGATGCTAGAGATGAGTAAAATCGTCGCACTGACAGCCGTTCTCGCTTTGTTCACGACATTCGCTGGCGCCGACTCGTTCACGGGTGTTGTCGAGGAGGGCGACAACTTGATATACACATTCACCGTGAATAGGGATAGTCAACTCGCTATTGACCTTATCTGGGAAGAGAGAGTTAATCACGGACTCTTCGTGGTTGTATGCGAGGTTGGCGGTCTTGAAACACAGGCATATGGAGTCGGCCAGAACCCGCGCGGTCCTGTGTCTCTTAGAATGAGCGCGCTAGCTGGATCGAGCTGCGCTCTGGCTGTATCTACGATCGGCCAAAGGATCAGCTTCATCGTGACAGTGCAAGCTGTTGCAAACAGGGCGCTCCAAGTTACGGCACCTAGCTCTGCGGAGACGCTTGGAGTCGTAAAGTCTCTCAGACAGTTGATCGAGAAGAGCAGAGAGGGAGAGGTGGGAGAGTAGCCAGCCGCCGTAGAGCTCGCCCGGCGCGGGCCGTAGGAGGCCGTCTAGCTAGCCGGTTCCCGCGGCCCGGAAGAGCCGCGCCTCGCCCTCGACGCGATAAGCATCGATCGCCGCCGGCACCAACAGAGCCTCACCGCGGGTGAAGGCGAGCCCCGCGCCCCGGCCCGCGGTCGTCACGGTGCCAGAGCCTTCGCCGCAGAGCAGGATCTCGGTGCTGGCACGTCCTTCGCAGCAGACCGGTGCGCCGGGGCGCGGTTCCAGGACCGCAAGCTCCAGGCCCGCGTCGTCCGCTGTGAAGCTCGTCTCTCCCGGCCGCGTCGCGCTCTCCATGAGCTCCCCCTCGTCGGGGACGAAGCGCAGGACGCGCAACAGCTCCGGGACGTCACGGTGCTTCCCCGTCAGCCCGCTGCGCAACACGTTGTCGGAGCTCGTCATCAGCTCCACCCCGAGCCCCTCGAGGTAGGCGTGCAGCACCCCGGCTCCGGTGAAGACCGCCTCGCCGGGGCGAAGCGTCCGGAGGTTCAGGAAAAGCGGCGCCAGGGCGCCGCCGTCGCCGGGGTAGCTCGCGGCCAGCCGGCGCATCCAGGCCGCGACCTCGCCGCCGTTCGCCGCGACCGCTTCCAGGGCGTCGGCCAGGGTTGCGGCGTCGAGCTCCATCCAGGCGCGAACCGTGCCCTCGAGGGCGGCGGCCACGTCGTCCTGGCGGAGAGGGGCGAGCTCGCCGGCGAGGATCGCTCCGAGGCCGAGCCCGGCGGCGAGCTCCAGGATCTCGCCGGGCCGCCGCAGCCCTCGCATCATCGAGAACGGCGTCAGGGCGTAGATCAGCTCGGGCTTTGGCTGACCGTCGCGGTAGTTGCGTTCCGGCGCGTCGCGGGGGATGCCGCGCTCGTTCTCGGCGCGGCAGCCGGCGACGGCCTGCTCGCGGTCGGGATGGGCCTGGATCGAGAGCGGCTCGGCGACCGCCAGGACCTTGAAGAGGTAGGGGAGCTCGGCGTCGAGAGCTTCGCCGATCGGCACCCAACGGCCCTCGAGGAAGACCTCCGAAGGTGCCTTGGGGTGCGCCCCCATCCACAGCTCGGCTTCGGGGCCGCCGGGCGCCGGCCTGCCGAGGAGCTCGGCGAGGGCCGTTGCCGAGCCCCAGGGGTAGGGTTGGACCTGCCCACGTAGCTTCAGGATCTCAGGCATCATGCTCCTTCCAGGGCGGCGGGTGGGTCACCGCCGGGTTTTCGGCCCACCAGCTTTGTAGCGCGGTCATGGCGAGGATCAGCGCGGCGCCGGCCAGGGTCCACCGGCCCGCGGCCTCGCCGAGGAAGAGAAAGGCCCAGACGGGGTTGATGACCGGCTCGACGAGCAGCAGGAGCGACGCGTCGAGCGCCGGGACCGATCCCATGGCGGAGGTCAGGAATAGGTAAGCGGCGGCAATCTGAAAGACCCCCAGATAGGCGACCCACAAGTAGTCGCCCGCCGCCTCGGACGTGACCGGCAAGGCCATGGGCAGGCAGGCGAGACCGGCGACGACGTTGCCCCAGACGACGGCGAGCGCGCCCTCGTTCCCGGCCCGGCCTTTCCTGCCGAGAAACCGCAGCCCCATCACCGTTCCCGCCCAGCAGAGTCCCGTAAGGGCTCCCAGGACGTTGCCTCGGAACGGATCAGGCGCGCTCGCCGACGCGGCCTGCTTGTCGAGGAAGAGCAGGGCGAGGCCCCCGGCGAGGCCGGCCATGACGGCGAGGTCGCGGAGGCGTCCGCGCTCACCGAGCAAGACGGGCGCCAGCAACAGGACGTAGAGCGGCGCCGTGGCCTGGAGAAAGATGGCGCTCGCCGCCGTCGTCGCCTTGTTGGCGAAGACATAGCAAATCGTCATGCCGGCGTAACAGGTGCCGACCCCGAGGATCGGCCAAGAGGGCCGGCGGCGGACCCCGGGCAAGACGATCAGCAAAGTGACGGCGGCGACGAGGCAGCGGAAGCTCGCGATCTGCCAGGGCCCAAGACCACAGCTCTTGACCACGACGCCGCCGGTCGAAAAGAGAAACGCCGCGGCGAGGACCATCAGCCGCGAGACGAGAGGGCCACCGTCCCCTGGGGGGGAATGAGGGGGGATATCACCGTCCCCTTGGGGGGAATGAGGGGGGATATGACTTGCCATGGCTGGGCTCAGCGCGCCTCCGCCGGGTCTTCGGCGTCGAGGGAGTCGAGGATACGGCGGTAGGTGGCGTAGCGCTCGCGGGGTAGGCGCCCCTCGTCGACGGCGTCGCGCACGGCGCACTCGGGCTCGTGGACGTGGCTGCAGTCGTTGAACTTGCAGCCCGCGGCCACCTCGGCGAGCTCGGGGAAGTAGAGGCGCAGCTCGTCGGGGCCGAGCCGCCAGAGGCCAAGCTCGCGGATCCCCGGCGTGTCGATGAGCCGGATGCCGCCGTCGAGACGGTAGAGGCGCGAGCGGGTGGTGGTGTGGCGTCCCCCGGCATGGCGCCGGCTGAGGTCGCCGGTTTCGGCGCCGGCTTGCGGTGAGAGGGCGTTTAGGATCGACGACTTACCGACGCCGCTGTGTCCCACAAAGACCGCGGTCCGTCCGGCGAGGACCGCGCGTAGGGCTTCGATCCCCTCGCCGGTGATCGCCGAGCAGGGGTAGACCGGGATCCCCATGTCGCGATAGGTCTTGAGGATCGCGAGCTCCTCTTCGCGGTCCTCGGACGATACGAGGTCGATCTTGTTGGCGACGACGAGCGGCTCCGCTCCGCCGCGCTCGACGGCGATCAGGTAGCGGTCGACGAGCGCCGGCCGGAGCGCCGGTTTGCGCATCGAGACGATGATCGACACCACCTCGACGTTGGCGGCGATGACCCGTTCGCGGCGCGGGTTCTGGGGATCGGGACGCGACAGCACCGTGCGCCGGGGCCGTACCTCTTCGAGCCGGTGGTCCTCCCCGTGGTCAACGAAGACGACCTCGTCGCCGACCGCCACCGCGGAGCGCTGGTCGCGGGCGAGGCGCGACGGCAAGACGCAACGATAGAGGCGGCCGCCGCTTTCCACCCGGCAGGTACCAGAGGTCAAAGCGACCACGAGGCCCTGGCGCGGCTCGGTGCTCGTCCCGGCGTCCTCGCCTGGCGTCCCCGGCCGCCGGGGCCGGGCTCGTCTCGGCGCCGCGGCTTCTTCGAGCTCGCCGCTCATGGTGTCGTCGGCGTCGATCTTCGCTTCGTAGAGATCACGGGCCAGACGGCTCAAGGCGCGTTCGTGGCCGGAGGACTGAGATCCGACTCGCTTGCGGCGTTTCTTGCGGTGAATCTTCTTCATCGACGGCCGATTCCGAAAGAGGACAAGGATTCTAACCCACCCGCGCGGCGAAGAGGATCCCGGTGGAGGCGGCGAAGGGTGCAGAAGGGGTGTTTTCCGGATAGACTCAACCTACCGTCGAGTCTCTTTTCTTCACGCCTGTCATAGCCCTCTCGAAAGCGTCCTCCCAGGAGCCACCTCGCGCATGGAATCTCCGACTCAGACGGCAGAGGCCGGTGAATTCTTGGGCCGTCGAGGTGCGCTGCGCGAGGGCTTTCTCAGCCGGCCGAAGGTCCGTGAGCCCACCCACGAAGCGGCGAAAGCCTCCGCGGGCAAGCCTCGCTTTCTGATCCTGAACCTCCTTGTGGCGCTCTTTGCCCTCGGCCTCGCGGCGGCGACCGTACGCAACGCCGCCGTGATCTACCGGCTCGTCGACGAGGCCCGGCGGCTGCCGCAGTGGGACATGGCCCATCGCGGTGTCGAAGGGATCCGGCTGGCCGAGGCCTTGCGCCACGGCGACGTGGTGGAGCTGGTGGCACGGCTCAACGCGATGAGCGTCTGGCCGCCGGCCTTTCCCCTGCTCGAGGCTCCGGTCTTCCTCGCCTTCGGCTACGACTACCGGACGGCGCGGCTGCTCGTCCTCGCCCTCTACCTGTTGTCGGTGCCGGCGATCTACCTGGCCGGGCATTACCTGGACCTCCGTACGGGCCCAGCGATCGGCCTGCTGGCCGCGGGGCTCTTGTCGGCAAGCCCTTTCTTTCACCTCTTCGCGGGGCTGGTGATGTCGGAGGTCCCGGGAGTCCTGCTCCTGGTCCTTTCTCTCGCCGCCTACTTCCGGGCTCTGGAAAGCGAGGCGGCCGGGCCCTGGAGGCTCACCTGGGGCCTCGCGACGCTTCTCTTCTTTTGCAAGTACAACTACGGTTTGATGTGGCTCGTGCCCCTCCTCGTCAACGAGGCTTGGCTCGCCTACGGCTCGCCATGGGGAGCCCTGCGACGCCTCTACCAGTGGGCGGCGGGAATCGACTACCGCCGGGGCTGGCCACTTTTCGTCTTGGTCTACCTGGTCGTGGTGTCGGCGATCGTCGCGGCCGGCGGCTTTCGATTCGAGCTCGGCGGCGCGCGGCTTCGCCTCGTCTCGATGGGGAGCCCGCTCTACCATCTCTTTCTCCTCTGGGCGCTCCGCGTCCTGGTGCGCCCGCGCACAAGCTGGCGGCGCTTCCGCGGCTGGCTCGCGGAGAGGAGGCCGCGCCACCGCGAGCTGGTCTTGTGGATGGCCCTGCCCGTCGGCGTCTGGATGCTCATCCCGCCCCATGCCCGGGAGTTCTTTCACTTCGTCTGGAACCGCTCCTCGGGAATTCCCTTCTGGAGCCTCGAGAGCTTCCTTTACTACCCACGCCTCCTCGTGGGGGAGTACGCGCCCGCGGCCTGGATCGGAGCCGCGGTGATCGTCCTGGGCGTGCTGCCTTGCTTGCTCCTCGCCCGCCTCGTGCCGCGCCACCGTGTCCTCGCCCTCGCGATCCTTTTCGGAGCCGCCGCCGCTTTTTTTCATCCCTACAAGCTGCCGCGTTTCGTCTTCACCCTGGCACCGCTCCTCTGGCTCTCGGCAGCGCTGGTCGTGAGCGTGGCCGTCGAGGCGTCGGTGGCGCGTTTCGCCGGCGCGCCGCGCGCACGCGCGGCGGCGCTCGCCCTGGCCGGAGCGCTCGTCGCCATCGTCGCCTCCGGGGAGCTCCAGCGTCACGTCCTGTTGCGCTCCTTTGCCCTGCGGACGGTGCCGCGGGCTGTCGAACCGGTGCTCGACGCGGTCAGCCGCGCCGTGGAGGACGACGAGGATACGGTCCTCATGGGGACCTGGAACCAGCTGAGCCCTTGGCTCGTGGAATGGGACCTGTACCAGCGTGGTGCCGAGGTCGACGGGGACGTCCGGGACTTTCGCCAGCTACAGTACCTGGTCCGTCCGCAGGAGATCTGCGCCACTCTTGACGCCCGGCAAGTCGTCGCGGTGGACCTGGTGGACGGCGCCGGTGAAAAAGCGGCGACCCGCGGGATCCGTGCCGAGACCGACTGGCTGCGGCCCTATACGGCCGCCCTCGCGGCCGCCGACTGCTACGAGCTCGCCGACGAGCGCTCCTGGGGCACCGGCTACCGCCTGCGCCTCTACCGCCGGCGGCCGGGCTGAGGCTTGACCAGCCCGTCGCGCTCCAACTGGTCGATCGCCGCGTCGTAGCGGGCCATCCGCTCGCGGATCTCGTCGAACCCCGGGACGGTGTCGAGGCGTCCGGCGAGACGGCCAAAAAACTCCTCGGGCGTCCTGTCGAGGGCGAGGAGGATGCCGTAGAGATGGCGCACGGTGAGCGCCATGCTGCCGCTCAAGACCTGGCTGAGGTAGCCCTGGGCGAAGTCGTTGGCCCGCTCGATCTCGCGCTGCGACCGCTCGCTCGAACGCACCAGCCGCCGGAGCTCCTCGCGGACACGCTCGACCCCCAGCTCGCGTTCGTCGATCAGCCTCTCGTCCATCGTCTCCGCTCCTCGGAACGCGTCTATCGTACCCGATTGCCGGCCGGAGCCCAGCAGATATCCGTGGATTTATTCAAGATTCGTCTTGAAATAGAGAACCTCTTGTGCCATCCTCAACGAAGTTACGCCAGATTACCGCCTCGGCGGCATCCACGAGGCAGAAGCAAAGGAAGGGCTTGGTCATGGAGAGACACGAAACGCGGGTAGAGTCGCAGCGGTGGCCCCAGGTCGCGCGGGGCGGACGGCAGGAGACGATCGTGATCGGCGGCATGCCGCTCGTCGATCCCCAACTCTCGGCGGCGCTCAAGGGCCGGCGGCTGTTGGCGCTCGGGGAGGTGCTCTATTCGATCCGGGTACCCGAGGTCCCAGGAGAGATCGAGTGCGGGAGCTGCGGCACGCGCTTTCTGGCCGCGGGACCGACGGGGCACGCCGACGAGGATCCGATCTGCGACCTGTGCCTGCTGGTCGCCTCGGAGGGTCTCGGCATGGTGCTGGGGCTCGTGGCGGTGGTCCGGGCCTTTGCCGCGCCGCCCTACGAGAAGAGCGAGGACTATTGGGACGCGCTGGCCGAGGTCGGGGCCTTCGGGCGCATCTACGAGCGCGTCGCGGCGCGCTCCGGACCGCCGCGGCTCATCCTGACCAGCGTCTTCAACCGGCCGTGCTGAGTCGCGAGGCAGGCAAGGGTCCGGGTGCTGAGCCGCTAGCCGCCGAGAAGCTCCGCCACCCCGGCGCGCTCCTCGAAAAGCTCGTCCTCGGTGGCCTTCATCCGCTCGCGGCTCCAATCGTCGATCGTAAGACCCTGGACGATCTCGTACTTGCCGCCGCTACAGGTCACCGGGAACGAGTAGTAGACCCCAACCTTGATGCCATAGCTGCCGTCGCTCATGACGGCCATCGACACCCAGTCGCTCTCGGCCGTGCCACGGACCCAGTCGCGCATGTGGTCGATGGCCGAAGAGGCGGCCGAAGCGGCCGACGAAGCGCCGCGAGCCTTGATGATTGCCGCGCCACGCTTCTGCACCGTGGGGATGAAATCCTCCCGGGTCCACGCCTCGTCGACGAGGTCGGTGGCCGCCTTGTCGTCGACCATGCAGTGGTTGACGTCGGGGTACTGGGTCGTCGAGTGGTTGCCCCAGATCGTCATGTGACGGATCTTCGTGGGGTGCGATCCGGTCTTCGCGGCGAGCTGGCTGATCGCCCGGTTGTGGTCGAGGCGGGTCATGGCCGAGAACTGCTCGGCCTTGAGGTCCGCCGCGTTCGAGGCCGCGATCAAGGCGTTGGTGTTGGCGGGGTTGCCCACCACGAGGACCTTGACGCCGCGGCTGGCATGGTGGCTTAGGGCCTTGCCCTGGACCGAAAAAATCGCCGCGTTGGCCTGCAGCAGGTCCTTGCGCTCCATGCCGGGACCGCGGGGCCTCGCGCCGACGAGAAACGCCATGTCGACGCCCTGGAAAACCTCGTTGGGATCGTCGCCCGTCACGATTTCCTCCAGCAGCGGGAAGGCGCAGTCGCGTAGCTCCATGACGACGCCCTCCAGGGCGTCGAGAGCCGGGGTGATCTCCAGCAGGTACAGGCTCACGCCTTGATCGGGGCCCAGCAGGTCGCCCGCCGCGAGGCGGAAGATCAGGGAATAGCCGATGTTGCCGGCGGCGCCGGTGACGGCGATGCGAACCGATTGAGTCATGGGGGTGGCTCCTTCGTTCGTTGTTGACTCCAGAGGACAATCTAGCACGTCCGGCCCGGGCCGACCCCACCCCGAAGGACGGTCCTGTCGCGTGCTCTGACTACCCATGGCGTGGAAACTGTGACACCATGGTGAAGAAGATGGTGCAATACCATGGAGGACACGCCCTTGAACCCCCGTAGCCTACTCGCCTGCTGCCTGATCCCGTTGCTGATTCCCTGTGCCCTCGCCGCCGCTGAGGAGCCGGACGCCGCGCCTCGTGCCGAAGCGGTCTCGACCAAGAAGGCGGTGGCCTCGACGCGTCTCCTGCTGCCTTTCTTCCTCGTCGACACGACTCAGGCGAACGGCGCCGACACCTTTTTCTCGGTGCGCAACGAAACGACTCAGCAAGAGAAGATCCGCGTCTCCTACTACGCCAGCGACCGGCCTTCGAACCCGCTTTTCGTCGACCCCGTGACCCTGCCGGGCAAGAGGCTCCGGCAGTTCCGGGTCTCGCTGGCGCCGAACCTCCTGGCCGACGACGACGGCTTCGCCCGCGGTTTCGTGATCATCGAGGCCACCTCGGAGAATGCGGTGATCCAGGGCGATTACTACCAACTGACCCCGAACCAGGGCTTCGCCAGCGGCTTCCGGCTCCTGAACGTCGAGCCCACGGGCTCGAACGACCTCTGCTCGCTGCTGACGATCCGTTTCCTCTCCGGCGGCGCCTTTGACGACACGGACCTGACGTTCTGGATCGACAGCGCCCAGCAGCCGGACGGAGAAACGCCGGTGGCCTCTTACGCGATCTACAACGAGGCTGGGGTCCTGAGGTTCGCGTCGGACCTCTACGCCACCGAGGTCGCCTTCCGGCGCACCGCCGCCGAGCTCACCTCGATCGTCCCGACTTCCTTCGGAGTCCTGGAAATCCAATTTGCCGACGGCCTGAACGGCCACGTCACGGCGACGCTTTCCGCCCTCGGCCTCTACTCGGTGGGCGTGGAAGCGGTATGCCGGAACTAGACGGCGGCTGGGACGACCTGTCCTCTCCTGGGGACGATTGACGGCGCCGGCATGCAGTCCCTGAATCGGGGTGAATCGTGCAAGTCCTTTTCTTGCAGCAGTTTGCAAGAGAATTCTTTGGCCAGAGGAAAGTTGGCCCGGAATTCGCACTGGGGGGAGAGCAAGGAGGCAAAGACCATGAACGCGAACCACAGCCCACGTCCCCACAAGCCACTTCCCCACCGTAGATCCCGCTGGGACGCTCCGTTTCGGAGCCGCTGGAGCGTCGCCGCCCTTTCCGCCCTCGTCCTGATCCTGACGGCCCCCGCGGCCTTCGCCGACGGCAACGGCCGCGACAGAGGCGACCGGCGCGTCGAAGAGCGTCGCGGCCGCCAGGTCCGCGTCGACAGTCACGCCAGCCGCGGCGAGACACGCCAGAACCGGCATTCGGACCGTGACCGCGACGGCCGCTACGACCGGCAGGATCGCCACGATCGGCACGGCCGCTACGACCGGAACGACCGCAATGACCGGCATGGCCGTTACGACCGGAACGACCGCAATGACCGGCATGGCCGTTACGACCGGCATGACCGTTACGACCGGCATGACCGTTACGACCGGTATAACCGTTACGACCGGTATAACCGTTACGACCGGCATGACCGTTACGACCGGCACCGTTCCTTCTACTTCCCGCGCCGGATCGCCCACGACGCGAGGCACCACTACCGCGACTACTACTACGACCGGGTCTACTACTCGGGTCACGGTCACTACCACACGATCTACCGCTTCCCGGTCTACGTGAACGCGGCCTTGACCTACCGGCCCTATGCCTACTGCAACGACGACTTCTTTGCCAGCGGCTACTTCGCCGTCGACGGGCCGCACTTCAGCATCCACCTCGGCTTCTGAGTCGATCGCCGATCGTTCTCTTCGTGGCGGAGCCCTTGAGGCTCCGCTTTTTTCATGCCTGGGTGGCACGGCCGACTCGACATGAGCGTGACGAAAGCGAGCGCTCGGCGGGCTGCTCAGAGCACCTCAGCCACCCTCGGCGTCGGCACGGATCGCCTCCAGGGCAAGCTCCGGCGGGAGCAGCTCGCTCGCCTCGAGGGCCGCCTTGTCGTAGCCCGACTGGAAGTCGCCGTCGGCCTGGAGCCGCTTCCCGACGACGGCTCCGAGCGTCGCTGCCGGCATGCCGCAACGCCGGGCGATGCGCAGCACCGTGTAGTCCTCCATCTCGATCCAGGCCACGCCCGCGTCGATCCAGCTTTGGAGAAGCCGGTCACCGTCGTCGTTGGTGGCTTCCGTGTCGGGGGCGCCAAAGAGTCGGCGTCCCTGCCCTTCCCAAAAAAAGGACGTCGAAATCCCGGCCCCTTCGACCAGCAGGGACGCGGCGCCAGGCAAGCCGGTGCTCTTCAGCTCGGCCATCTCCTCTTCGCGGACGACCCGCATCGACCGCTCGCGCGCCACGGCACGCAGGCGCTCCAACCAACGCGGCGACGGCTCTTCGACCGTCAGGCTCTCGTCGCGGCAAGACGTCGACAGCGCCACCGAGCCCACCGGCACCGGCGCCAGGGTGCCGCGCGTCCCGCAGCGCAGGACGCCACGCAGCTCCGGGGCCTCGCCGTCCTGGATCAGGGCGATGAGCGCCGGGAGCTCCGCGAGGACGATCTCGACGCCGGCCTTGCCGATGCCGTGCGAAGCGACGGCGAGGCGCGCCCCGCCCGCAAGCTCCAGGCCGTAGACGGCGAACTCGCGTCCGATCTCGTCGCGTCCGGGGCGGGTGAGGTCGCAATAGCAGCTGCCGTCGGCGTCGTGACGGGCGCCGTAGCGTTCGTGGGCGAGCTGAGCGATGCGCCGGGCGCGGCGCGGGCTGCCGACGAGCACCAGGTAGCGGACGCCGGCGAGCAGCCGGGAACGCTCGGCCGCCGCGCTACTCAGGCCGCTGGGTTTGGGGAGGTGCAGGACGTGCTCTTCGAGAGCCTGTCGATCGAGATTCGGGCCAGGTATCGATTTCGTTTCCGTCATGGCTTTCCTTCGGCGCCGAATCCTATCCCGAAAGCTGATTCGGGGATTCGGGTAGACTACGTGTCGAAAGGAGACCTTGCCCGTGATCCCAAGACTACGCTTGTCCTCCGCCTTCCTCTGCCTCGCGGCCCTCGTCGTGACCGTCGCCCTCGCCGACGAGAAGGCTCCGCCCTCACCGACTCCGGTCCAGATCGACGAGGTCTTCGCCGAGTGGGACGGCACCCAGACTCCCGGGTGCTCGCTCGGCGTCTATCGCGACGGCGAGATCGCCTACGCCCGCGGCTACGGGATGGCCAACCTCGAGTACGGCATCGCCAACTCGCCGCGGACGGTCTTTCGCATCGGCTCGACGTCGAAGCAGCTCACGGCCATGGCCGTCGCCGTCCTCGCCGAGGCGGGCGAGCTCTCGCTCGACGACGAGGTCGAGAAGCACTTTCCCGAGATGCCGGGCTACGGCGAGCCGGTGACGATTCGCCATCTTATTCACCACACGAGCGGCGTGCGCGACTACCTGACGCTCGCCGAGTTGGCCGAGATCGGTGGCGAGTACTCGATCACGGAAGCGGTGGCGCTCATTGCGCGGCAAAAAGAGCTCAACTTCCCGCCGGGCGAGGAGTACCTTTACTCGAACTCCAACTACTTCCTGCTCTCGCAGGTCGTCGAGCGCGTCACCGGGAAGACGCTTCGCGAGTGGTCCGAGGAGAACCTCTTCCGCCGGCTGGGGATGAAGAACACCCACTTCCACGACGACCACACCCACGTCGTCAGGAACCGCGCCGACGGCCACATGCCCGCCGAGGACGGCGGCTTCCGCCTCTCCATGACGAGCCTCGACATGGTGGGCGACGGCGGGATCTTCACCACCGTCGAGGACCTCCTGCTCTGGGACCGGAACTTCTACGACAACCGCCTCGGCAAGGGGGGGCCGGAGCTGATCGAGACGGTGGAGACGCCGGCCAAGCTCAACGACGGCGCCGACACGGGCTACGCTTTCGGGCTCATGGTGGGCGAGCACCGCGGCGTCCGGACGATCGGGCACGGCGGCGCCTTCGTGGGCTTCCGCGCGGCCATGGACCGCTACCCCGACCACGAGCTCACGGTTGCCGTGCTCTGCAACCTGGGGACGATCAGCCCGGGGCCGTTGGCCCGGCGGGTGGCGGAGCTCTACCTGGCCGACGTGATGGAGGGCGAGGCCGAGACCGCGGCGGAGCCGCAAGCGAAGGTCGAAGGCGCCGCGTTGGAGGACCTGGAACGAGTCACGGGATCCTATTGGGACGAGTCGGCGAGCAGGGCCCGGGAGATCGTCCTCCGCGAGGGCAAGCTTTTCTACTCTCGCGGCGGCTTCGATTCGGAGCTTGCCGCGCTGGGCAGCGACCGCTTCCGCATGCTCGAGACGCCGATGCGGGTCGAGGTTCGTTTCGAGCCCCTCGGTTCGAAGCCCGAGAGCATGACGGTGGAGGTGGCCGGCCAGCCGCCGCTCGTCTTCGAGCGCTTCGAACGGTCGAACCCCTCGGCGGCGGAGCTAGAAGCCTACGCCGGACGCTTCTTCAGCGACGAGCTCCTGAGCGAGCAGGTCCTGGAGGTGGAAGACGGCGTCCTCGTCGTGCGCCGGCGCGGTGATGACATTGAGCTCAAGCCGCTCTTTGCCGACGCTTTTTCCGGCCAGGGCGTGATGCTGCGTTTCGAGCGCGACGCCGAGGGCGGCGTCACGGCGCTGACGATCAACGCGGGACGCGTCCGCAACCTGCGGAGCGTGCGCCGGTGAGCGTTCCACACGCGGTCCCGATGGCGCCGGAGGATTGAGGCACGCCGACGAGGAGCTCCGGTACTGGCCATCCGTGGGCACGCCGGGTAAGATCTCCGCCTTGAAACCTGACCCGAAAGTCCCCTCTCATGAGGTCTCCCCGGCACGCAAACGTCCTCCTCTTTTACCTCCTCGCCCTGACGCCGGCTTCCGCCGCCCAGGAACGCCCGACGATCGGCCTCGCGCTCTCCGGCGGCGGCGCCCGCGGTGCCGCCCACGTCGGCGTCCTGAAGGTTCTGGAGGAGCAACGCGTCCCGGTCGACTACGTCGCCGGCACCTCGATGGGCGCCATCGTCGGCGGCTTCTACGCCGCCGGCTACTCACCCGGGGAGATCGGGGAGATCTTGACCACCCTCGACTGGGCCGACGTCCTCGCCGACCGTACCGCCTACCGCGAGCTCGCCTTCCGCCGCAAGGAGGACGAGCGGCGCTACATGATGGACGTCGACCTCGGCGTCGGCAGGAAGGGCTTCAAGCTCCCCCCGGGGCTCAGGACGGGACAAAAGCTCGGCTTTCTGCTGAGCCGCTACCTCCGGGGCGTCGCCGACACGACCGACTTCGACCAGCTGCCGACACCTTTCCGGGCCGTGGCGGCCGACATCACGACCGGCGAGGAGGTCGTCCTGGGCTCAGGACAGCTGGCGACGGCGATCCGCGCCTCAATGGCGATTCCCGGCGTCTTCTCGCCCGTCGACCTCGACGGGCGGCTGCTGGTCGACGGCGGTATCGCCAACAACGTCCCGGTCGACGTCGTCCGTGAGATGGGCGCCGACGTCGTCATTGCCGTCGACATCGCCGAACGGCTCCTGACCCGCGAGGAGCTCGACGACTTCCTCGAGATCACCAACCAGGCGCTCAACATGCTGACCCGGGGGAACATGGAGTCGCGCCTTGCGAAAGCCGATCTGGTCCTCGTGCCGGCGGTGCAGGAATTCGGCTCCATGGCGTTTGACGACGCGAGAGGCGTCATCGACGCCGGGGAGGCGGAGGCGCGCCGCCACCTCGACGCGCTCGTCGCCTGGAGCCTCGACGAGGACGCCTGGCAGCGCCACGCCGCCGCGCGCCGTCCGCCCGAGCCGCGTGAGGTGGAGGTCGCCTTCGTCCGGGTCGAGGGCAACGTCCACGTCGACGAGCGGCAGATCCGCCACCGGATCGACACTCGGCCCGGTACGAGCCTCGACCTCGACATCCTGGGCGAAGACCTCGAACGCGTCTTTGGCCTCGACGACTTCGAGCAGGTACGCTTCGACCTCGCCGAGGACGACGGGGCAAGCGGTGTCGTCTTCACGGTGAAAGAGAAGGCCTGGGGGCCGAGCTACCTGCGCTTCGGCCTCAACTTCCGCAGCGACCTGCTGGGCGACACGGGCTTTACCGCGCTCCTGAACGTCACGTCGAAACAGTTGAACGCCCGCGGCGCCGAGTGGCGCAACGAGCTGCGGATCGGCGAGGACCAGGGTGTTTTGAGCGAGATCTACCAGCCCTTCGATTTTGCCGGCCGCTACTTCCTGGCTCCGCGCCTCGAGGTCCGCACCGAGACGCAGGCGGTTTACGACGACGCCGCGAAGGTGGCGGAGTACAGGATCACGACGGCGGAAGCCGGCCTCGACCTCGGGGTACGGCTGGGGCATCACGGCGAGCTGCGCCTCGGAGCCCTGCGCGGCGGCGTCGAGGCGCGGGTCAAAACCGGCTCGGCCGTGCTGCCGAGCTTCGACGTCAACCGCGGTGGTTTCCGGCTCCGCCTGGCCGTCGACACGACCGACAACGCGGCGATTCCGCGCCGCGGCACCCTCCTCGACGTCGAGCTTTTCCTCTCCCTCGACGCCCTGGGCGCCGAGCTCCTGCCCTACGAGCTTTTTTCCCTGCACGCTTTGAAGGCGATGAGCCGCGGCCGCCACACCTTCCTCCTCGGCGCCGACGGCGGCTCGGATCTGGGGAGCGAGCTGCCAAGCTTCGAGGAGTTCCGGGTCGGGGGGCTCCTCTCTTTCGGCGGCTACGCCGAGGGACAGCTGCGCGGCCCGGTCTTTGCCGTCGCCCGCCTGGGCTACCACTACCGGTTCTTTGACGGCTTCCCAGGCCTCGGCGACGTCTTCGGCGGTGCCGTGGTCGAGACCGGCGACGTCTGGCCGAGCGGCGAGGACGTCCAGCTCGACGACCTGCGCACCTCGGTGAGCGTGATGCTCATGACCGAGACGTTCTTCGGTCCGCTATTTCTCGCCTACGGCGTCGCCGAGGACGGGAACGACCGCTTCTACCTTCATCTCGGCCGTACGTTCTAGACATCCCGATCCGTTATGTCGGAATTGACGAGGCGTCCAGGTAAGGTCGCGATGCTGTATACTGTGTCACGCAGGACGACCAGCACGAGGAGCGCAAGACGCTCCAGCTTCGGAACCCACCAATGGATCGAGGAGGACGACGATGGCTGAAGAGACACAGACCCACGACGCGGGGACGGTGGACCCCGACGAGTACAACCCCTATCTCCACAACAAGAAAGAGCTCAAGGAGCTTCTCGGGATCGTCGGCGACGCCATGCTTTTCTCACCGCCGCTTTACGTCGACTCGATCCTCGGGCACCCCTGGACCTGGCTGCCGCCGCACGACCGCTTCTCGGAATTCAGCATCGTCAGTCCGTTCTCGGTCATCCGTTCGATGAAGTACCTGATTGACGTGACGGTCCCCGCTTTGCCGATCGAGCTCCCCGAGTGGGTTCCCGGCGGCGAGGAGTCGGTCTTCTGGCGCGCGACCGAGATCCTTTTCCAGACGGATCCCGACAACAATCCCTACTCCTATCCGGAGGAGGCCTGGATCTTCGTCAACGGCATCGGCACCAACGACGGGCTGGCCCGAATCAACGCCGAGTACCTGTCGCTCATTTTCCGGCGGCCGATCACGATCATCCAGAACGCCACGGACTCGATCCTCGTCGACATCGCGGAGTCGGTCATCGGCAAGGCGTGGCGGATCATGACCGAGGCCTCGGCCAAGGCCTACCCCTTCCTCTGCGAGGCGCTCCTGGCGCCGAGCAAGAAGCGCGTCGTGGTGATCTGTCATTCCCAGGGGACCATCATCATGGCGAACGTCTTGAGGGCGCTCGTCGACGACGAATTCCGTGACGTCCTGCTCAAGGAAGGGCAAAAGACCAAGGCGGCGAGCCGCAAGGCACCGGAGCTCAAGGCCCTCGGTGACCTGGACCTGCTACAAAAGCTCGAGATCTACACCTTCGCCAACGCCGCCGACGTGATGCGTCACGCACCGGGTCTCATGACCGCGGCAGGCCACGCCGTACCCTACCTGGAGCACTTCGCCAACGAGTTCGACCTCGTGGCCCGCACCGGGATCCTCGCTCCCCGCAAGGAGAAATGGGGCATCAAGATCGACGGTGACGTCTACCGCCAGGCCGGCGGTTGGGGTCACAACTTGAACCTCCATTACCTGATGGGAATCCGCCGTCACCTCAAGAAGCCCGAGAAGCTCAAGAATCCTTACGCCCCTTGGGAAGCGGGCGAGAACGGTAAAGGAAAGAAACCTCGCCTCTTCGGATACTTCGACGGCGAGGTTCCGGAACCCTATTGACCCCAACCCCTCTCCCAGAGGGAGAGGGGCAAGATGGGCTCTCATGGGCAGGTCGCGAAAGCCTGCGTGTCGGTGACGGCGTTGGCCGGATTGCCCAGGGGGTTCTTGTACTGTTTGGTGACACCGGCCTGGGTGTCGGTCACGGTCAAGGTGAACTCGACGTCGGTCGTGGCGGCAAAGAACACCCAGAAGTGGTTGGTGATCGAACAACCGTCGAGCGTCTTGGCCAGCATCTCGATGTTGTTCTCGCCGAAGAAGTAGAAGAGCCCGGAGTCGCGCTTGCCGATGTCGACGGCGTGTCCGAATCCGATTTCGCCTTTGGAGTCGCGCCAGACGACGCTTAAGGCAAAACGGTCGTCCCGGCCGAGGCAGAGGGTGAGGTCGTCGGCGACGCAGCCGGCACCGGGCTCGGCGTCGTCGTCCTCGATGGTGAGCGTCGCCGAGCTGGGCGAGCCCAGGGTGGCGCCGCCGGTCGGGCTCGAGAGGGTCAGATTCACCGTCTCGTCGGTCTCGATCTCCATGTCGTCGGTGATCTCGACGGCAAAAGACTTCGTGGCGGAGTCGCCGTCGTCCCAGGCGAGGGTGCCGCTCATGGCCGTGTAGTCGCTGCCGTCTGAAGCCGAGCCGTCGGTGCTCGAGTACTCGACGCTGACGGCGCCGTCGCTGCCGTTCGAGCGGGTGACGGAGATCGTCGCCGTAGCGTCGCCCTCGCCGGCTTCGAAGAGGCTGCTGGCGTAGCGTAGCCGCCCGGGGCGAAGCGTCGGACCGGACTCGTCGTCGTCCTCGATCGTGACGGTGGCGGCGCTCGTGCCGAGGCCGGCGCCGCCGGTGGGGCTCATGAGCATGACGTTGAACGTCTCGTCGCTCTCGTCGTCGCTGTCGTCCGTGATCGCGACGGTGAAGGACTTCACGGCGCCGTCGCCGTTGCCCCAGGCGAGCGTGCCGGAGTTGGCGGTGTAGTCGCTCCCGGCCATGGCGGAGCCGTTGGAGGTGGAGTAGGCGACGGAGACCGTGCCGTCGGTGCCGCCGGTCCGGTTGACGGTGACGGTGACCGGGCCGTCGTCCTCGCCGACCTGGAGGCTCGACTGCGAGAAGCCAAGGGTTCCCGGCTCGGTCACGGTCTTCTCGTTGACCATGACGCTGCCGACCATGCCGATGCTTGCGTGGACCTCACAGATGTAGTTGTTCATGCCGGGATCGTTGAAAACGAGGCTGAAGCTCCAGGCGGAGGCCGACGGATCGCCGTCGCCCCCCGAGCCGTCGCAGCCGTTGGCGCAGCGAAAGCTCCCGTTGCTCGCCGAGACGTTGTGAAGGCCGCCGTCGTTGACCCAGGTCACGGTGTCGCCAGCCTCGATCACCAGGTCCCTGGGGGAGAAGGTGTTGTTCGGCCGGGCTCGGACGGTGTGCTCGGCGGCGGAAGCGGCCGCGCCGGGCAGCGCTGCCAGGGTCAGGGCGAGGGCGGTCCGAAAAAGTCTTCTCATGACATTCTCCCATGAATTGGTGACGTCCCGATCGCGGCGAGCGACGGGATTTCTCGTGCAACAAGTCTCCGTCTCAAGCTACGGGCGGCGCCGGACGCCGGTTTTCCGAAGCGGCGAGTCGTCGAGCTCAAGCAGCCTCCAGGATCTGGCGGAGCTTCTCGATCAGCATCCGAGGCCGGAAGGGCTTGTGTACGAAACCGGCGAGCCCGGAGCCGTGGAAGCGCCGGGCGGCCTCCTCCTCGGTGTAGCCGGAGAGCAGGATCACCGGGGTGTCGGGCCGCAGGCGGTGGATCTCCCGGAAGGCCTCGCCGCCGTCGAGGCGGGGCATGGTCATGTCGAGGAGGACGGCGCGGATCTCTTCAGCGTGACGGCGAAAGGTCTCCAGGCCCTCCCGGCCGTCGACGGCTTCGAGCGTCGTGAACCCCATCCTCTCGAGGACCGTGGTGACAACGCCGCGGACCGTGGGCTCGTCGTCGACGACGAGCACGGTGCCGCTACCGCGCCAATCGCTCTGGACGACGGGACCGGTGTCCTCGAGCTCGCCCGTGACCTCGACGATGGGAAAATAAAGCGTGAAGGTCGTCCCCTTCTCCGCGGCGGTCTCTACCCGGATGGCTCCGTGGTGGCTCTTGACGATCCCCAAGACGGCGGCGAGCCCCAAGCCACGGCCGGCGAACTTGGTGGTGTAGAAGGGATCGAAAATACGATTGCGGGTCTCCTCATCCATGCCGGAGCCGTTGTCGCTGACCCGCAGGTAGGCGTAGGGGCCGGCCGGCAGGTCTTCGGCCAGATAGGCCTTCCGGAGCTGATCGCCGGAGATCTCGGTGACGCCCGTCTTGACCCGCACCAGGCCCTCTTTTTCTTCGAGGGCCTCGGCGGCGTTGATGATCAGGTTCATGACCACCTGGCGCAGCTGCGACGGGTCGCCTTCGAGCAGCGGAAAGTCTTCGCCCAGGCGGTAGCGCACCAGGGCCTTCTTGGAGATCATCGAGGCCAGGAGCGGTTTCATTTCCTCGATCAGGGCGTTCAACCGTACGGGCTTGACCTCGAAGCTGGCCCGCCCGGCGTAGGCGAGCATCTGGTGGGTGAGCTCGGCGGCCCGGCTCGCGGCTTTTTCGATCTCGCTGACCGCCTGGTGCTCCGGCGTGCCCTCCGCGAGGCCCGAAAGGACGAGCTCGGCGTTGCCGAGCATGCCGACCAGGAGGTTGTTGAAGTCGTGGGCGATGCCGCCCACCAGGACCCCGAGGCTCTCCAGCTTCTGGGCCTGCTGGACCTGGGCCTCGAGGCTCCGGTGCTCGTCCTCGGTGCGTTTGCGCTCGATGGCGATCCCGGCGACATGGGCGGTGGTCTTGATGAATTCCAGGTCCTCTTCAGAAGGTCGGCGCGGCTCGCGGTAGTACATGGCAAAGGTGCCGAGGATCTCGCCGCTGGCGGCGACGACGGGCTCCGACCAGGAGGCCCGGAGACCAGCCTTCTCGGCCAGCTCCCGGTAGTCGCGCCAATTGGGATGGGTCCGGATGTCGGCGACGACGACCCGTTCTCCAGTGGCCGCGGCGCTGCCGCAGGAGCCGACTCCGGGGCCGATCTCGATGCCGTCGATCGCCTCGTTGTAGAAGTCCGGCAGGCTTGGCGCCGCTCCGTGGCACAGCCGTCCCGCCTCCGCCTCCAACAGGAGCACGGAGCAGAGCATTCCCGGCCGGCTCGCCTCGGCGCTCTCCACCAGGATGCTCAGGACCTCGTCAAGCGAGGCACCGGCGGCGAGCCGCTCGAGCACCCGGTTGCGGCCTTTGACTTCCTCGGCGGTCCGGGCGTGCTGGCGGGCCTGGGCTTCGAGCTCGCCGCAATGGGTCCGCAGACCCTCGAGCTCCGCCAGGAGCCCGCCGTGGCTTTCCTGGGTCAGGCTTTTTTCTTCCATCTCCGATGCTTCCGCCATGCCGAGACCCTTCTCTGGTGCGGCTCTGGCCGCCCCGAAGGCCAGGGAGAACAACACAGAAGTAGCTGCAAGCGATCTTCCGATCAAGCATACACCAAGGCGCCCCAGATGTAAAAGGGCCGGCCTCCGTGCCGCCTGGCCCTGAGTGTCGTAGACTTACCAGAGTCCGGCCCCGCGCGCCGGCGCCGAGAAAGATGACCGAGATCCTGAGCCGTCTACACCTTCGCACGCTGCTTCTGGGGACGCTGCTCGTAACAAGCGCCGCAGGCAGTGTGCCGGCGTTCGCCGAAGCCCTGGCGCCGAGGATCGACGCCGTCGAGATCCGGATCGACGAAGACCTCGACCGCCAGCTCGACCTCGCGTCGCTCGTGGCCTTCGCCCCCGGAGAGCGCCTCACCGAGGCGGCGGTCCGGCGGACGCTCTCGAACTTCCATGCCACGGGCCTCGTGTCGGAGGCCGAGGTCCTGGTGCGCCGCGACGGCGGGCGCACCCTCGCCGTCGTCGTCCTCTACGCCCACACCTGGGTCGACTCGGTCGAGATTCTGGGCGAGCTTGCCTTGCGCGGTGAGCTCCTCCAACAGCACCTCGAGCAAAAGGCGGGGGCGCCGCTCGTGGAGAGCCGTCTGCTGAGCAGCGTCTACGCCCTGCAGGACCTTTACGAGGAACGCGGCTACCTCGAGGCGAGCGTGCGCCTGGAGGTGGCACCGAGCGGTTCCGCGAAACGCCGGCGGGTGAGGTTCCACCTGCAAAGCGGCCCCCGGGCCCGGCTCGGAGTGGTGGGCTTCACCGGCGAGATGGGTCCTTTCGGCGGCGCCGAGCTACGCCAGCTCCTGCCGCTCAAGGACGGAACCGCCTATACGGGCCGGAAGGCGGCGTCGAGCGCCGAGCGCCTGCGCGCGGCGCTGGTCGAGCGCGGCTATCTGCGGGCCCAGGTCGAGGGGCCGAGGTCGGCCTACGACCCTGAGACGAATCTCGTCGAGCTCGTCTACGAGGTCGACGTGGGTCCCGAGATCCGCGTCGAAGTGCTCGGCGGCAACGAGCGCTGGCTGCGCAAGAAGGGGCTCCTGCCCTTCCTCGACGAGCAGGGCTACGACGCCGCGCTCCTCGCCCAGAGCCGCGAGAAGCTCCGCGCCCACTTCCAGCGCAAGGGCTACTACCGGGTGCACGTCGACACCCCGGAGAACGAGGTCTCCGAAGGGGTCCTCGACCTCAAGGTCGATATCGACCCTGGGCCCCTCTACAAGCTCCGGGAGATCCGTTTCCGGGGCAATGACACCTTCCCGGCCACGGAGCTGCGGCAGCTGATGACCACCGCCGACCGCCAGAGCTTTCAGCCCGGCACCGGACGCCTGGTCGACGAGGTGTTGCGCGAGGACATCTTGAACCTGCGCTCCTTCTACGTCCTCCAGGGCTTCTCCGAGGTCGAGGTCGGCCCGGTGCAGATCGTGACCCAGAACACCGACCTGGTCCTCGTGATGCCGATCCACGAGGGTCCGCGGCGCCGGGTGGTGAACCTCACCCTGCCGGGCGTCGAGCGGCTCGACGTCGAGCAGGTTCGCCGCCAGCTGCCACTCCAGCCCGCCGGGCCGTTCCACGCCGTGCTGCTCGAAGACAGCGTCAACCTCCTGCGGGCGCTCTACGAGGAGGAGGGCTATCCGGAGACGCTGGTGGCGGCGAGCCTGGACTGGAACGAGGAGGGGACGCTCGTCGACGTCGACCTCGCCGTCCAGGAAGGACACCACGCCGTGGTCGACCGGGTGATCTTGCGCGGTCATCAGAAGACGCGTCCGGAGGTGCTGCACCGATTCGCCGACCTGAAAAGCGGTGACGCCATCAGCCGCCGCCGGCTGCTGGAGACGGAACGCGATCTCTACCGCCTGGGGGTTTTTTCCCGCGTCGACGTCGAGGTGGCGCCGCCCTCGGACGCGTCGGGACGGCGCGACGTCTTGATCCGTCTCGACGAGGGCCGCCGGTGGCGGCTCGGCTACGGCCTCTCCTACCACTCCGACGACGGCGTCGGGGGACTCCTCAGCCTGTCGCGCCTGAACCTCGGGGGCCGTGGCGACCGTTTGCAGCTCGACCTGCGCGCCAACTCCCGCAACCGCCGGGCACGGCTGATTTTTGACCAGCCGTCGCTGGGACGCTTCAACGTGCCCATCACCTACACTCTCTTCCGCCAGGACGAGGAACGGGAATCCTTCACCGTCCAGGACCTGGGGCTCCAGGTCGCGCTGACCAAAGACCTCCCGTCGGTGCGGCTCGGCCTGTCCTACGAATACCGCGAGGTCGACCTGCTGGAGACCAAGGTCGATCCCGAGGACATCGAACGCGAGGACCGCGAGGTCCAGATCTCTTCGATCACCCCCAACCTCTTCGTCGACCGGCGCGACGACCCCTTGGATCCGACCCGGGGTTTTACGGCGTCGATGCAGCTCGAGTACGCGTTCCCGGTGATCCAGGCGACCGCAAGCTTCGCCAAGCTCTTCTTGCAGCACAGCTACTACCTGGGCCTGGGCCGCTTCGGGGTCCTGGCCTCGAGCCTGCGCCTGGGGGCGATCGAGCCCCTCGACGAAGACGGCGAGCGCGATCCGCTGGTGCCGCCGGAGCTCGCCTCGAGCCTCGTCCCGGTCTCCGAGCGCTTCTTCGCCGGCGGCCGCACGACCCACCGTGCCTACGAGCGCGACAAGCTCGGCGTGCCGGACGAGACGCTGCTCACGATCGACGACGAGATCTTCGAGAGCGGCGGCAACGGCCTCGTGCTCATGAACCTCGAGTACCGCTTCCCCCTGGCGGGCGCCTTCGGAGGGTCGCTCTTTTTCGACCTCGGCAACGTCTGGGCCGACTGGCGGAGCTTCGACGCCGACGAGCTCAAGCCCGGCGCCGGCATCGGGTTCCGCTACACCTCGCCGATCGGTCCGGTGCGCCTCGAGGTGGGCTGGAAGCTCGACCCCGAGCCCTGGGAAGACGAGAATCCGGTCTTTTTCCTGAGCCTGGGCAATCCGTTCTGAGCCGTCGGCCCGGTGCCTGCCGTGTTTTGGGTTATAATCTCAAAACTCAACAGCAATCCTTCGTCTCCTCCAGCGATGGTGGGGGCGTTTGTCCCTGGAGAAGAAACCATGCGGTCCAAGCTCATCGCCTCGTCGATCCTGGCGGTCGTGGTGTCGACGCCCTCCGTCGCGTTCGCCAAGACCCTCCGGGTCCCGGCCGACATGTCGCTGCAAAACGCCCTCAACCAGGCCAAGAACGGCGACGTCGTCTTGCTCGCCGCCGGCACCTACACGCCGGGCCCCAACGGCTTCAGCATCCGCAACTTGAACCGCAGCTTCAGCGTCCTCGCCGCGGACTTCGACGACGTCCGGATCGACGGCGGCGCCGCGAGGCCGCTCGTCGACGTCGACGGCCGCGGCGCTCCCGGCACGGTGAGCTTCACCGGCATCCGCTTCGAGAACGGGTCTTCGAGCGATCCCAAGCAGGCCGGCGGCATGACGATCGAGGGCGCCAACGTCAAGCTCACGAGCTGCCATTTCACGGGCAACCGCTTCGAGGCCACCTCCTCAGGCGGCGGGGCTCTCCAGGTCAAGGACGCGAGCCGCGTCCAGCTCTCGCTCGTGACCTTTACCGGGAACACGTCGATGCACAACGGCGGCGCGCTTTCAATCGTCGACTCGGAGGTCCGGATCCTGGCCTCGGTCTTCGAGTCCAACGACAACCTCGCTCCCGGCCATACGCACTTCGGTACCGGCGGCGCGGTCTTTGCGCTCAACTCCGTGGTCGAGGTCGCGAAATCGCGCTTTACCGGCAACGCGACCGGCTTCGTCGGCGGTGCGATCCGCGTCTTCGGCAGCTTCAACGGCGGCGGTGCGATCCTCCGCGTCGAGAATTCGAAGTTCGAGGGCAATACGGCCCTGACCGACCCGGGCAATCCGGCCCGGCAGCCGGAGGCCGGCGGCGCGATCTACGCCGAGGACGAGTCGAGGGTCGAGATCAAAGACTCGGAGTTCCTCGCCAACCTCTCCTACTGGGGGGCGGCGATCGCCGGCTACCGTGCCGACGTCGAGGTCGTCGGCACGCGTTTCCTGGACAACGGACCGCCGGATCCGGTGCCCCCCAGCTTCCGCTCCCTACCCGGCAAGCTCGCCGGCGTACCGACGGCCGGCGGGACGATCAACCTGGTCTCGAACGACCAGAACGACAGCTCGACCGATTTCGGCGCCAGGAACCGCCGGAGCGCCGCGCTCGTCGTGCGGGACTCGATCCTCCACCGAACCGCGCAGGCGGTGTCGTCGAATACCCAGCAAGGCGGATGCCTCTTCGTGGGCGGCGACCAGAACCGCTTGAACGGTTTAGGCGGCGTCGCCCAGGACGGCGACGCCGCGAAGAACCGGGCCACGGTGACGCTGGAGAACGTCGTTTTTGACCACTGCGCGGTCGAGACGACTTCGCTCGGGCCCGGCCTCGGCGGCGCCATGATGTTCAATCTCGTCGACCTGACGGTCACCTCGTCGATTTTCTCGAGCTGCGACGCCCTGGGCGAGGACGCGGTGGGCGGCGCGATCCGTAGCCTGAACGACAACGTGCTGCGCATCAGCGACTCGACCTTTGTCGCCAACAGCGCTGAAGAAAGCGGCGGCGCGCTCCTGATCGACAGCGGCCGCGTCGAGATCTCCAAGGTCGAATTCATCGCCAACGACGTCTCCCCGGGCACGAATCCCCCCACGGAGACGGTGGCGAATTCGCCGGGCTCGGCGCTGACCTTGCGCCCCGCGGGCGGACGCGACATCACGGGCTTCGTCGTCGACTCGACGTTCACCGGCAACACGGGGCTGGCGATCGTCGACGTCGACAGCCTCACGGCTCCGTTCAACGAGGTCAAGTATTCGCGCAACGAGATCCACAACGTGCACTTCGGCAACACGGTCTACAAGAACCGGGCGGTGGGCTTTTCCGGAATGAGCGCGTCGACGCTGAATTCGCTCGTCATCCAGCGCAACGACGGCTCGTCGACCGACAAGAGCGACGGCGGGAACACGCGCCGCACTTCCGCGCCCTGCCTCGGACGGCTCGTCGCGGCCCCGGCCGCCCTGGTGACGAGCGGTTCGGTGGGCCAGGACGGCGGATCGCCGGCCTACCTCGGCTATGCCTTCGCCGGGGCCTCGACCGCCCGGATCGGAGCGACGACGCTGCTGGCGAGCGGCGGAGTCCTCGAGGTGACGAGCCGCGGTCCGCGCAATCTGGTGGCCTGCTCCCAGACCGTCGGCTCGGACTCGATCGGCGAGGTGGACGGCTGCCCCGACTCGGCGCTGTGCCTCGACGACGGACGCTTCCTCGTCACCGCCACCTGGCGTGATTTCAAGGACCAGAACGGCGACGCTCTGGCGGTCCCCTTCGGCTCAAAAGACTCAGGGCTCTTCTACTTCTTCGCCGAGGACAACTGGGAGATGCTGGTCAAGAGCCTCCGGGGCTGCGGCCTCAACGACCGCTACTGGGTCTTCGCCGCCGCCACCACCAACGTCGAGTACGACGTGGTCGTCGTCGACACCGTCTCGGGCGCCGCAAAGAGCTATTTCAACCCGCTCGGCAACCCGTCTCCGGCGATCACCGACACCGACGCCCTGGCGGTTTGCGACTTCCAGGCGGTAGGTGGCGAAACCGTCTGGGAAGAGGAGGAGCCGTCCTGGAGCGCGGTCGGCTGGACCGAGGCCGAGACCAAGGCCGGCGGCTGCACCGAGACCGACACCCAGCTCTGCCTCAACAAGCGTCGCTTCCAGGTCGAAGTGGCCTGGAAGGACTTCAAGGGGAATCAAGGCTCCGGGAACATGGTGCCGATACCTTTCGAGGTCGACGACTCGGGGCTTTTCTACTTTTTCGACGAGGACAACTGGGAGATGGTGGTCAAGGTTTTGCGCGGTTGCGGCGTCAACAACCGCTACTGGGTCTTCGCCGCCGCCACCACCAACGTGGAATACACCTTGACGGTGACCGACACCGACAACAACGAGGTGAAGCAATACTTCAATCCGCTGGGCGTCTCGGCGGCGGCGATCACCGACGCGGACGCCTTCGCCACCTGTCCTTGAGGACCGGTGCCGGCGAGAGAGGGGGAGCACCGCCCCGGACGCGGGCTCATGGGGACGTCAAACAGAAAGGGAGAATCAAGGTTATGGAACGTCGAGACACGGAGCGTCATCCGCGCCGTCTGAAGATTCAATTCCAGGAACGCGGCGCCACGAAATCTCACCTGGGCTACACCGTCAACATCTCGGCCACGGGGGTCTTCATCGTCACCGGGCACCTGATGTCCAAGGGGACGCGGGTGCGCACGCAGCTCTCCTCGAACGGCGACAGCGTCATGCTCGAGGGAGTGGTCGTGCGGGTCACCCGGACGATGCACAGCATGAAGCCCTCGGGCATGGCGGTGCGTTTCCTGAACGTCTCGGAGCTCGTCGCGGAGCTCCTTCCGGACATCGATTCGCCGGGCGACGAGAGCGGCGAGTACGCGCCCCAGGTGGCCTACCGCCTGGAGTTCCCCGACCCGAAGCGTTTCCTGGAAGCCTATGAGCGCGACCTCTCGACCGGCGGGCTGTTCATTCCGCTCGCCGATCCGCCGCAGTTGGGCGAGGTGATCTGCGTCGAGCTGTTGGTTACCGGCCTCGAGTGTGCCCCGGTGGCCGTCCAGGCCAGGGTGGTCCACCGCCTGGATCCCTCAATGCCCCACGGCACGGGAAGCAACCTCCTCGCCGGTGCCGGCGTCGAGCTCCTGGACCTCGATCGGTCCCTCACCAAGCTGCGTCCCCTGGTCAACGCTTGCCGGTGAGCCGGGGGGCTGCGTCGTCCAAGACCCTGGGATCCGCGCCCGACTGCACTATGATCGACGGGCTATGAAGGACGACCGATGACGTCGACCGACGCCACCACGACCGAGCTCGGCGCGGGGACTTTCGAGGCGCTGACCGCCGTCGCCACCCGGCGCCTGATCCGCACGGCCGTCATGATCGGCATGGTGACCGTCCTCGGCAGCTGCGCCATCGCCTACCTGGCCTACCGGGCGAGCCGTCACAACGTCCTCACGAACGTCGGCGAGCTCAACCGCGCGCTGGCGGGGACGGTTCGCAACCACCTCGAACGGACCCTCGCCGGCCGCTTCACGTCGAGCGATGGGCTCTACCAAAGCGCCGAGCAGCTCTGGCAGGGCTTCGAGCCCAGTGGAGGGCTCCTGCTCGTCAAGGCTCCGGGTACGGTGATCTACCACTCACGGCAACCGGAGCTCGTGGGCCGCGACTTGACGGACGTTCGGCTTCGGCCGAGCGCATTCGCTGCAGCGTCGACGTGGGAGGAGCTTTTCGACCTGCGGGAGGACTGGATCGGTCAGCTCCGCGTCGAGGGCACGCCGCTCTTGATGAGCGGCGTCTACATGGAGGGCCTCGACGCCTACGTGGCCGTCCAGGCCGAAGTGCGCCAGATCGAGCGCAACCTCGTGACGACGGCCTTGCCCTGGGGGCTGGGGGTGCTCGTGATCGCGGGCCTCCTGGTGCCTCTCGCGCTCCATTCCCTCTACCGCGGCTACCGGGTGGCCCAGCAGGCGTCGCTCGCCGCTTCCACCGTCCGCCGCCAGAGCGAGGTCCGTTACCGCGACCTCTACAACAAGACCCCGGTCATGATGCACTCCGTCGACGGTGAGGGCCGTATCGTCAAGGTCAACAACCACTGGTTGAAGACCCTCGGCTACCGCCGCGACAAGGTCCTGGGCCGCATGCCGACCGATTTCCTGACCCCCGAATCCCGGCACTGGTCCGAGAAGGTGGGCATGCCGCGCTTTTTCAAGCAGGGACACTGCCACGAGGTCCCATACGATTTCGTCACCCGGGACGGCAGGGTCTTGAAGGTCCTCCTCTCGGCCACCCTGGAGCGCGACAAGGCCGGCAATGTCCTGAAAGCCCAGGCGACACTCGTCGACGTGACCGACGTGAAACGCGCCGAGGCCGAGCGCGAGGCGGTGATCCGCCAGCTGGAGGACAAGAACAAGGAGCTCGAAAGCTTCACCTACACCGTGTCGCACGACCTGAAAGCCCCCCTCATCACCATCAAGGGCTTCCTCGGTTTCCTCGAAAAAGACCTCGCGGCCGGAGACGAGGAGCGCTCGCGCTCCGACCTCGACCGGATCCACGCCGCTGCCGACAAGATGAAGCAACTCCTCGACGAGCTCCTGGAGCTCTCACGCATCGGCCGCTTCGTCAATCCACCGCAGAACGCCGCCCTCGGCGAGATGGCTCAGGAGGCCGTGGAGCTGGTCGAAGGCCGGCTCTCGAAGCGCGGCGTCAAGGTCGAAGTCGCCGAGGACCTCCCGGTCATCCGGGTCGACCGCGTCCGTCTCGTCCAACTCCTCCAAAACCTGCTGGAGAACTCCATCAAGTTCATGGGCGATCAGGAGAAGCCGCGGATCGAAGTCTCCCTGCGCTACGAGGGCGGCGAAACGGTCTTTTTCGTCCGTGACAACGGCGTCGGGCTCGAGGAGAAGTATCTCAAGCAGATCTTCGGCCTCTTCCAGAAGCTGAGCGCGAGCGGCGAAGGCACGGGGATTGGCCTCGCGCTCGTCCGGCGGATCGTCGAGATCCACGGCGGCCGGATCTGGGCCGAGTCTCCCGGCCCCGGCGAAGGCGCCACTTTTTGCTTCACGCTGCCGGGGGAAGACGGAGGCAACGGTCCGAAGGAATTTCGCGCCTGAGCCGTTGAGGATCCGCGGATGACTCTCGAAGCTCGACACGCCGAACGTGCCCTCGACCGCGCCACCCAGCTTGCCTTCCCGCGCTATCCGGGGACGGAGGGCGACCGACGGGCGATCGACCTCGTCGCCGGCTGGATGCGCGAGGCGGACCTCGAGGTCGCCCTCGAGGGATTCACCTACGACGTCCGGCCGGCGTTTCGCGCCTTGACGACGGTGCTCCTCGCCGCCGCGGCCGGTGTCGCGGCGGCGACGCTCGTGGGGTGGCGCGCGGCAGGGCCGCGGGAGACGCTCCTGGCCCTGGCGCTCCTTGCCGCCGGCGCCCTCGTCGGCACGGTGCTGCTCGTCTGGGCTCCGGGCGCCGAACGGCTCTACGAACGCGAAGGGCCCACCCGGACCGCCAACGTCAGCGGTCGCCGGCCGAGCCGCGGCGAGCCGCGCCTGAGGCTCGTCTTGCTCGCCCACCACGACTCGAAGTCGCAGAACCTGACCTTTCCGATGCGCATGGGCGCGACGCTCGCCGCCATCTTCGGCGCCCTTGGCCTCGCCGCCACCCTGGCCGTGGCGGCCTGGCGGGGAGCGGCCGCGCCGGCCGGCCTGGTGCTCGCAAGCGGCGCCGTCGCCACCCTGGCGCTCGTCACCCTCTCGACCCTGCGCAGCGGCAACCTCTCGCCGGGCGGCGTCGACAACGCGGGCTCGGTGGGGATCGTCCTGGAGCTCGCCCATCTCCTCCCCGAACGCCTCGGCGACGACGTCGAGCTGATCTTCCTCTCTCCGGGTGCCGAAGAGGACCACATGGTGGGCGCCATGCGCTGGCTCGACGCTCACCTGGAGGAGCTGCGGGGACGTCCGCTCTACGCTTTGAACTTCGACGGCGCCGGCTCGCCGGGCCGTATGGTGCTGCTCCACCGTTACGGCTTCGGCAAGGCCTTCGCGCCGCGGCTCGCGGCGGTGGTACGCCGCGCGGCGGTGGCGGCCGGCATCCGGATCCGCAACGTCACGATGCCGCCGGGCATGGGGATCGACTCGATCCCCTTCGCCCACCGCGGCGTGGAGTGCCTGTCGATCTCCTCCGGATCGCTCGGCCGCGCCACGTTGGCCATCCATTCGGCGCACGACCGGGCCGAGTACCTCGACCTGGCCACGATGGCGGAGGCCCTGGAGCTTGCCGTCGCCGCGGCCGAGGCGGCGGCGCGGGAGCTCTAGCCAGTCATCTCCCCCCTCGTTCCCCCCAAGGGGACGGTTAGAGCAACGAACGGCCGCTCATCTCGACGGGCACAGGTAGCCCCATCAGCTCGAGCAACGTCGGAAAGACGTCGGCCAACCGGCCGCCGCTCGCCAGGGCCGGAGACGGTTCCTCGGCGTTGCCCGTCGCCGCTTCGCGCCGCTCCGGGTCGACGACGATCAGCTCGACGTCGTAGGTCGTGTGCGCCGTGTGCGGCGCATCGGTCTCCGGATCGTACATCTGCTCCGAGTTGCCGTGGTCGGCCGTGACGACGAGCTTGCCGCCGCGTCCGAGGACCGCCTCGACGATCCGGCCCACCAGGCCGTCGACCGTCTCGGCGGCGCGGATCGCCGCGTCGAGCTTGCCCGTGTGACCCACCATGTCGGTGTTCGCAAGGTTGACGAGGATGAAGTCGGGACTCTCCTCGGCACGGACTCTCGCGAGGACCGCCGCGCAGACCTCGTGGGCGCTCATTTCGGGCTTCAGGTCGTAGGTCGCCACTCTTGGCGACTGCGGCATGTGGCGCGTCTCGCCGGGGAACGGCTCGTCGCGGTAGTCGTTGAAGAAAAACGTCACATGCGGAAACTTCTCCGTCTCGGCGCAGCGGAATTGCGTCAGGCCCAGGGACGAAAGACAAGCCGCGCCGATGTTTTCCATTCGCGGCGGCTTGGGAAAGGCGACGTCGACCCAGGCGTTCAATTTCTTCTCGTAGGCTGTCATGGTGACGTAGGCCAGGTCGAGCTTCTCTCCCCGGTCGAAACCTTTTTCGCCGCTGTCGGGCGACGGCGCGACGTGGCCGTAGAAGTCTTCGAAAACAAAGGCGCGTGTGATCTCCCGCGGACGGTCGCCGCGGTAGTTGTAAAAAACGACCGTGTCGCCGGCTCGGATCCGTGTCTCCCGCCAATCTTCGCCGAGGGTGCGGGGCGTGAGGAACTCGTCGCCCTCCTGGCTTCCGGTCGTCGGATTCTCGTAATAGTCGTCCATGGCCTCCGCCGCCGCCGCGAAGTTGGGGACGTCCGCGCCGCGGCCGCTCAGGCAGTCGTAGGCCCGCGCGACCCGTTCCCAGCGATTGTCGCGGTCCATGGCGTAGTAACGGCCCGAGAGCGAGGCCACCCGGCCGACGCCGATCTCGGTGCACTTCTCCTCGACCTGGGCCACAAAGCCCTTGCCGGTGAAGGGACCCGTGTCGCGTCCGTCGGTGAAGAGGTGGAGGTAGACTTTCTCCTGTCCCTTCCGCCGGCAAAGCTCCAGGCAGGCGTAGAGGTGGGTCAAAAGCCCATGGACCCCGGCGTCGGACGCGAGGCCCAGGAGATGAACGGCGCCGCCGCGCTTCAGGGAGCGGTCGACACCGCGGCCCAGCGCCTCGTTGTCGTAAAACGAGCCGTCACGGATCGCCTTGGTGACGCGCACCGAGTCCTGGTTGACGATGCGTCCGGCGCCGAGGTTCTGATGGCCCACCTCGCTGTTGCCCATGGTGCCCTCGGGCAGGCCCACGTCCTCGCCGCTCGTCTTGACGAGCGTCCAGGGGTAGTCGCGCAGCAGCGCGTCGCAGCACGGGGTCGAGGCGAGGTGGATCGCGTTCCAGGAGTCGTGCTCGCGGTGGGGATTGCGGCCCCAGCCGTCGCGGACGACGAGGACGACGGGACGAGGCCGCTTGGTCTTTTTCTGCATGGGGACTCCTCTCCTTCCAGGGGGTGGGCCTCCGGGAGGAACCCGGACGGCCCTTCCTCGGCTGGATTCTACCCGTGCAGCCGCCTCTGCGTAGACGAGTTGGGACGAGACGAAGACGCATCTACGACCTGTCTCCCGACGGACGTTGGCCGACGCTGGTGAGGTCTCCTCAATCTCCCGAAAGCTCAACGACCAGGTTGTCGCCACCGTTGCCTCAAAGTTGCCTGCCTCCGGACGTGCCTCCTCCAGGAGCGCTAGGTGACGGGACGCGACCTTTTCGAGCTCGCCCTGCGTGCCCTTTCGGCAGCTTCGGACTACTTCTTCGGCGGAAACCTTCCCAGCAGCTTGCGGACCATCTTGCGCACCTGCTTGTGAGGATTGCTGACGTTCTTGATTTTCTCGGTGGTCCAGCCGGTCCACACCGTTTTGCCGGTCTTGGCGTCGGTCAAGGTGATCACCAGGGTCCCGTCGACGTAGGAGCTCATCGTGCCGTCCATCACCCAGTCGATCCCTCCCATGGGTTGCTGGCGGCGCGCCTCGTAGTTGGTGACCGACTCGACGTTCATGACCTCGATGGCCGCGGCGTCGTAGCCGACGAGGAGATCCGCCTCCTCCTCGGACGCCGTCAAGCCGCTCGCTTGAAGCGCCGCCGTCGCGTGCTCGCGGATCATGAGATCGACGTCGCCTCCCGGCGAGACGCGAGGCCCGCGGGGCTTCTGTGACTCCTGGTCCCACTTGAACGTCTTGTAGGTCGAAAAATCGGCGTTCTTGTCGTACTTCGTCCCCAGATCTTTGGCCACGGCCGGAGTCGCCAGGAGGAGCGTCGTAAGGACGAGGGCAAGGACGGGAAAGGGACGGCGGTCGGTGAAGAAGTGCATGGTCGAGGGGGCTCCTTGGGTTTTCGCGTGTGGAAACATGGAAGCCCATAGCAAGCTTGCGCGGCTATGAGTGGATGGTGCGTCGGCGGGAGCAGATCCGGCATCGTCGGTCGGAGGCGTCCGCGTCGCTAGTCCTTCTTTTTCTTCTTCTTCTCCTTGACCTTCTCCGCCTCGACGTTCATCAGCCGGAAAGGCTGGATCCCGAAGCTTTCGATCTCGATGACTCCGTCCTTGTTGTACTCGACCTGTGCGGCGGCGATGAGCGTCCCCTCGCCTTTGCCGTCGGCGGGCAGCCGGATCTCGATCACGCCGAAGGGGTAATCCTCCGTGCGCAGGCTCCGCATCACCTCGTAGATCTGGATCGGACGGTCGGTGACGGCGCGGATTACGCGTCCTTCCGGCGTCTCGATCGAACGGATGACGGCGACGGGATAGCCGAGGCTCCGGCCGATGCGGATGTACCCGTGGTCCATCTTGCGCAGCTTCTTGAGCAGCGCGTTGGATCCTTCCTTGGCCAGGAGCGCGGCAAGCTCCTGGACGTCGGCGGCCGTCGAGTACTCGTCGACGTGTAGGGTGAAGAAGGCGCTGTTCGGACCCGGCACCGAGGAACCGGCGTCGATCACACGCCCTTTGATCCTCTCCGGGGCTTGGGCGGCGAGCGGCGGCGCCAGGGCCACCAGGACACAAACGACGGCAAAAAGAGCCGGTTTCAGCCTCATGGGCTTCTCCTTCCTCTCACTTGTTCAGGGCTCAGAATTTGACGAGGAACTTCTTGGCTTCGAGGCAGACGCTGAAGGCCTTCTTGAAGTTCTCGAGGTCCTCGGCCGTCGCCTGCTGGACCTGCTGGGCCTGCTGGTCGATCTGCTGGTTGGCCTGGCTCTTGGCCCTGCGGGTCCTACGCCGCGCCCCGACCATCCCCGCGGCGGCGCCCCAGGCGGCGCCTTCGCCGGCGTCGTTGCTGGCGATCTCGCCGATCAGGGCGCCGACCACGGCGCCTTTCACCGCGCCTTGGGCACCCGCGCCTTGTCCGGCCGCAGCGACCTGCTCTTTTTGCTGCGCAGCGGCTTGCTGCGCCTGCTCGGCCCGCTTGCCGAGCTCGAAGGGATCGGAGCCGGTGTTCTTCACCGCCCAGCTGTAGCACTCGGCCTCGTCTTTCGACTGCTGCTCGGTGCCCTGGCCTTCCGTCGGGAAGACGTAGACGTTCATCGTGGCGGCAAGCGTCTTCTGGCCCGTAGGCTCCTCGACGGCCTGGCCTTGCGCCAGGCTGGGGAAGACGCAGAGGGCGGCGATCGTCAAGGCGATCCAAAGGTTCTTCTTCATGGCGTTCTCTCCGGTTGTCGTTACTTCGAGGGGGACGGCGTGCAGGGACCGAAGACCGTGACGGTGAGCCCGTCGCGGGCCACGGCGATCGTCGCCATGCCGGACTTCTCGGTGATGACGAAGCTGAAGGCGCGGCCGTCCTGGTAGCCCTGGAGCACGATCAGGCCGTGCTCCCGGGTCACGTTCCGGATCTCGGTCTTGCGCGCCTCGCCGCTCGCTTCGGTGGTGCCGAGCTCTTTCGCGGCGAAGTCGATCAAGATGAAGTTGGGGATGTTCAGCTCCCAGGGCGGCGCGCTGGTGCACTCCCCGTCCGCGGTGCAGAGCGTCGCCTGCGCCGACGTGCAGAGGATCTTCTCCGCGCCGGTCAGGTCGTCGGCCAGGAGCGGCCCGGGGGCCAGAATCAGCAGCACGGCAAGAAGGCCGCGTAGTTGTCTCATGGTCTCGTCCTCCGAGGTCTGAGTTCGTTCGGTCCATTCTGCGCCTTCTTCGCAGACATCGCAAGGCGATCATGCCGTGCGGCAAGAGACGGTGCCATAGGACTTTGGTCGTAGCCTTCCCCCCCATTTGACCCGGGCGCCGATTCCAGCCAGACTCTACGACGCCATGAAGACGAAGACGCTTCTCCTCCTCACCCTCGCTCTCCTCGCGGCCGGCTCCGCCGCCGCGCTCACCGTCGAGGTCAAATACTACGGCAGCCTCGACTTCTCGCCCCTTCGCACCTACGCCTGGCAGAAGGGCACGCCGGCCGCCAACCACGAGATCGAGAAGGAGATCCGCGCGACGGTCGACGCCCACTTCGCCGCGGGCGGCTGGCAGCGCTCCGACGGCGCCGCCGACCTCTACGTCCGCACCCATGCCGGCAAGAACCCGACCTTCCTCTACGTCGCCCTGGTCGTCGAGGTCTACGAAGCGTCGATGGGCCAGCTCGTCTGGCGCGGCCAGGCGACTGACGTGCAGCCCGAGAAGGCGCGCAAAGCCAAGAGCATCGTCCGCAAGGTCGTCAAGAAGATGTTCAAGAGCTTCCCCGAGGTGAAAGCGCCGTAAGGACCTTGATGGAAGCCGTACCGGAGAGAGAGCCCCTGGCCGCTGACGACGTCGTCGTCGTCGTCGACGACGACGCCTCGGTGAGGCGCGCCCTGTCACGGCTCGTCCGTTCCGCCGGGCTCGCCGTCGAGACCTACCCGTCGGCCGAGGCCTTCCTAGACACACCGGCGGCCGGACGCTCCGGGTGCCTGGTGCTCGACCTTCGGATGCCGTCGACGAACGGCCTGGAGCTCCAGCATGAGCTTCGCCGGAGAGGTCGCGACCTCCCCGTCATCTTCCTTACCGGCTACGGCGACGTGCCCTCGACGGTCGCCGCGATGAAGGCCGGCGCCACCGAGTTCCTGGAGAAGCCCGTCGATGACGAACGCTTCCTCGCCGCCGTCGGCGAGGCGCTCGAACGCGGCCGCAGGACCCGGGCCGAACGCGTCGAGCGCGAAGCTCTCGACGAGCGCCTCGACACCCTGACCACCCGCGAGCGGCAGGTCTTCGAGCTCGTCGTCACCGGCCTCCTGAACAAGCAGGTCGGCGCCCGGCTGGGGGTGAGCGAGAAAACCGTCAAAGTCCACCGCGGACGGCTCATGGAGAAGATGCAGGCCGGCTCGCTGGCCGAGCTCGTCCGCATGGCCGGGAAGCTCGGGCTCGACTCCGAATGACCGGATCATGGGTCGAGAATCCACAGACGCCGCCGAAGAGCTGCTCGCGATCAACCACGAGCGCTACCGCAGCTTCGTCGCCAACAGCACCGAGGCCATCTGGTGCATCGAGATGGAGGAGGGCGTCCCGATCGACTTGCCGGAGATGGAGCAGGTCGATCTCCTCTACCAGCATGCCCGGATCGTCGAGGCCAACGAGACCTTTGCCGTCGCCTACGCCACGACCCGCGAGGACGTCCTCGGATGGCGGCTGGAGACCTTCTTCCCCCGGTCCCTGCCCACCAGCGTTCCCTTCCTGCTCGAGACCATTCGCTCGGGTTACCGGATGACTGATGAGGAGACCGTCGAGCGGGCCGCGGACGGAACGGAAAGGATCTTTCTGAACAACTTCGTAGGCACGATCCAGGACGGCAAGGTTCTGCGAGTCTGGGGAACCGCACGCGACGTGACCGACCTGCGGCGGACGCAGGAGCAGATCCGTCTGAAGTCGGCGGCGATCGAGGCGCTCTATTCCGGTTGCGTCATCACGGACGCGCGAGTCGAGGGCATGTACATCAGCTATGTCAACGAAAGCTTCACCCGGTTGACCGGCTATGAGGCATCGGAGGTCCTGGGACAGAACAGCCGGTTCTTGCAGGGCCCCGACACCGATCCGGAGACCCTGGCCGCGATCCGCGCCACCATAGCCCACGGCGAGACGTTTCAGGACGAGATCCTCAACTACCGCAAAGACGGGACCCCCTTCTGGAACCTGCTGCGGATCTCGCCGATACGAAGTGCCGACGGCACCGTCACCCACTACGTCGGGATCCAAACCGACGTCACGGAGCGAAAGCGCAAGAACGAGGAGCTGCGCCATCTCCGGGACGAGCTGACGCACGTCGGACGCCAGGCCACACTGGGCGAGCTCACCGCGGCCATCGCCCACGAGCTCAACCAGCCCCTCGCCGCCATCGGATCGAACGCCCGCGCCGCCCAGCGCTTCCTGGAAAGCGGCGAAACGGACCTCGGGGAGATCGGCGAGATCCTCGGAGACATCGTCGCCGACAACCGGCGGGCGGCCGAGGTCATTCGCCGGCTGCGCGCTTTGCTCCAGAAACACGAGCCGCAGCTGGAGCCTCTGGAAATGAACGAGGTGATCCGTCAGGTACTGCCTTTGCTGCGCAGTGACGCCCTCTTGAAGGGGGTCGACTTGGAGCTCGAGCTCGACGAGGGACTGCCGCCGGTATGCGGCGACCGGGTCCAGCTCCAGCAAGTGCTTCTCAACCTGATCTTGAATGGCTTCGACGCCATGGCCGACCTGCCGGCCGAGGAACGGAGGCTCGTCCTCCGCACGGAGAACGAGCCCGGGGAGGGAGTCGGTGTCTCGGTGCGTGACTTCGGGGCCGGCTTCGGCGGCCAGGAGCCGGAGCGGCTCTTTGAACCGTTCCACACCACGAAGGCGGACGGCATGGGGATGGGGCTCGCGATCGTCCGCTCGATCCTCGAGGTGCACCAGGGCCGGATCCGGGCCTACGAGAACGACGACCGAGGCGCCACGTTCCACTTCACGTTGCCGGCAGATTCGTCCGTCGGACGGTAGCTCTTCGAAGGAACAACCCCAGTGGACGTCTCGTGACGACGCTTCGCGTCGTCGGACCTCGGGTGTCAACCCGTGGTTTCCGGAGGGCTATGCCATCGCGTAGAGACGTAAAGCTCTCCAAAAGTAGGACCAAGGTCCCATTGCCCTCCTCCCAAGAGGGCTCAATACTGCCGGGCGTACCTGGCAGAGCACGAACCCCATGACCTCCACCGCATCCATCGTCTGCATCGTCGACGACGACTCTTCCGTCTGCCGCGCCCTCGGCCGGCTGCTGCGTTCCCACGGCGTGAGCTCGCTGGCCTTCGGATCGGCGGGAGAGCTGATGAAGGACGATCGACGGCACGGCGCCTCGTGCTTCCTGCTCGACGTCCAGCTCCCGCGGACCAGCGGCTTCGAGCTCGCGGAGCGGCTGGCGGCGGAGGGGACGAAGGCGCCCGTCGTCTTCATCACCGCCCACCTGGAAGAAACGACGCGGCAACGGGCGAAGGCTCTGGGAGCGCTGGCTCTCCTCGCCAAGCCCTTCGAAGAAACCGACCTGCTGGAAGCGCTACCCGCGTCCGTCCGCCGGTCCATTTAGGAGCCCCATCATGAGAAGAGCCTTCACACCTCTGCTCCTCCTTGCCTTGCTGGCGACGCTCGCGTTGCCGGCGGCGGCACAAGACAAGCACAGCCCGGCCGCGGCACAGGAGAAGCCCAACGTCGTCCTCGTCTTCATGGACAACTTCGGCTGGGGCGAGCTCGGCGTCTACGGTGGCGGCGTCCTGCGCGGCGCGCCGACGCCGCGTATCGACACCCTCGCCGCCGAAGGCATGCGGCTGCTCAACTTCAACGTCGAGGCGCAGTGCACGCCCAGCCGCGCCGCCATCCTGACCGGCCGCTACGCCATCCGGACCGGCAACGCGCCGATCCCCATCGAGACGCCGGTCTACGGGCTCACCCAGTGGGAATACACGCTGGCCGAGATGTTCTCCGACGTCGGCTACGCCACCGGCATGTTCGGTAAATGGCACCTGGGGCACACCGAGGGACGCTATCCCACCGACCAGGGTTTCGACGAGTGGTACGGCATCCCCAACTCCTCCGACGAGAGCGCCTGGCCCGACGACACCCGCTACCGGCCCGACTCTCACCCCTTCGCGCAGCCCGAGCACATCATGGAGGGACGAAAAGGGGAGCAGCCGAAGAAGCTCCGCGTCTACAACACGGAGGAGCGCGCCCTGATCGACGGCGAGTTCACCTCACGCTCGATCGACTTCATGAAGCGGCAGGTCGAGGCCGACCGGGCGTTCGCCGATCCGACGAGGTCCTACGGTGTGCCGCTCATCTACGACCTGCACACCGACCCGAGAGAGGAGTATCCGCTCAACTCGAGGTGGTACTACAGCGGGTGGATCCGCTGGCCGGCAGGGGAGCATTTGGTCCGGCACGTTGCTTCTTTCAAGAAGGAGCCACCGATCCGTCCAGGCACGCCGGACCCCTACGAACCTTCCAACCGGTAGCCAGAGCTGGTGGAACGTCTCTAACCAACCAGAGGATTCAGCAATGAGCTGCGCAAGAATCTGGGCGATCTCGGTCGTCCTACTCGCACTTTCGACGTCTGTGCCCGCCCAGGAGAAGTCGGACACGGACCGACCCAACATCGTCTTCATGATGGCCGACAACCTCGGCTACGGGGATCTCGGTGCCTACGGCGGCGGCGAAGTGCGCGGCATGCCCACTCCGCGCATCGATGAGCTCGCTACCGAAGGCTTGCGCTTCACGCAATTCCTCGTCGAGCCCGGTTGCACGCCGTCTCGTGCCGCCACCATGACGGGCCGGTACTCGACCCGGAGCGGCCTGTCTCTCGTCGTGCTGCGCGGGACGTCGAACACCCTGGCCGCCGAGGAAGTGACGATGGCGGAGGTGTTGAAGGACGTCGGCTATTCGACGGCCTACCTCGGGAAGTGGCATCTGGGCACCGAGGCGCAAAGCCATCCCCACAGCCAGGGCTTTGACAGTTACTTCGGTATCCTCAACTCGACCGACGAAGCCGTCTTCAACAGCAGCATGAGGCGCGCGGGCTACGAACCGACGGAGAGCGAACGTTCCTACATCTGGAGCGGCGAGGTGGGAAAACCCATCGAAGCAGTGCGCGAGTACACGCTCGACGTGCGGCGGACGATCGACGTCGAGATCGCCGATCGGGCCGTCGCCTACATCGAAGATCAGGCGAAGGCCGAGGATCCCTTCTTCCTCTTCGTCTCCTGGACCCGGCCCCACTGGCCCAATCTCCCCAGCAAGGACTTCGCCGGCCGTTCCCACATCGGCGACTACGGCGACAGCGTCATGGAGCTCGACCACAACACCGGCCGGGTACTGGCCGCACTGAACGCTGCCGGAGTGGAGGAGAACACCATCGTCGTGTGGATGAGCGACAACGGACCCTGGAAGACCATGGTCTGGCCCGACGGCGGCAGCAGCGGGCCGTTCCGGGGCGAGCTCGGCAGCGCCTGGGAAGGCTCGATCCGCACTGCGGGCATGATCAAGTGGCCCGGTCACATCAAGCCGGGTGTAACCAACGGCATGTTCTCCACCATGGACTTCCTGCCGACCCTGGCGAGCTTCGCCGGCGCCACGGTCCCGACCGACCGTCCCTTCGACGGCATCGACCAGTCCGACTGGCTGCTTGGCAAGCAGGACCACTCCAACCGCGAGCACCTGCTCACCTTCATCAACGGCGAGCTGATTGCCGTGCGTTGGCGGCACTTCCGCGTCTACTTGCAGGACGTCGTTGCGTCGGGCAACGGCTTCACGACGGTGGGCGGGACCCAGGCAAGCCGGATCCGCAAGAACGGCTACCCGAACGTCTACAATATCGAACAAGACCCACGTGAGGAGGCCGACATCGGTCCGGAGGCGAGCTGGGTCGTCGGCAAGTACATGCCGCTGATCGTGCAATACTACGCTTCACTCAAGGATCACCCGAATCCTCGACCCGCCAATATCACAGACTTCCGAGAATGACGCCGCCTACCTTCTACCGCGAGTACCATCGCCTCACAGCAAGAGCACCGCATACCTTCAACGATCCGAACGGAGAATCCCCATGAAGACCCGACACCTACTGCTCGCCCTGACCCTGACGACGACGCTCCTCGCCGGCGCCGTCAGCGCTCAGGACGCGGTTCCACAGCCGGACGACGTCAAGCCGCCGCCCAAGTCCTACTCGCCCTTCGCCGGCGAGACGTACCCGAAGAACGTCTACTGGGGCGACACGCATCTGCACACCTCGAACTCCTTCGACGCCGGCTTCATCAATTACCGAGTAGGCCCGGAGGAAGCCTTTCGCTTCGCCCGCGGCGAGGAGGTGACGGCCAACAACGGCATGGCGGTGAAGCTCGTGCGTCCACTGGATTTCCTCGTCGTCTCCGATCATGCCGAGTTCCTCGGCCTGACCCCGGCGCTTCGTGCCTCGGACCCCCTCTTGCTCCAGACCGACGCCGGCCGGCGTTGGCACGACATGATGAAGACAGGCGAGTTCGAGGTGATCTACCAGGCGGCGATGCAAGCGATACGGGCCGTCGCCGCCGCTGACGAGGTGATCAAGAACGAGGACTTCAAGCGGTCGATGTGGGAGGGCACCGCCGAGATCGCCGATCGCCTCAACCGTCCGGGTCTGTTCACGGCCTTCATCGGCTACGAGTGGACGTCGATGCCGTCCGGCAACAACCTCCACCGGGTGGTGATCTTCAAAGACGACGCCGAACGCGCCACCCAGGTCGTCCCCTTCTCGCTCTTCGACAGTGAGGACCCCGAAGACCTCTGGACCTACATGGCCGGCTACGAAGAGAAGACCGGTGGCAACGTCCTGGCGATTCCCCACAACGGCAACCTCTCGAACGGCATCATGTTCGCGGTCGAGACCATGGGCGGGGAGCCGCTCACCCGCGAGTACGCCGAAGCCCGGATGAAGTGGGAGCCTCTCTACGAGGTCACCCAGATCAAGGGCGACGGCGAGGCCCATCCAGCCCTCTCGCCCAACGACGAATTCGCCGACTTCGGAACCTGGGACAAAGGCAATCTCCCCGGCACCCAGGCCAAAGAGCACTCGATGCTCCAGCACGAGTATGGACGCTCGGCACTGAAGCTCGGACTTGAGATGGAGGAGAAGCTCGGAGCGAACCCGTTCAAGTTCGGCATGATCGGCTCGACCGACAGCCACACCGGTCTCGCCACCGCCAAGGAGGACAACTTCTTTGGCAAGCACTCCGGCCTCGAGCCCGACACGCATCGGGCGACGGACCACATGGTCATCGAGTCGGCCGACGACCCCGAGCTCACGACCTGGGGCTGGGAGCAGGTGGCCGGTGGGTTGGCGGCGGTGTGGGCGAGAGAGAACACGCGCGCCGGGATCTTCGAGGCGATGGAGCGCAAGGAGACCTATGCCACCACCGGCTCGCGGATCAGCGTGCGTTTCTTCGGCGGCTGGGACTTCAGCCAGAGCGACATCGAGCGGCCTAGCCCGGCCAAGGTCGGATACGACAAGGGCGTCCCCATGGGCGGCGACCTCCGGGGCGCGCCGGACGGCAAAGCCGCGACCTTCCTGGTCTGGGCCCTGCGGGATCCTGAAGGAGCCAACCTCGACCGCATCCAAATCGTCAAGGGCTGGCGCGACGGCGACGGCAACCTGAAGGAAAAAGTCTACGACGTCGCCTGGTCGGACGAGCGCAAGGCCGGCAGCGACGGCAAGCTGCCACCGGTCGGCAACACCGTCGACGTCGCCAACGCGACCTACACCAACACGATCGGCGACGTGCTCTTGGCCGCCGCCTGGGCCGATCCGGACTTCGACCCGGACGAGCGCGCCTTCTACTACGCCCGGGTGATCGAGATCCCGACGCCGCATTGGTCGGCCTACGACGCCAAGTACTTCGGCCTGGAGCTCGATGCCAAAGTCGAGAAGAGCCTCCAGGAGCGAGCTTATACGTCGCCGATCTGGTACTCCCCCGGCGACTGAAGAGCCTGTAAACGTAAGGAGAATTCCACATGAGAAGCACCGCTTTCCAAGCTACGTTGACCTGCCTCTTGACAATCGCGATAAGCCTGAGTGCCTGGGCTCAAGACTTCCCCACCGATCCCAAGGACGTCGAGGCCGCGTTCGGTTCGAAGAACTTCTCGCCCTATGCCGGCCGATCGTTCCCGACACAGGTCTTCTGGGGTGACACGCATCTCCACACCGCGCTGTCGATGGACGCCGGTGCCTTCGGGAACCGTCTCGGTCTCAACGAGGCTTACCGTTTCGCTCGCGGTGAGGAAGTCGTCTCCTCAACCGGAGTACGGGCCAAGCTTTCGCGACCTCTGGATTTCCTCGTGGTCGCGGATCACTCCGACGCGATGGGGTTTTTTCCTATGCTCCTGGGAGCCGACCCCCTGCTCCTGGGCTCCGAGGAGGGACGGCGCTGGAATAAGATGATCAACGAAGGTGGGCAGTCCGCGGTCAAGGCGGCTCTGGAGATGATCGATCTTTTCTCCCGCGGCGAGTTCCCCTGGGCACCGAACGATCCGAAGATCATGCGGCCGGTCTGGGACAACGTCGTCGATGCCGCCGAACGCTACAACGAGCCCGGTCGGTTCACGGCGTTCATCGGCTACGAATGGACGTCGCTGGCGCCGCCGGGAAACAACATGCATCGCGTCGTCATCTTCCGCGACGACGGCGACAAGGCCTCCCGTATCATCCCCTACACCGCCACGGACAGCATCGATCCGGAAGACCTATGGACAGCCCTTGCTGAATACGAAGAGAAGACCGGCGGCCAGGTCCTCGCCATTCCCCACAACGGCAACCTCTCGAACGGCATGATGTTTTCCGTCGAGACCCTGGGTGGAGAGCCGCTCGACCAGGATTATGCCGAGCGCCGTCAGCGCTGGGAGCCGCTGGTCGAAGCGACTCAGATCAAGGGCGACGGCGAGGCCCATCCCTTCCTGTCGCCGAACGACGAGTTCGCCGACTACGAAACCTGGGATGTCTCCAACCTCAACTTCAGCGAGCCGAAAGAGGACGACATGTTGCAGTACGAGTACGTCCGGTCCGCCTTGAAGCTCGGCCTACGGCTCGAAGACGAGCTCGGCACGAACCCCTTCAAGTTCGGGTTGATCGGTTCGACCGACAGTCATACCAGTCTGGCGAGCGCCGAGGAAGAGAACTTCTTCGGCAAGCACTCGGGCTCGGAGCCGAGCCCCGAGCGAATGGAGCATCCGGTCATGGCGAGCAACGGGATGCAGCTCATGGGCTGGCAACAGGCCGCTTCGGGCTACGCCGCCGTCTGGGCGCGCGAGAACACCCGCGAAGCCCTCTTCGACGCCATGGCCCGCCGGGAAACCTATGCCACGACCGGCTCGCGGATGATGGTTCGCTTCTTCGGCGGCTGGGAGTTCGAGGCCGCCGACGCCAAGACCAGGAACCCGGGCGCGATCGGCTATACGAGGGGCGTCCCCATGGGCGGCGACCTGTCCAAGGCGCCCGACGGGGCGGCACCGAGCTTTCTCGTCGCCGCGTTGAAAGATCCCTTCGGAGCCAACCTCGACCGCATCCAGGTCGTCAAGGGCTGGCTCGACGATGCCGGCAAGCTCCAGGAGAAAATCTACGACGTCGCGGTCTCGGACGGCCGCACCGTCGGGAGTGACGGCCGTTGCCGCGAGCCGGTCGGCAACACGGTCGACGTCGCGAACGCCACCTGGACCAACACCATCGGCGATCCCGAGCTCATCACGGTCTGGCAGGATCCGGACTTCGACGCGGGCCGGCGGGCTTTCTACTACGCCCGGGTCCTCGAGATCCCGACCCCGCGGTGGACGGCCTACGAGGCGGTGCGCTTCGGTGTCGAGACGGGCCGGGAGGTGCCGATGACGACCCAGGAAAGGGCCTATACGTCACCGATCTGGTACACACCGGATCACATCCCGACTCCGCGCTGATAGGATAGCCGCTACTCCGACTTACCCGGGGACCGCTCATCCTCCAGTGGTCGCCGCCGTCCGTCCAGAAAGGAACGACGATGTCCCGAACGCCTGCACACCGCTTCCCACGTCTCGCCGGGCTGGCAGCCGTCGCTTTGCTCGCCGGCCTCTGCGCCCAGCCGGTCCTCGCCGGTGACGAGCACCTCGACCACCCGACCCTCGACCGCTTCGCGATCACCCTGGGGGGCTTCTACACGACGCTCAACACCAAGGCCCGCGTCGACTCGAAGATCGACCTCGGCCTCGGCGACCGCTTCGACTTCGAGAACGAGATCGGCCTCAAGGACTCCGACACCCTCTTCCGCCTGGGCCTCGAATGGCGCATCCGGCCCCGTCACCAGCTCAACTTCGGCTATTTCTCGCTGTCGCGCTCCGCGTCAACGACCCTGACGCGCGAGATCCAATTCGGCGACCGGACCTTCCCGATCAACGTCGACGTCGAAGGCGAGTTCAAGAGCGAGGTCTTCGAGTTTTCCTGGATCTGGTGGGTGGTCTTGAAAGAGAAGCTGGCCTTCGGGGTCTCGGCCGGCGGGGTCTCGTTCCTGACCATAGACGCCAGGCTGAGAGCCGCCAACACCGACATCGGCTTGATCGAGCAAGGCGCCAGCGTCGACGCTCCGGTGCCGCTCGTGGGCATCGCGTTGCGCTACGCCATGCCGCACAAGTTCGTCTTCAAAGCCGGAGCCCGGATCATCACCGCGGTGACCGTCGACGACATCTCCGGCGAGACCATCGACTTGAACGCGGCCCTGGAGCACCGGACGACCGAGCATTTCGGGTTTGGCTTCTCCTTTAGCTCGCTGCAGTACGACGTCGACACCGACAAGAAGCGGTTCCGGGGCAGCGTCGAGTACGGTATCAGCGGCTTCCAGCTCTACGCCCGCCTCGCGTTCTAGGGAGAAAGCGGCCGACGGGATGAGACCCGCTGTCGACTTCAGCCGGGTTCTCGGCCTGCCGGCCGCGACGGCGGCCGGCCTGTCGGTCAGCGTCCCGCTGGGCGTCCTGGTGGTGAGCGGCGAGGTCTTGCGCCTCTCCGGCGACGAGGCGCCGTTCGCCTTTCTCCTCGCCGGGCTCCTCTACCTGCCGCTTCTCCTGGGCTACGCCGAGCGCTCTTGCGAGCTACACGGCAGCGCCAGCGTCTACAAGGTCGCTCGCGCCAGCGGCTCGGCGAAAGGGCTCTTCTTCGCCGGCTGGTTGCTCCTCGGCGGCTACTCGACGGTGACGGCGCTTCTCGCCTGGGGCGTCGCTTACCGTCTCGAAGTCGGTTTCCAGCTGCTCTTCGGGGCACGGTACGAAACCGGAGTGCTGGCGCTCGCGGTCCTGGGGGGTTTCACGCTCCACAATCTCCTCAGCTTCCGCCGCAGCTGGCGCCGGCAGGCGATCCTCCTCTGGGGAGCGCTCGTCGCGCTGGCCGCGATGACGGCATGGGGGTTCACCCGCCCGGCGTCGAACCTCGGCATGGAGATCGACGTCGACTCCCAACGCCACTGGCTGGCGAGCGTCGCGCTCCTGGGGGCCGGGCTCTGGGGTCTTGAGCTGATCCTCGATCTGCGCGGACAGCTCCGGCAGCCCTCGAAGACACTCCCTCGGGCGTTGCTGGTGGCCTGGCTTCCGGTCGCTCTGCTGGGAGCGCCGGCGGCTTTCCTCGTCCTGCGCCACTCGGAGATCCTGACCGACCGGGAAAGCTTCCTCTCCCAGGTCTCGTGGGACGAAAACCGCCTGGTGCTCTTGCTGAACGTCACCACGGTCCTGCTCTGCGGGCTCGGCCTCCAGCGCGCCCTGGAACGCGGCGTACGGGTCGTGCGGGCCATGGCCCGCGACGGCCTCCTGCCGCGGTGGCTGGTCTCGCTCGAGGGGCTTGGCGCGTTGCGGCGACCGCTCTTCTTCTTCTTTCTGTTCGCGGCCCTTTGCACGGCCTTGCCCCGGCTGGACCTCGCCGGCGTCGCCAGCTTCCTCGCCCTGTTGACAGGCTTCCTGGTTCTCTGGCCCCATCTCCGTCGTCCGGCCGGGGAGCTGTCGTCCGGCCGGCGTCCTCGGTTGCCGCTCCATCCGCTAGTGCCGGGGCTGGCGGCGGCGAGCGCCGTTTTCTTCGCGCTCATCCTGCCCCGGACGAGCCTCGCGCTGGGACTCGGCTGGGGGCTTCTGGGCGGCCTCGTCTTCTGGACCTACGCACGCCATCGCGTGGTGGCGCTCCATCAGCGGACGTACCTGGTCGACCGCGGCGGCCGTGGCGAGGTCGACCCGGACGAGCCGGAGGTCTATCGGGTCCTGGCGAGCGTCGGCGGCGAGCCGGCGGCGACCGCGTCGCTGATCCGGCTCGGGACGGCCCTGGCGCGTTCGCGCGGCGGTGAGCTCCTGGTGCTGCAGGTCGTACCGCTCGACGAGAAAGTACCGCTCGACGAGATCCGCGAAACGGCCGCCGAGGTGTGGCAAGACCTCGAGAAGCTGATCGGGAGCGCGCGGAAAGACGAAACGCCGGTCCGTCCGCTGGTGCGCATCGCGCCGTCGCCGAACGCGGGCATTCTCGCCACCGCGGCCGAGAACCGGGTCGACTTCCTCCTCCTGGGCTGGCCGGCCGCGGGAGTCGAGGGCGAGCACGAGGCCGTGGTCGAGGAGGTCTTCCCGGCGACGCATCGTAGCGTGGCAGTGCTCCACTCCCTGCTGCCGGACACCGCCGAAGAGGTGATGGTGGCGACGGCCGGCGGACCTCACGCCCCGGTCGCCCTCGAGCTCGGCGAGGCCCTCGCCGCCGTCTACGACGCCCGGCTCACGGTGCTCGGAGTCGACGCCCGGGGCGCGGAGCGAGAAGCCCGGGAGGCGGTGGCGAAGACCCGCACGGCACGGCCGGGGCCCGCGGAACCCCTCGTCGTCGATGCCGTCGACGCCGCCCAGGGCATCCTTCACTCGGCCGCGGGGACCGACGTCCTGCTCCTCGGCGCTTCGGTCGACCGGCTCCTCCAGCGCACGGTCCTCGGCGGATTGCCGGCCGAAGTCGCCGCGGGACGGGAAGCGGCGACCGTCGTCGTCAAGAGGGCGGAGCGGGTCTCGGGATACTGGTTGCGTCGGCTCTGGGAGCTCGTCTCGAGCCCACTGCCGACGCTCTCGGTCCGCGAGCGCTCCGAGGTCTTCGCGCAGATGCGCCAGTCGGCGCGGGCCGGCGTCGACTACTACGTCCTGATCTTCCTGGCCTCGGCCATCGCCTCGTTGGGGCTCATCTTGGACAGCGGCGCGGTCATCATCGGCGCGATGCTGGTGGCGCCGCTCATGAGCCCGATCCTCGCCGTGGGACAAGGCATCGTCCAGGGCAACGTACGGCTGATCCGCCGCGGTGCCTCCTCCGCCTTCAAGGGGGTCGCGGTGGCCCTCGCCGTGGGGACGGCCTCGGCGCTGCTCTTACCGCCGCGTCCACCGACGCACGAGATGCTGGCGCGCGGCGAGCCGAGCCTCCTCGACCTCCTGGTGGCGGTGATGGCCGGGGCGGCGGCGGCCTACGGAGTCAGCCGCAAGTCGGTGGCGGCGGCCTTGCCCGGGGTGGCGATCAGCGTCGCCCTGGTGCCGCCGCTCTGCGTCGCCGGCTGGGGCCTGGGCTCGTCCAACTTCCGCCTGGGCGGCGGCGCCTTGCTGCTCTTCCTCACCAACTTCGCCGGCATCGTCCTGGTCGGCGCTCTCATCTTCTTGCTGCTCGGCTTCCGTCCGTCCCGTACGGGGCGCGACCGGGCGGCGCGGCGCGCCATCCTGTGGGCGGCCGTGGCGATCGTCCTCGTCGCCATCCCCCTGGGCTTTCAGACACGAACCTCGATCCAGACCCACCGTCTGGAGGCGTTGATCCTCTCGCAGTTGCGACGTGCCGACCAGGAGCTGCGAGTCGAGAATCTCTCGGTGCAAAGCTGGGGCGACGAGCTGGTGGTCGAGGGGACGATCTACACTGACGAAGAGCTCGATCCGGAGAGGTTCGAAACCGCCCGCCAGCGGCTCGAAGCGGCGGCCGGGATGCCCGTGCGGCTACGGCTGACGCTTGTCGAGGCGTCGTTCGAGGAATTGGGCCCGCCATAGGACCAAGGTCTCATTTTTCCGTTACAGTGATTCCGCAATACTCTCTTCCCTGGCCCTTCGACCCTCCGGCCAGCTTCAAGACCTACACCCAGGAGACCAGCAATGATCCGCAGAGCTCTCACCCTTCTTCTCTTCGCCCTGCTCGTGGCAGGAGCTTTTCCCCTCCTCTCCGAGGAAGAAACCGCGCCGGCCGACGCTGCCGAGGCCCGGCCCAACCTCGGCTGGCCCCGGGAATTCACCGGCGAGGACTACCGCCTCGTCGTCTACCAGCCCCAGATCCGGAGCTGGGACGACTACCTCAGGATGGAGGCCTACGCGGCCGTGATGCTCACCGCGCCGGGTGCCGAGGAGGGCGTCGCCGGAGCGGTCAAGCTGGTGGCGAAGACCGACACCCACATGGATACCCGGACCGTCTTCATCCACGACCTCGAGCTCGCCGAGATCCGCATCCCGGAGATCGACGGCACCTCCCCGGAACGAGTCCGGGAAATTGTCCGCTCGACGTTCCCTGAGAAACCGATCGCCGTGTCGCTCGACAGGGTCCTCGCCGGGATCTCGAAGTCGGAGGTCCAGGGCCGCAAGGTCGAGCTCAACGACAAGCCGCCGGCCATCTTCGTGAGCACGAAGCCGGCGGTTTTGGTCAACGTCAACGGCGACCCGGCCTGGATCCCCTCGGGCGTCGACGACTTAAGCTACGCCGCGAATACCAACTGGGACCTCTTCCAGTACGAGAAGGGCAAGACCACCCTCTATCTCCGCAAGGAGACGGGCTGGCTCACCGCCCCGGCGCTCCAGGGTCCCTGGAGCGCCGCCAAGAAGCTCCCCAAGGCGTTCAAGAAGCTTCCTATGAACGACAACTTCCGCCAGGTGAGGATCCACGTCCCCGGCACCAAGATCTCGCCGAAGAACGTCCCCGCGGTCTTCGTCTCCACCGCGCCCGCCGAGCTCATCGTGATCGAAGGCGAGCCCAAGCTGGTGCCGGTCCCCGACACGCCGGTCCTCTTCGTCGAGAACACCGAGGTGGATCTCTTCCGCCACATCGACGACGGCCACTACTACTACCTGGTGGCGGGCCGCTGGTTCAAGAACGACGACCTCGAAGGGGACTGGTCGGCGGCTACCGGCAAGCTCCCCGACGGCTTCGCCGACATCCCCGAGGACCACGCCAAGGGAGCGGTCCTGGCGTCGGTGCCGGGGACGCCGCAGGCCGAGGAGGCGATCCTCCAGGCGCAGATCCCGACCGTCGCCGTGGTCAGCCGCGAGGACGCGCCCAAGGAGGTGAAGGTCGAGTACGTCGGCGACCCCGAGTTCCGGGACATCGAGGGCACGGAGCTCGCCTACGCCATCAACACCGCCTCCGACGTCATCCGCGTCGGCGACGACTCCTACTACCTCTGTCAAAAGGGTGTGTGGTTCCTCGCCGCGGCCCCGACGGGACCGTGGACGGTCGCCCCGGAAGTCCCCAAGGAGATCTACTCGATCCCGTCGGAGTCGCCGGTCCACCACACGACCTACGTCTACGCCTACGACTCGACGCCTGAGACGGTGGTCTACGGCTACACGCCGGGCTACATGGGCGTCTACGTTTCCTGGGGCTGCGTGGTCTGGGGGACGGGTTATTACTACTCGCCCTACTACTACTACGATCCGTTCTACTACCCCTATCCGATCTACTACTCCTACCCCTACACCTACGGTGCCGGTGCTTGGTACAACCCGTCGACCGGGTTCTACGGCCGCGGCTACGCCTACTACGGTCCTTACGGGGGCGCCGGCTTCGGCGCATCCTACAACCCGACGACCGGGACCTACGCCCGCGGCGGCTACGCCTACGGCGCGGGCGGCGGTTCCGCCTACGGTGCCGCCTTCAACCCGCGCACCGGCGTGGGAGCGGCGGGCTACCGTTCCTACGACGCCTACGGGAGCTGGGGCCAGGGTGTCGTCTCGCGCGGCGACCAGTGGCTCAAGTCGGGCTACTACAGCGACGCCCGGGGCAGCGTCCGCGGCTTTCGCGACTCGAGCGGACGCGCCGGCGGGGTCGTCGACACGGGCGACGGGCGGGCCGGATTCGTGCGCGGCAAGGACGACCTCTACGTCGGCCGTGACGGTGACGTCTATCGCCGCGGCGACGACGGCTGGTACAAGCACGGCGGCAAGGGTGGCGGCTGGGACAAGGTCAGCGACGGGCTGTCGCCGGAGCAACGCGACGCCGTGCGGGACCGTGCCGGCTCGGGGCTCAGCGACGCTCAGCGCGACGCGGTACGCGACCGTGCCGGCTCGCGCGGCTCGAGCGATGTCATCCGCGACCTCAACCGGAGCCAGTCGGGTCGCCAGCGTGGCAACGTCAACAGCGGACGCTACGACAACTGGCGCTCGCAGGGCGGCTACTCGAGCGGCTCACGCGGACGCTCGATGGGCGGTGGCCGCATGGGCGGCGGACGCCTCGGCGGACGCCGGGGCGGCTGAGCGCTCCCAGCAACAGGCCTTCGGCCTCCTCCCTGCGGACGCCGTAGGCCACCAGGTAGCGCGGCTTCTCCTCGACGTCGAAGACCACCGTCGAGCCGAGGTCTCCGCGTTTCTCGGCTGTGGTGGCGACACGCTCGAAGACCCCCGAAACCCTGGTCATCGGGTGTCCCGTCCTGTAATGTCCGGACGTCTGGAGCTCTGAGCGCCAAGCAACTTCCGCCGTCTGGTCACTCACGGAGAAGCTCAATGTCCTTAAGACGACGAACGGCGTCCTCCCGGAGGCGAACCCTACCGCTGCTGCTCTTGCTGCTCCTCGTGCCGAATCCGGCCGCGGGAGACGACGGTGAGCGCCCGAAGATCGGCATCGCTTTCGGCGGCGGCGGCGCCAAGGGCGGCGCCCACATCGGGGTGCTCCTGGTCTTGGAGGAGCTGCGCATCCCGGTCGACTACGTCGCGGGGACCAGCATGGGCTCCATCATGGGCGGGCTCTACGCCTCGGGCATGAGCGCCGAGGAGCTGAAAGAGGTCCTCTTCGCCGTCGACTGGAGCGACGCCATGCAGGACCAGACCTCCCGGCAGGACCTCTCCTTCCGGCGCAAGGAAGACTCCCAGCGCTACCTCCTCGACTTCGAGGCGGGCGTCAAGAAGTGGAAGCTCCAATGGCCGAGCGGCCTCCTGGAGGGTCAGAAGCTCTTCTTCCTCCTCCAGTCCCTGACCCTGCCGGTGGCCGACGTCAGCGATTTCGACCAGCTTCCGATCCCCTACCGGGCGGTGGCCACCGACATCCAGGTGGGCGAGCCCGCGGTGCTGGCGAAAGGCAACCTCGCCACCGCGATGCGGGCCTCGATGGCCATCCCTACCGTCTTTTCTCCGGTCGAGCTCGACGGCCGCCTCTTGGTCGACGGCGGAGTGACCAACAACGTCCCCGTCGACGTGGTGCGCGCCATGGGCGCCGACATCGTCATCGCCATCGACCTCGGGGCACCTCTCTCGTCGCGCAAGGTGAGCTCGCTGGTGCAGATCCAGAACCAGACGAACCGCATGCTGATCCGCAAGAACATGGAGCCGCAGCTGGCGGCCGCGGACATCGTGCTGCACCCGAGAGTCAGCCAGTTCGGGACGCTCGCATTCGGCGGCCTGCCGGAGATCTTCGAAGCCGGAATCGTCGAGGCGCGGGCGAAAGCGGAGCTGCTGCGTCCTCTCGGAGTCTCGGTAGAGGAGTACCGGGAGTATCAAGCGCGTCACCGGCGTCACCGCAGGACCCCGCCGACCATCGACGAGATTCGATTCGAAGGCAACGAGCGAGTCGACGACAGGATCATCGAAGACCAGATCCGGATGCAAGCCGGCGAAGTCCTCGACTTCGACGCGCTCTCCGAGGACCTCGCCCGGATCTACGGCCTCGGACACTTCGAACAGGTTTCCTTCGCCCTCGAGAGACACGAGGGCAAGACCGCCCTGGTCATCCACACCCAGGAGAAGCCCTGGGGGCCCAACTACCTCCGCTTCGGCTTGAACCTCTCCTCGGATCTCGACGGAGACTTCCGAACTTCGTTTCTCATCAACCTGCTCACGACCGGCCTCAACTCCCGGGGGGGAGAAATCCGCACCGACCTCCTCCTCGGCCGGCCCCGAGAGCTCACTTCCGAGTACTACCAGCCGCTCGACTTCGACGGCAAGTGGTTCGCCTCGGTGACCGCGGAAGCCGGAACAACGCCCACGACCTTCTACAAAGACGACCAGACCATCGCGGAGACCGACCTCCAGCGGGGCCAGCTCCGGCTCGAGCTGGGCGTGCAAGCCCGTCGTACGGCGGAGGTCCGGCTCGGTCTCGTACGCGGACGGGGATCGATCCACGTCACTTCGGGGTCCCTTCCCTTCGAGGACCTTTCCGACGTCGAGTTCGCGGGGATTCGGCTTCTGGCGCGGGTCGACCGGCTCGACGACGTCGAATTTCCCCGGGTCGGAGCGACGGCGTTCCTCGAAGCCTTCGCGTCGCTCGACGATTTGGGCGCGGACTTCGAGTACGAAACCGTCGAAACCCGTTGGCTCGAGTTCTGGAGCTGGGGACGCAACACGATCATGGCCAGTTTAAGCGGTGGCTGGGCGTCGGACGACACTCCCTTCTGGGCCGAGCTCGCGATCGGCGGCCTGACCTCTTTGAGCGGCTTTCCCGACGATTCTCTACGCGGCCGTTTCTACGGGGTGGCGCGGCTCGGCTTTTACCGCGAGGTCTGGCACGACAAGCTTTTCGGCGGCTGGCTCGAGGCCGGCAACATGTGGGACGACGTCTCGCAGGCCGACCTGAGCGACCTGCGCCACTCGACGACGATCTTCGCGGGGGCCAGGACACGGCTCGGACCCGTCTACCTGGCCTATGGGACGGCCGGCGATTTCCGCGACAAATTCTATCTGATCGTCGGGCGCAGTTTTTGAGGCCGGCACCGCGGCGGCATCTCCTCTATCCCGCTCCGCGGCCACTCGAAACGCACCTGCTGCTCCTCGGTGACGGGAAAGAAAATCATGGCTCCCGCTTCCCTGACGTCCTATTGCCGTGAGATCTGCGTCTGCAGTTGCTGGAGCACCTTCTCGACGACCGCCCGCGTCGGAATAAAAGATCTAAGCCTAGAAAGCGTTGCCGAAGCCGAAGTACACCTTATTCGACGGATCCCCCTCGCGCCGATCCAGAGGTACCGCGAAGTCGAGCCGCAGAGGACTCCAGTCGGCGCAGGGCGCTTTGACCGCGCAGCAGCCGCATGTCGGCGCGGACCGCCAAGCGATCCACGGTGAGGAAGGGCGGCGCCGCCTCGTCGGCGGCGAGGGCGGCTCCGGTGAGCTCCACGCGCAGCGAGACGAGACGGAGGTCGAGCCGTTCGGCGGTGAGCCGCAGCCCCGCCGTCTCCTCAAGCAACCTGGCGACCCGCTGGAGGAGGTGCCGTCCGACGGCGGGATGACGGCTTGCGAGGAGCAAGCCGGCGGCGGCGAGCGCCAGGAGCGCGACGGTCCACAAGAATCCGCGGGCCACACGGCGCAGGCGGGAAGGAGGGTCACTCATAGCTCACCAGGTAGCGGTCCGTTAGAAGCTCTGAGCGAGCGTACCAGAGCGGTGAGGTCTCTATTCGGGGAAGTCAGCGATTCAGAACCTCCACGAGAGGCGTCCCGACAGATCCCGAGGGCGGCTTGACACCGAGATAGGCGGCGAGCGTCGCCGCGATGTCGTGCGGGCCGACCCGCCGGCTGACGGTTCCTGTCGGCACGCCCGGCCCGGCAAAGAAGATCGGGACGTAAGTGTCGTAGGCCCAGGGCGAGCCGTGGATCGCCGCGATCCCCATCGTGGCGGCCTCCTTGGCCGAGTGCAGGTACCAGTAGTGACGCGGCACCAGGTGGACGTTGCCGGACCGCGTGGGATGAAAGCTGCGCCGGATCTGGTGCTGCAAGGGCGCGTCGGCGATCCGGCCGGCGAGCAGGTCCGAACGCGTCAGGGCGTAGGCCATGCCAGGGAGCTTCTGGACCTCGTCGGCGACGAAGCGTTCCACCTCCGCCACGTCGAGGGCGTCCTGGCGAATCGCTTCGAGGTTCAAGTAGAGGTAAGGGTGGCTGTGGGCGGCGATCAGGTCGCCGCGTCCGAAGCGCTTCTCCAGCGCCTGGGTCAGAGGTACGGACTGGAACCAGTCAAGAGGAAACCTGCCGGTCTCCATCCCCAGTCGGGCCATGTGCTCGGGTGCCTCCGGCGCCCCGTGGTCGGCCGAGAGGACGATCAGGGTCTTATCGAGTCCCACCCACTCGTCGACGTAGGCAAAGAGCTCGGCGAGGGTCCGGTCGAGGCGCAGGACGTTGTCCTCGCTCTCCAGGCTCGACGGCCCGAAGACGTGGCCGACGTAGTCGGTCGACGAGAAGCTGATCGCCAGAAAGTCGGTGGCTTTGCCCTGGCCGACCTTTTCGTTTTCGATCAGCGCCTTGGCGAAGCTCAGGGTGAGCTCGTCGCCCACCGGCGTGAAGGTCAGGACGCCGTAGAAGTATTTCGAGCTGCCGTCGCCCAGGGAGTGCGGGAAGGTCCGACCGAGGGCGTCGACGCTCGCCTCGAAGGGCCGGTCGTCGGAATCGGCGAAGACGTAGGTCGAACGGTCGTGGAGCAGCGTCCAGGACTTGCCGCGATACTCGTCCGCCGGCCGGGCGGCGTTCCACGCCTTCACCCACTCGGGGTAGGCGTCGTAGTAGTAGGTGCTGGTGACGAACTCGCCCGAGCTCTTGGAGAACCAGAACGCTTTCCCCGCGTGGCCGCCCGGGATGATCGCGCCGCGGTCTTTGACCGAGACGCTGTAAACGCGCGACCGTCCTCCGCCGTGCACCACGAGCTCGTCGCCGATCGTCGAGGAGAGAATCTGGCGCGGCGAGGTGCCGGTGTGCGGTTTCGGTTCCTTGCCGATCAAATGATGACGATCGTCCTCGGTGTTGTAGACCTGCTCGCCGGTCACCTGGTCGAACCACTCGTTGGCCACCAGACCATGACGCGACGGGTCCGCTCCGGTGAAGAGGGTGGCGTGTCCCACCGCCGTCTCGGTGTTGGCGTGCTGGTAATGCGCGTTGTCGTAATGGAGGCCGCGCTCGAGCAAATAGCGGAAACCGCCGGGACCGAGGCGTTCCTCGAAGCGCCGCGGCAGGTCGCCGCGCAACTGGTCGACGGTGATCTGAAGGACCAGCCGCGGCCGGCCAACGCCGTCGTCCGCGGCCGCGGGGCCCACGAGGACGAAGAAAGCCGTCAGGGCGGTCCACGTGCGGAGGTGTCGTGGCAGCGCGGCGCGGCGTACGCCGCACCGCTTGTCGTCATCGATTTGGCTCATGTCTTCCTTTTTTTGAACAAGGTTCAATCGCTGCCTTGACGTCCTATTGCCGTGAGATCTGCGTCTGCAGTTGCTGGAGCACCTTCTCGACGCTCAGCGAACCCACCGCCTGGCTGGGCGGAAACTCCTGGAACGTCGCCAGGAACTGGCCGACGAAGGCCTGAGCCGGCACGAAGAGCCACATCTGGTCGCCGAGCCAGCGGGTGTAGAGCGCCGCGTCGGGCGTGACCTCGAACGGGTCCTGACGCAGGTTGACGACCAGCGGCCAACTCGGGCTCTTGCGGTACGCCTCGTTGATCGCGCCCTCCATGATCGTGAAGTGCACCTTCCAGTCCCGATAGCGCACGGCGTTCAAGTTACCGCCCGCGTCGAAATAAAAGATCTCGTTGCGTGCGCCGGGCCCCTCTCCGGAGAGCACGGCCCGCTGGTCGTAGCCGTCGAGGTGGGTCTTGAAGGTCTTGCCGGCGGCGGAGTGGCCTTTCTTGAGCTTCTCCTTGATGTCCGGATCGCCGGCCGCCGCCATCAGGGTCGGCACCCAGTCTTCGTGGGAGAAGATGTCGTTGACGATCGTGCCGGGCTTGACCAGGCCGGGCCAGCGTACCGCCGCCGGCACCCGGAAGCCGCCTTCCCAGGTGGTGCCCTTCTCGCCGCGGAACGGGATCGTACCGCCGTCGGGCCAGGTGAACTTCTGGGCACCGTTGTCGGTGGAGTAGATCACGATCGTGTTGTCGGCGATGCCGAGCTCGTCGAGCTTGTCGAGGAGCTTGCCGATGTCGTGGTCGTGCTGGGCCATGCCGTCGGCGTAGAGGCCGTGGCCGGTCTTGCCGTCCCACTCCGGGCTGAGGCGGGTCCAGACGTGCATGCGAGTCGCGTTGTGCCAGATGAAAAAGGGCTTGCGGTCGTTGACCGCGCGCTCCATGAAGTCGAGAGAAGCATCGAGAAACTCCCCGTCGGCGCTCTCCATTCGCTTACGGGTCAGCGGCCCGGTGTCCTCGACGCGGCCGTCGGCATAGCTGTGGATCACGCCCCGGGGGCCGAACTTCTTGTGGAACTCGGGGTCCTTCGGGTAGTGGTAGGTCTCCGGCTCCTCCTCGGCGTTCAGGTGGTAGAGGTTGCCGTAGAATTCATCGAAGCCGTGGTTGGTGGGCAGAAACTTGTCGCGGTCGCCGAGGTGGTTCTTGCCGAACTGGCCGGAGGTGTAGCCGTGCTCCTTGAGCAGCTCGGCGAGGGTCGGATCCTGGTCCTGGAGCCCCTGGTCGGCTCCCGGCATGCCGATGGTCAAGAGGCCCGTGCGGAACGGATGCTGCCCGGTGATGAACGCCGCCCGTCCAGCGGTGCAGCTCTGTTGAGCGTAGTAGTCGGTAAAAAGCGCCCCTTCGTTGGCGATGCGATCGATGTTGGGCGTCCTGCCCCCCATCATGCCGCGGTGGTAAGCACTGATGTTGTACATACCGATATCATCGCCGAAGATGACGAGAATGTTGGGCTTGTCTTGCGCCGCAGCCGGCAGGGCCGTCAGAAGAACGAGGAGTAGGAGAATCGTGAGTCTTTTCATGGTTCTTTCCGGTTGGTTGGTTGATGATGGTTCACAGCTGTTCAGGATGCCCGGTCAGCGTTTCCCTGGTAGATACGGATCCGGTGTGCCGAGCGGAATCGGTGGCGACTGAGCGAGGCTGCGCTGATGATCGACCAAGAGCTTACTGATGACCGGCATCACCCAGAAGTTGTCCTCGCTGGCCCTTCCGCCCATCTCGATCAAGTCGTATTGCTCCTTTGGGTCGGTCAGCAGGTTGTACATCCTCGGCATACCGGGCCGCTCGATGACGGAGCGCATGGTCTCTTGTGTGTAAAAGTGCAATTTCCAGTTCCGCCACTTGTATGCCTGCAGGTTGTCGCCGTTGTAGACCGGGAAGCCCTCACGAGCTGAGTGCTCCGCCTGCCCTGTCAGAAATTCGAATTGGTCAACACCGTCGATGACCCGATCCGTCGGAACCTTCGCGCCTGAGATACGCGCCATGGTGGGATAGAGATCGGTGACGTGCATGATCTCATTGTGGACCGACCCTGCCGGGATCCGGCCCGGCCAACGAATCAAGAACGGCGCCCGCAAGGAACCCTCGAGGGCGGTGAAATAGGTACCTCGCCAGGGCCCTGCTGTCCCGTGGTGAGGATAGATTTCCTCAGGACCGTTGTCGCTCATCCAGATGACGACCGTGTTGTCCCGAACCTTGAGATCGTCAATCGCGTCCAGAATCTGTCCAGCGCGGTGATCCAACTCGGCAAGTACATCGGCCCAGCGGCCGTTCCCGGTAGATCCCTCGAAGTCTGGATGCGGTACTGCGGGCACGTGCACCAGCGTGAACGGGACGTATGCGAAGAACGGTTTACCAGCCTCGACGCTACGTTCCATGAAGTCGATCGCGCGTCGCGCTAGTTCAGCGTCGATTCTGCGCCGCGCCTCGCGGTCGTAGACCTTCACTTCATCGGGCGCCTTCCCCCTCACGCTCTGCATGATGTGTGGCGCCTCGAGAGTCTCGGGGTCGAACTGAAAGCCATCCACATAGAGCGACTCGTCGGTCGTGTTGGGGATCCCGTACCACTGGTCAAACCCTTGATCTGTCGGAAAGCGGCCCTTGGTATCACCGAGGTGCCACTTGCCGAACATACCCGTTGCGTACCCTTGTTCAGAAAGCAGCTCGGCGATGGTGACTTCCCACTGAGTCATGCCGTAGAGCTGACCCCAGACCACTTTGGTCGTCCCCGATCGGATGGGGTGACGGCCCGTCATCAGCGCAGAACGACTGGGAGTGCACTGAGTCTCGACGTTGAAGTTGAGAAACCGCATGCCCTCGGCGGCAAGTTTGTCGAGCCGGGGGGTCTCCGCCCCACGGAGGATTCCACCGCCATAAACCCCAATTTCACCCCAGCCGAGATTATCCATGACCATCACAACGACATTGGGCTTCTCAACTTGGGCGAATGATGATCCCGGCAACACGCCGAAGCTGAATAGCAGCAATGCAAGGACAATCTTCAAGACTCCGCCTCTGATCATTCGGGCTCTCCTGTCTGGTTGGGATTCGGTTTGATCCAGTTCATCAATTCGGTTTCGCGTAGTTCATCCAGGCGTCCCTGCGGGGACCTCTCATGGTTTCTTCTCGGTCTTTCTCGCCTGGGTCTTCGGCATCGCCGGTAGAGTCGCCCGCAAAACACTCACGGGGTCTCCTCCTCGGGACGGGGCGCCCCGCAGGCGGCGAGAGCCAGGACCGTCCAGCCGATCAGGGTGTAGGCGATCTCCCTCATGGTTTGTCTGTTCATGCTCCGGAGTCCACACCGGCCGCCTGCCGCAGAGCCCGCGCCACCTCCTTGTGGCCCTTGGTCACCGCGTGGTCGGCGGCGGTGTCACCGTCGCTGTCGACCACGCCGGGTTCGGCGCCGTAGCTCAATAGCATACGGACCACCTCCATCTGACCTTCGCCGGCGGCGAACATCAGCGCTGTCCACACTTCGCTCTTGTCCGCCACGTTCGGGTCGGAGCCGTTTTGAAGGAGCAGCTCGACGGTGTCGACGAAGGCGCCGGTCGAGGAGTACATCAGCGCCGTGCGCCCCATGAGGTCGCGGTCGCCCACCCGTGCTCCGCGCTGGAGCAGCAGGCGGACGACCTCGGTGCGGCCGTTGAAGGCCGCCAGCATCAGGGCTGTGCGTTCGTCCGGGTCGGCCGCGTTGACATCGGCGCCGCCGTCGAGCGCTTTTCGGACCACGTCGGTGGGGCCGTCGAGGGTGGCGGCCCACAGGGCCTCGGCGGCGGACAAAGCGACCGCCGGAGGCGCCTTCGCGGCCGGTTCCTCGACGGCGGTTGCGGTTCCTTCGGTCTCGGCCGAGCAGCCGGCCAGGAGGGCCAGGAGGGCGAACGAGTGAAAGAGTCGTGTCATAGTCTTCGGAGTCTGCGGTTTTTCCCAGTTTCGGCTACTTCGACGGAGTATACGGATCCAGTGTACCCGCTGGTCGAGATCCCCACCAGCGCGGGGGGCGCACAGGCGAGCGCGGCGCGCCGGCTCCCCAGGCGGGTCCGCCCTCAGGGTAAGCCAGGAAGGGCGATGAAGCGCGCTCAACGACCACCGAGCTTGAGCCTCGCCGTAAGAGATAGCGGCGAAAATCCACGTAGACGACCAGGCTCTCAAGGGACCCGCCGAGATCCTGCGCGATGGCGGCTAACGCGGCAGCGCCCTCATCGATCCGGTCTTCGACCGTGAAGAGCTCCAGGTCTTTGGTCGTCCGGTGCTGAAGGTGGAAACCGGCCAGAGCGGCGCCACCGGTCAGGAAGAAGCGGCTTTCGTACTCGAAAAAAGCGCGGAGCACCTCCTGTTGGAGGCTATCGAGCCGGTTCAAAGTGGATCCGTCCTTGACTGGCCCAGGAGCTCAGCAGGAACTCCCAGAACGCACGCCGGCGGCCCAGATGGAGCGAGAGAGCCAACCAGGCCTCTGCGACCGCATCAGGAGTGGTGTACTTCCAGACGTCGGTGTCGCGCGCCTCGCGCAGGATCTTGGCCAGGAGGCGGGTCCTCTCGGGAGGCGAGGCTGTCCGCAGCCGCTCTCGAAGCCCGCGGTTGGTCATCGGATCGTCACAAAGGAAGCACGGAAAGGCTTCGGGATCGTCGAGATCCGACGACAGAGGGACACCTTCGGGGGCTGTTTTGGGTGTCGGTGACTCGATCATGACTTCTCCTGGAGGATGCCGTCTGACGATACGGTTCGTCTAGTCTACCACGAGCTCCTCGGGGACGCTTTGCTCGGTCATCTTCTCGACGAGCTCCAAAGCGTTCTGCATGCGGGTCGCCTGCATGCGCCGTTCGTGCTGCTCATGGCTCTTGCTCCGTGGTGGTGGGTGACTGTTTCTCCGTCTAACCCATCGACACCCGGCGGGCCGTCCACTCGCCGGCCGCGGGACGGCCGGAACCGACCTCGCGGGTGCTCCAGGTGCCGTGGATCTCGCCGGACTCCGCGTCGATCTCGCCTTCGACGTCGCCCACCGTCCCGCGTTCGGAGTCGACCATCTCCAGCTTCAGGTGGCCGCCGCTGAAGGTGCCCTTCATCGAGCCTTCGGAACCGTTTGAAAGACGGTAGGAGCCGGTCACGAGCATCCCGTCCTGCGCCAGCTCGAGGAAGCCCCAGACGTCGCTCGGCTGGGCCTCCACCTGCCACCACCCGCCGACGTCGACGGTAGAGCCGTCGGTCGCGAGCCCCAACCGCTCGAGCTCTTGGACCATGGCGGCGACTCGTTTCATGCTCTCGAACATGCTCCGGCGCCGCTCGGCCGTCTCCTCGGTGTAGGCGCAGGCCCTCTCACGTGCCACCTTCACCTGGGTGTCGAGGTTGATCAGCTCCGAGCGGCCGCTGTGGGGGTCGCCCAGGGTCTCGTCGAGGAGCCGGCTCAGCCGCGAGAACTCGGCGAGCGCGTCGTTCTCACGCTCGCGGGCGTTGAAGTACTGCTCGATCTTCTCCGCGAGCTCTTGCGACTCGGCCGTGAGGTCGTTCGGCGGTTGAGCCGTCGCCGCCAGCGGGAGTAGGAGGACTATGGAGAGGAGGATAGTTGCCTTTGTTTTCATCTTCATCTCGCTACGTTGGGAACCTTGAAGAAAATCGCGTAGAGCACCGGCACGACGATCAAGGTCAGGACCGTGGCGAAGCCGAGGCCGAACATGATCGTCACCGCCATGGCGACGAAAAACGCGTCTTTTAGAAGCGGAATCATGCCGAGGATCGTCGTCGCCGCCGCCATCGCCACCGGGATCAGACGGCTGACGCCCGAGTCGACCACCGCGTCGAACGGCACCTTGCCGCTCCCCATCTCCAGGTCGATCTGATCGATCAGGACGATGGCGTTCTTGATCAACATACCCGCCAGGCTCATCAAGCCGAGAAGCGACATGAAGCCGAACGGCTGACGAAACATCAGGAGCCCCGCGGTGACGCCGATCAACGCCAGCGGCACGCAGAGCCAGATGATCGCCGTCCGCTTCAAGCTGTTGAAGAGCCAGATGACGATCAGGACCATCAGGCCGAAAAAGATCGGCAGCGACTTCGCGAGGCCGCCTTGCGAACGGGCCGAATCCTCGATCTCGCCGCCCCAGGCCATCGAATAACCCGGCTTCGTCAGCGGAATTCGGTCGCTGTCGCTGACCGGAATCGTCGCCACGGTCCAGTCCTCGGGCGCGACGTCACGGCCGATTTTCTGCCGGGCGTCGACCCCCAACGCCTGCTCGATCTTGGGCTTGACCCGGGCGAGCAAGTCGCTGGGCAGCCCGTAGCGTGGATCGGCGTGGAGTTTGAGCATCTTCATCCGGTCGCGGCGCCAGACGTGGGGATCTTCGTACTCGACCTCGAAGCCCGTCACTACCTGGCCGAGGGGAATCATGCGCTGCGCCCCCGGGCTCCAGATCTGGATACTCGCGAGATTTGTGAAGTCGACGCGTTCGTATTCCGGCGAGCGGGCGATGATCGGTAGGAGCTCGTCGCCTTCCCGGTAGACGCCGGCCGGTGTACCCTCGACCGCCGCTTGCACCGCCTGGCCCAGCATCGGACGGGTGATCCCCGCCTGGCGCGCCTGCGTCTCCGCCATCTGCGGACGCAGCACCTTCACCATGTCCCGCCACTCGTTACGAAACGCCTTGGTCACCGGATCGGCCGCGAAGATCTCCTCGACTACCGTTGCCATACGACGCAGCTCGCTGCCGTCGGGACCGTAGAGCCGCAGCTGGATCTTGCCGCCCGTCGAAGGACCGTTGACGAACATGCGGACGTTGACGTTCGCCTCCGGAAAGAGCTCCTCCAGGTCGGTCTGCAGGCTTTTCGTCATCGCGGGAATCGTCTTGTAATCCTCGACGTCGATTAAGATCTGGCCAAAGCTCGGGTAGGCGCTTTCGGGGGAATAGGTCAGGAGGAAACGGATCTGTCCACCGCCGACCATGGTGGTCGCGTGCATCACGCCGTCCTGCTCGGCCAGGAAGCCCTCGGCGCGCTCGAGAAGACGCGACGTCTCGTCGATGTGCGTTCCCTCCGGGAACCAGAAGTCGACAAAGAACTGCGGCCGCGTCGAGTCGGGAAAAAAGCTCTTCTTGACGCCGCCGAAACCGACGATCGACAGCGCGAAGAGGAGGACGACCACCGTCACCGTCACCCAGCGCATGCGGATCGAGGCGCTCAAGAAGCGCTTGTAGATCCGGAAGTGTATGGCACCGTAGGGATCTTTTGCCTCGCCGTCGCCGCTTTTCACCTTGAGGAAGGTCTTGCACAAAAGAGGCGTCGCCGTCACCGCGGTGAGCCACGACAGCGTCAGCGAGATTAAGATCACGATAAAAAGCGATCGGCAGTATTCTCCAGTCGAGTCCTGCGACGTACCGATCGAGGCGAACGCGGCGACCGCGACAAAAGTCGCCCCCAAGAGCGGAATCGAGGTCTGGCCGACGACGTCGCGGGCCGCTTTCACGGCGTCGATTCCCTGCTCCATCTTCATCCGCATGCCGTCGACGACGACGATGGCGTTGTCGACCAGCATGCCGAGGGCGATCACCAGAGCACCGAGGGAGATACGTTCCAGGACGACGCCCTTCATGTCCATGAAGATGAACGTCCCCATGATGGTGAGGAGAAGGATGAAGCCGATGATCACACCGCTTCTAAGGCCCATGAAAAGGAGTAGGACGACCACGACGATCAACACCGCCTCGCCGAGGTTGACGATGAAGCCGCTGATCGCCACCTTCACCGCCTCGTTCTGGAGCGAGATCGGACGTAGCTCCATGCCGAGGGGGATCTCGCCGCGGATCTCGTCGAGCTTGTCGTTGATGGAATCGCCCATCGTCACGACGTTACCGCCGTCGATGGTCGAGATGGCGAGACCGATCGCCGGCGACCTGTCGTAGCGTAGGTAACCGCGTGCCGGCTCGCGATAGCCCCGCCGGACGTCGGCGACGTCACGTAGATAGACTAGAGAGTCCGTCCCCCGACCGGCGATCAGGAGCTCGCCGAACTCCTGCTCCGATTCGAACTCGCCGGTCGGATTCACCGCCAGGTACTCGGGCCCCAGGTTGATGTTGCCGGCGGTGACGGGAAGGTTCTTGGCAGCCAGGGCGCCGTAGATTTCCTGCTGCGAGACGCCGAGCTCGGCCATCTTCTCGCGCCGCATCTCGACGTAGATCACCTCGGGCTGCACGCCGTAGAAGGTGATCCGCTTGACGTCCTGGGCCTGGAGGAGCTCCCGCTGGAGGAGCTTCGCGACGTCGTAGAGCTCCCGGTATGTGTAGCCTTCGCCGGTCAGGGCGTAGTAAACGCCGTAGACGTCGCCGAAGTCGTCATTGACGAGCGACGGCCCGGCGCCCGGCGGCAGCTGGCGCTGGGCGTCGCCGATCTTGCGGCGCAGCTCGTCCCAGACCTGCGGCAGCCGGGCCTTGGTGTACTGGTCCTTGATGCGGACCTTGATCTGCGAGAAACCGCGCGAGGAGCGCGACTCGACGTAGAGGAGCTGTCCCATCTGCTGGACGGCTTTCTCAAGGACGTTCGTGACCTCTTCCTCGATCTCGGCCCCCGAGGCGCCGGGGTAGGGAGTCAGGACGATCGCCTCCTTGATGGTGAACTCCGGGTCCTCCAGTCGCGACAGGTTGTTGAACGACATCCAGCCGACAACCACCATGAGAATCGTCATCACCCAGGTGATGACGCTTTTTCGAATAGCAAGCTCGGCGATGTTCATCGTCGCGTCCTATCCTTGTGGCTCTAGCGGTCGGATCTGCATGCCGTCGCGCAGGCGGCTCGTGGCGCTCGCGGCGATCGTCTCGCCCGCCGCCAGGCCCTCGCGGATCTCGACCTGGTCGCTGCCGGCGAGCCCCCCGGTCACCACGGCGCGGCGGCTCACCGTCATCGCCGCGGTGTCGACCACCCAGACGTGCGCGGCGCCCGACTCGTCGGCAAAGACGGCCGACGCCGGCACCAGCACCTCCGCCGCCTGCTGCTCCGTGCCGGTCGGCTTGTAGACGACCGTCGCCGTCATCCCCGGCAGGACGTTCAAGCCCCGGGGCTGATCCATGACGAGGGTCGCCCGATAGGTCTGGGTGCGCGGGTCGGCCTGGGCCGAGACCTCGCCCACCGTCAGCGGGAACTCGCGGTCCGGCGCCGCTTCGAAGCGCGCCACGAGCTCGCCGGGCGGCGCCTCGTCGTCGCGGCGGGCGATCAAGCCCTCCGGGACGTCGACGACGATTTCGACCTGGCCGAAGTCGACCAGGCTCAGGATCGGTTCCTTGGAACGTACGTCCTGGAAGTTCTCGACCATGACCTTGCCGATGCTGCCGCCAAACGGAGCTTTGAGCTGCGAGTCGGCGAGGTCGGCCTCGGCATCCTCGAGCGCGGCGCCGGCCACGTCTCGGGCCGCCTGGGCCTGGTCGAGCTGGGCTCCGGAGACCGCGTCCTTTTCATACAGGGCCGAGAAACGGGTGAGGTCAGCGTCAGCGCGTTCGGCCTGGGCGCGGGCGCTGCGCAGCCGGATCTCGAAATCGCGCGGGTCGATGCGGGCTAGAAGCTCGCCCTTCGCAACCGTCTGCCCCTCCTTGACCGGCAGCTCGACTAAAGGTCCGCCGACGCGAAAGGAAAGGTCGACCTGGTTCGCCGCTTCGACCCGGCCGGGGAAGCTGCGGGCGATCTCCGCGCTATTGCCGCCGCCGGCGGTCATCAGCTTGACCGGCCGTACGGGATCCGGTCCGGTCGGGACCTCGGCCTCGGCGCAGCCGAAGAGGACGAGCCCCACCGCGGCGAGGAGAGCGAGACGGAGGAGGTGGTGGGTGTCTTGGGTACGTTTTCTCATGGTTGCTTACTCGCTCGTGGCCGCCGAGTGAATCCACTCAGCGAGCTCCCGGCGTTCGTCGTCGGTCCGGGTGGTGGAAAAGAAAGCGATGGCGCGTTCGAGGTCGACGAGGCTCAGGCGGTACTCGTAGAGCGCCAGGGTGGTGAGCTGATCCGCGACGAACTTCTGGTTCTGGGCCGACAGGAGGTCGGTGACGTTGACCAGTCCTTCGGCGTACTGGTCCTGGACGAGGCGCAGGTTCTCCGCCGCGCTCGCCGCCGCCTGGCGGCTGAGCTTCAGGCGTGGAAACGAGGACTCGACTCGGCGGAGCGCCGTGCGGGCGCGCCCTTCGACGAGCTCAAGGACGAGGTCGAGCTGACGCTCCAGGGTGTCGCGGTCGGCTTCGGCCTTGGTCACGTCGTGGCTGCGTCGTCCGCCTTCGAAGAGGGGATAGGAAGCGACGATCGAGATCGAGGTGGTGTCCTCGCTCTCGATGAAGCCGCTGTCGCCGCCGCCGAGGTCCGCCGTGTAGGAGACGTCGGCGAGGAAGCTCGGCACGTAGAAGCGCCGCTTGGCGACGCCGAGCCGGATCTCCTGGGCCGCGATCGCCTCGCGCAGGGCCGTGGCCTCGGGCGTCTGTTCCTTGGCGCGGCGTACCAGGGACTCGCGCAGACCGGCGTGCTTGGCGGAATCTTCCGCCATGTCCGCCAGCCGGCCGTCGAGCCAGCCGAAGGACTCCGTGTCGACGTCGGTGTCCCGCGTTTCCCAGCGCCGGTCGAGCTCGATGCCGAGCACCTGGTTCAAGGCGATGCGTGCCGCCTCGGCCTGCTCGACGGCGAGAAAGAGGGCGGAGCGCTGCTGGGCGAGCGTCGCTTCCCAGCGGACGATCTCGGCGCGGCCGGAGTAGCCCACCTCCTCGCGCATCCGAGCCAGCTCCAGGAAGTCCTCGGTCAGGCGAAGGTTCTCGGCCTCGACCCGGTAGAGCGCCTGGGCCTGGGCGAAGAGGAAGAACGCGCGGCCGGCCTGAGCGAGGATGTCTAGGCGCGTCGTCTCCCGGTCCTGCTCGGCGCCGCTCACCAGGTGTTCCGCGGCGCGGCGGTTGCCGAGGGCCCGGTCGTCGTAGATCAGCTGCTGCAACGAGAGGACGCCACGGGTCCCGTCGGGCGGGATGGCGATCGCGGCGTCGCTCTCGAGGTGCGCCAGGTTGGCCCGGAGCTGCGGCAGGAGGACGCTGCGGGCGATCTTGGCGTCCTGGCGGACGCTCTCCAAGGCCGCGTCGTCGACCCGGAGGGTCTTGTTGCCGCTCTCGGCGAGGTCGAAGACCGTTGCCAGCTCGAGGGGTTCGGTCGGCTCGGCGAGGGCCTCGGGATGGAGGTACGACGCGAAGAGGCGGGTTTCCGGATCGGGCAGATAGCCCACCTTCCGGGCGGTGCGGGCGTTCAAAAGCAGCTTGGACTCGGCCGTCAGGACGACGGGGAGCTCGGTCGTGGCGGCGCCGCGCAACAGGCGGCTGAGGTTCAAGGCCACCCGGCGGACGACCTGGTCCGTGGTGTCGGGGGTCAAAGCCGCGAGGGCGCCGTCTTCGACGTCGCCGTGACCGACGATGCTCCAGGTCGGGACCTTTTGTCGGGTGAGCTCGGCGATCAGCGCGCGCCGCGCGTCGTGCGACAGCCGGGGCGTCGCGGCGAGCACCACCGCCTCGGCACCGGCCAAGGCGTCGGGGTCGCCCTCGGTGGCGACCGGGACGGTCACGAGCTCGGTCCCCAGCTCGCTGCGCAGCCAGTCGGCGACCGTCTCGGTCGTGCCGAAAGCCGCGAGCCGGCCGGCATCGACGACGACGTGGAGCTTCCGGAAGGGGACGAGGGACTGAAACGTCCGGACCTCGCGCCGGAAGCGCTGCGGGAGGACGGTGAAGCTCAGGTTCTCGGGTAGTGTCTCCCCTTCCGCATAGGGCAGCGGGAAGACGTTCGAGCGCTGCACGAAGGCGGAGACGACGGGCTTGGTCAGCTCGACGCCGCCGCCCGCCGCTTCGAGGGTGACGAGCGCCCCGGCGGCGAGGACAATCTCGACGTCCGGGTCGGCGAGAGCGGCATTGAGGGCGTCGCGGACGCGGTCCGCGTCCCAGCCGGCGTCGAAGGCCGGGTCTTCCTTCCAGGCGACGGTGGTCCCGGCCGGGACGTGCCGTGGCAGCTCCTCCTGGATTCGGGCGACAAGGTCCTGGCCGGGGGCTGGGCCGTCGCGGACGACGGCGACGGTCACGGTCCGGGCCGCCGCGGCGCCGGCGAGCAGCACGACGCAGAGGAAGAACAGGACGGCGCGGCTTCCGGTCCTGGCATAGATCGGTCTGTCCAAAGCAGGATCCTTCACGGGTCGTGGGTTCTGAGGGCGTTCATTCGTGAGCAGACGCTGCGACTCTATCCCAGTCGCGGAGAAGGGAGCCATGCGACCTGGGTCCTACTGAGTCGACCTGGAAGCTTGAGGCGCTGGAGAGATCGCCCCAAGCGCGATAGAATCGGGTCATGCGACCGAAGAACCGAGATATCCAGGTGCTCGAGCGAATGCGTCTCACCTTTGACCTCTGTCAGACCGCCGAGGCCATGAAACGCCAGAGCCTCCGTCGCCGCCATCCCGATCTCGGAGCCGAGGAGATCGAGAAGCTGATGCACGAATGGCGGCTGAGACGGCCCGGCGCGGAGCATGGGGACGGACCCGGCCGTCCGGCACCCTGGAGAGTGGAGCAATGGAGATCGGCCCTGTCGAAGGCGCGCTGATCCAGTTGGCGTCCCATCTGGAAGCGCTCAAGCTGCGCTGGGCCTTGATCGGCGGCCTGGCCGTCTCGGCCCTCGCAGAGCCGAGGACCACCGGCGACGTCGATGTCGTGCTCTCCGTCGCGGAGGACCAGGAGGCCGAGAGAGCGACTCTGGACCTCCAGGCGAGGGGCTACCAGATCCACTCTGTCCTGGAGCACACCGCCGGTAGGATTTCGACGGTGCGTCTGCTCGCTCCCGGGACCGGGAGACCGGGAATCCTCGTCGACCTCCTGTTCTCCTCCTCGGGAATCGAGACGGAAATCGCGGCCTTGGCCGAGCCGCTCGAGCTCGTGTCGGGACTCGTGGTCCCGGTGGCGAGGGTCGGTCACCTGTTGGCGCTGAAGGTCCTGGCGGCCAAGGAGACCCGGCCGCGAGACTTCGAAGACGCTCGGCAGCTTCTGAGAGTCGCTCCGACGGAAGACCTTCAACTCGCGCGAGAGTCCCTGGAGCTGATCGCGCAGCGAGGCTTCGACCGAGACAAAGACCTCCAAGGGGAGCTTGCCAGGCTCCTGGCCTTGGCCGACGAGGATTTCTGAGCCACACGGAGCGCCCTTACCTTGGTGAAAGACCCCTTCTACCGTCAGATCCGCGAAGCGCTGAGCCCCAGGCTCGACGGCGACCAGCTCGACGGCGATCTCTTTGAGGCCTGTGCGGGCGACCTTCTTCGGAAATTCTACCCAACCCTGGTTTCGATGCCAGGTGGAAACGACGGCGGCATGGACGGTGTTGTCGCCGACGGTACACTCTTGGTCTGCACCACCCAGAAGCAAGTCAAAGCCAACCTGACGCGTAGCCTCGAAAGCCACCGCCGAACAGGAGGAGAGTGCCGCAAGGTCATCGTAGCCACCAGCCGCGTTCTGACACCGCCGCAACGTCGAAAGCTCCGAGAACGGGCCAGAGAGCTGGAGGTCACGCTCGTTCAGATCTATGAGCAGCGGATGATGGCCGCTTTGCTCTATCGAAATTCCCGGTGGTGCCAGGATCTTCTCGACCTTTCCGGTAAACCCGCGGCCCTTTCCGTCTTGCCACCAAGCCTGAGCCGTCCGCTCGTCGAGACGGAGCTTCTGGGCCGGGAGGCGGACGCCGAGTGGTTACGTTCCACCTCGAAGGACCGAATTCTGGTCGGCGAGCCCGGCGCGGGCAAGTCTTATCTCCTCTATCGGCTAGCTTTAGACGGTTGGGGGCTCTTCCTGGCCTCTGAGGAAGAGGAGGAGATCGCCAATGCGATCCGAGACCAGAAGCCCGAGGTGATCATTGTCGATGACGCCCACGCCGACCCGGCCCGGCTGGAGAGACTGGCGGGGCTGCGTCAGCGAATCGGCGCTACGTTCTCCATTGTGGCAACCACCTGGAGAGGCCACCGGGACCACGTAGCCAGCGCTCTGAACGTGCCAACAGCGAGGATTCGTACGCTTGAGCTTTTGCCTCGTCGGAAGATTCAGCAGATCCTTGAGGAGCTCGGTGTCGAAGCACCGGACGAGTACCTCCTGGAGCTCGTGGATCAGGCGTCCAACAAGCCGGGCCTGGCGGCGACCCTGGCCGCGTTGTGGCTTGAGGGCGACTGGTTCTCGGTGCTCCGTGGCGAGGCTCTCACAAGAGACTCCTTGCGGAGCGTCCGTCGGCTGGTAGGACGCGACGAAGAGGGGCTCCTCGCCGTTTTCAGCCTCGGTGGCCGACGTGGGATGCCGATGAAGGAAGTCGGGAAGAAGCTCGACCTCCGCCCGCTCGAGACGCGGAAACGCGTCGTTTCGCTGACCGCGGCAGGCGTCTTGTCCGAAGCCGGCGGAGATTGCCTGGCGGTCCAACCTCGGGCCTTGCGTTCGGTCCTGCTCTCCTCGGTTTTCTTCGGTCACAAGGGGACCGGCTTGGGTTACCGCGATTACCTGGACTTGGCGCCCGGCTACGATTGTGCTGTCCGTGAAATCGCCGCCGCCGCCGCGCGAGGTGCTCGGATCCCGTTCGAAGAGTTGTGTCGGCTCCTCGGACGGCTCGATCCGGCGAAGTACCCCCTCCGCAAGGAAGCGAGCGCGGCCTGGGGGACCTTCGCGGGATTGGGGGAGCGGGAAGCTCTTTGGGCATTCAAGCACTATCCGGGCGAGCTCGTCGACATCGCCCGATCGGGTCTGCACGCGACACCGGGAGCTACGATTCAGAGGTTGCTCGAACAGGCTGAATCGTCCCGAAGCCAGGAGTCCACCCAAGCTTGTCCTCAACTGGATATCCTCCGGAGGTGGATCTGCGAGCCTGTGGGCGAGACGCTCGAGCGTCGACATACGGCGATTCGGGCGGCTCGCAGACATGCGGAGGCTGCGGAATCCACCGAAGCTTTCGCCATCGCTTTTCGCCTCGGGTGTCTCACTCTGGCACCGAGCGTATACGGTGATTACGTCGATCCAACGCGAACCGGCCTGACCACCCGGCGCGGCCCCTTGCCACAGGCTCAACTGGAGCAAATGGGTGGAGTCTGGAAAGACGCCCTCGAGCTCTTCAGAATCACCGGAGTCGTCTCATTTCCCGAACTGTGTGACGAGCTCTGGGATTGGCTCGAATTTTCCGATTCACGGGGAAAAGTCTCGGAAGACGAGGGACGATTCGTTCAACAGGTCGTCATCGAGATGTTGCGAGATCTGACGCCGCTGGCCGCTGGCCGAATCGGCCTTTCGGCCGCTCTGGCACGCCTGGCGGATCGACTGGACGTCGAGCTCCCTCTGGATCCCGATCCACGATTCGAGATCCTCTTTCCGCCAATTTCGGAGTGCTTGACGAGTGAATCGTCGGCGCTTGAGGCGCTGGCTGGCGAATGGGCTGACGCGAGCCCTGCTGAGGTCGTCGAGACTCTTCTCCATCTTACCCAAGAGGCGAAGAGTATCACCGACGGGTATTTCAGCAACGTTTCTGACGTTTGTCGAATGCTGGCGGTCAGAGCGCGGGAGCCGGATCTCTGGTTCGAGGTGCTGACCGAAAAGAACGTACCGAGCCTATGGCTTGCACCGTTCCTTGACCGGCTCAGCACGTCGCCGAGCTTTGCCGATCGCGTACGCTTTTGCCTGCGCGACGAAGCGTACGCTGAAGTAGGGATACGTTCGGCTCTTCGCCTTCCAGAGCCCTCGCCAGACCTGCTGAAAGCAGCTCTCAAGAGAGCCGCCGACGATCCCTCCGTCATCAAGGGAATGGGGCTTCGTGGTGAGCTCTCGATGTCCGTGGCGAAGGCGGTTCTCGCTCATCCCGACCCAGCGCTTGCTCTGGCCATGGCATTTGGTGAATGGATGACGGATCCCAAAGGTGAGGTCCGTCCCGAGCTTGGAGAGCTTTGGCGGCAAGCCGTTTTGCGTAGTACGGAAATCGAGTCACCGAATCGCGTAGCTTCTTACCAGCTCATGGAGCTCCTGGGTGCCGATCCGGAGCTCTCCTGCGAATGGCTTGCGCAACTCGGTCTCAAGACCTCGCAGATGGCGCCAGAGCTCGGGCAGGCGGCTAAGTTGGTGATCGGACTCCTCGGATCTGAGCGAAGGAAAACCTTGCTTGCGGACCTCGCGGCCAACTCGAGGCTCACCCGCTATTTGCCACAATTGATCGGCCGCGAGGCGGAGCTTTACCGCCGGCTCTTACGTCGAGTGGATTTGAAAGAGTTTCATCTCTCGCCGCTACAGGGGCTCCCTGAAGCGAGTTGGGCGGGCTTGGCGAAGCTCGCTCTTCGTGGAGACTTCAGACCCCAGGAGGTAGCGGGAGCTGCGTACTCCGAGGGCCATGTCTGGAGAGGCACCGGGGAGGATTACTGGCGACAATGGGACGAAGCCTTCGCATCGCTCGACTGTCCGGCTGACGCCGATCCTGGCTGGCAGGAAATGATTCGCCACGGCCGTGAACGTGCCCAGATCGAGATCCGCAGAGCGGAGCAGAGGCGACGACGCATTGAGCACGATGGCATGATCCAGGCTGAAGGACGTCCGTAGCAACGCCTCACTTCTCCTTCCCTTGTTTGCCCTTGGGAAAAGTCCTCTTCACCAACGTCAGCCTCGTCGGCTGGGTACCGGTATGCTCGATGGTGATGCGGCCGGTCTCCTTGTCGACCGAGAGCTCGACGCCGCCCATCGCGAAGCCTTCGCCCTCACCGGTCTCCGCGTCGACCTCGAAGACTATGAGACTCACGTTGTAGTCGAGGCTGCGCGACGCCCTGGTGAGCTCGATGAAGCCCAGTGGCCGATCGGTGGCCAGCACGATCCGGCGCTTGCCCTCGACCTCGAACTGGAAGGCGTACTTCATGTCGTAGGCCAGCGTCCTCGGCGCCTTGACGTAGCCCTTTTCGTCCTGATCTTGGAGGGCGTCGTAGAGCTTGTCGCTACCGCCGTCGACGAAAGTCTGGAGCAGCGCCTGGCGCTCCTCCGGAGTGGTCCATTCGTAGATCACGATGTCGAGGTTGCTCGACGCCCCGCGGTCCAGGCTCATGGCCCGGGCGCGGTACTTCTCGAGGGGCTCCTTCTTCTCCTTCGTTCGGCTCAGCCGCCCCGCCTCCCGCCGCGGCTGCGACCGCTCTGCGTGCGGCTGCGGGTGCCGCCTGACGATCGCGACGACTTGAAGTCCCGGCTGCGCTGGGCGCCCGCGGATCGCGCCTGGGAATCGCGATTGAGTTGGTTCAGGACGTCGTTTTGGCTCGCCCCTCTATCCCAGGACGGACGCGCCGTCTGCGAAGCCCGGTCGCGCGCCGCGGCGCGCTGGCTCTCGCTCACCCCCGCCGCCGTCGTGCCGCCGCGCGACTGCGCCGCCGACGCCCGATCTTGGGCCGCGGCGCGCTGGCTCTCGCTCAGGCGAGCCTGGCCGCTGCTCTCCGCCTTCTGCCAATCGCCTTGGTCGTATTTCGACCAGCCGTCGTTGCCACGCCGGTAGACGTCGCCGTCCTTGCCGACGAAGACATCGTTGCCGCTGCCGCCGATGAACGTCCGGCCGTCGTCGGTGCGCACCGCCACGCGGCCCGTGCCCTCGGAGGTCCGCACCCCGGCGACAGTGCCTCGCGAGTCGCTGTAGTAGCCGCCCTTGGCCCATTTGTCGCCACGCTCGACCACGCCCTCGCCCCAGCTCGCATACGTGTTGTAGGAGCGGTAGCCGGCGCGGTAGGTGGAGGTGCGCGGGTTGTAGGCCTGGAACGTCGCCGAGCCGCCGTACGGCCCGTAGGCCGCGGCACCGCGGGCGTAGGTGCCGGTGCGGGGGTTGTAGGCCGCGGCGCGGCCGGCACCGCCGTAGGGCCCGTAGACCGAAGCACCGCGGCCGTAGGTGCCGGTCGTCGGGTTGTACCAGGCCGACACGCCGTAGCTGTGGTGGTACGGGTAGTAGACCGGGTGCGGCCCGTAGTAGACGTAGGGCGGGTAGTACCAGCCGGTGCCGTAGACCACCACTGCGGCGTCGTCGAAGATGGCGATCATCAGTCCGAGGTAGGCCGCCGTGTACCCCACCGTGACCCAGTCGGGACCCGAGTCGTAGACCTGGACGTAGGTGGTGTGGTGTACCGGGCTCGAGGGCGGGATGGTGTAGATCTCCTGGGCCACCGAGTCGGCCACCTGCCAGGGGCCGGTGGCGCTCGTGGAGACGAACCACACGCCCTGCAGGCACAGGTAGTAGACGTCGCCGACCTTGATCACGTCCGACGCCGTGTTGGTGGCGTACTCCAGCGGTGCCCCCCCTCGGTCCCCCCCAGGGGACGATGACGTGCCCTCGATCGCCGCGAGCTCGGGATCGCCCTGGTAGGCGACCTCGGCCGTCGCCTCGCTGCGCTTCACCGTGGCCTTGGTCGGCACCTTGGCGAGGCGCACCGCCTCCTCGGCCTGGGCGGTGCCCGGCACCGACGCCAGCACGCCGGCGGTGGGATGGTCGGCCGGGATGGCCGCGAAATCCCCCGGCAGGTCGGCGCTGGCAAGCTCCCAGGGACCGTCGAGGGTCTGGGTGCGGTACCAGCGGCCGGAGACCAGGTAGTAGTAGCGGCCGTCGCCGCCGTAGAGGAAGAGGTCGGCATCGGTGTTCTGCACCCACAAGAGCCGCGTACCCTCGATCGGCGTCGACGCCGCCGCGCCGTCGATCACGATGAGCTCCGCCGGCCGGGTCACGGCGTAGACCGTCGGCACCTCAGCCATCGCAGCGCCCGGCAGGTTCTCCTTGACGTCCTGCCAGTCGTCGCCGAGCTTCAGGAAGTCGCCCGGCATCTCGCCGGCCACGGTCCACGGCCCGTCGAGCCGCGCCGCCGTGAGCCAGGAGCCTTGACCCCCACCGCCGGCCGCCTCCTCGTCGGACGGACCGCGGTCGAGCAGGTAGTAGCGCCCCTCCTTGGAGTGGAAGAAGAGGTCCCAGTTGGTGTTGACCGCGAACATGAGAGCGGTGCCCTCTACGGGAAAGAGCACCGGCTCGCCGTCGAGCACCACGAGGATCGCCGGCCGCTGGCTGACGAAGATCCGGGGAGCGTCGTGGGCGATCTCGTCGCCGGGCGTGGCGGGCGCCTTGCCGGCGAGATCGTCGGCCACCACCTCGGCCTCGGTGTGCTCGAAATAGGCCAGGATCCGGTCGAGGTCGACCGGCACCGGCGCCGCCGGCAGGATGCCGCCGATGCGCCGCGTCCACTCGGCGGACTCCGCCTCGCCGAGGCCGACGAACTTCGACCCCGTGATCTCCATGTTGCCCAGCAGCACGCCGCGGTTCTCGAGATCGGTGTCGGTGTCCGCCTCCACGCGAAGCGCTCCGAAGACGGGCTTTTCAGCGCCCTCGGGCGTGAAGCTCACCGCCGCCCGGAAGGTGATCCGGCTGTAGCGGTGCCAGCTCTCGACCTGGGGCTGGTAGATCGTCACCGCCTCGCCGTCGGCCGCGAAATAGCGTGGCCAGCCGGCGTCTTGAGCGGTGAGAGTGGTCGGCAGCTCGTCGGGAGCGCCGGCCCTTTCTGCCGGGGAGCAGGCTACGAGCGCCGGAAGCAGGAGCAGGAAAGGTAGGAGCTTCATGACGGTCACTCCTCGCCGCTGGTTGACGGCCTCGGCGTGCAGGCGCCGAAGACCGTCACCGCCAGGCCGTCCCTGGCCACGGCGATCGACGCCATACCGGTCTCCTCGGCGATCACGAAGCTGAAAGCGCGGCCGTTTTCGACGCCCTGCAGGAAGATCAGGCCGCCGTCGCGTTCGAGATTCTTGATCGGTGTGGTCCGGTTCTCGCCACTGGCCTCGGTGGTTCTGAGCCTCTTGTTCTCGAGGTCCACCACGATGAACAGAGGCACGTTGAGCTCCCACGGCGGTGAGATGAGGCACTCACCGTCGGCGTAACACACGGTGACCTGCGCCGCCGAGCAGAGCAGGTGGTCCGCTCCGCGGACGTCGTCGGCCCAAAGCGATTTCGCCGCCAGTAGAAGCGTGAGTGAAATGACGATGACGTTGACTCGTTTCATGACTTGGGTCATGGCTTTGACTCCTTGAGCAAATGGGTGCCGGCCATGGGTAGCCGATGGATTCGAATGTTCAGAACTTCACGAGATACTCCTTGGCTTCCATGCAAATGCTGAAGGCTTTCTTGAAGCCCTCGATCTGCTCCGCCGACGCCTGCTGCACCTGCCGAGTCTGCTGGTCGATCTGCTGGTCTGCCTCCTGCTTGGCCTGGCGCGCCCTGCGGCGCCCGGCGATCGCGCCGGCGGCGGCGCCCCACGCCGCTCCCCCGCCGGCGTCGTTGCTGGCGATCTCCCCGATCAGAGCGCCGGCGGCGGCGCCGGCCAGCGCGCCCTTGGCGCCCGCGCCCTCGGTCTTTTGCTCGACTTTCGCCTTCTGCTGCTCCGCCGTCATCGCCGCCTGCTCCGCCTGTTTGGCGAGGTCGAACGGATCGGTCTTGGTGTTGTTCACCGACCAGGCGTAGCACTCGGCTTCGTGCCGGTTCTGCTGCTCGGGGGTCTGCCCGTCGGCCGGGAAGACGTAGACGTTCATCGTCGCCGCCAGGGTCTTTTGCTGCGTCGGTGCGGCGACGGGAGGGGCCTGGGCCGAGGCGAGCGACGCCCAGGCGAGAGAGAGCGAGACGGTGATCAGGAGCGTCCTTTTCATGTTCACACCTCCGTGTTCTCAGGGTTTTTTCGTATCGATTGCCGGTCTCGAGCTAGTCGTCGGCGACTTCGAGCCCCGTGTCGTCGATGGCCTTCCTGCAGCCCTCGGTGACCTCCTTCTTGTGCTCCAGGAGGCAGGACGCCACGCGCCCCTCACCCATCTCGACCTCGGCGCAGTGCTTCTCCAGGTCGTCCAGGCACTGTGTCGCCAGGTGGGTCACGGCCGCCACGAACTGCTCGAGCTCGGCCGCCGCGGTGTAGAGGGCGTACTCACAGCGCCCCGAGAGCTTGTCGCCGTGGGCATAGAAGCAGGCCAGCAGGCGTCCTTCGCCCGGCGTGACCTGGCTGCAGTACTTCTCGATCTCGACTTTACAAGCGTCGATCGTTTTGTCGATCACGTCTTCCTGGGCCGAGACGCCGGCCGCGCCGAGCGCCAGGGAGGCCAGGATGGCCACGAAGGCTGCTTTCTTCTTCATCACTTTCTCCTTTCCGGATTTCTCGTCATTCCTCCGGCGGCAGTGTCTCTTCATTCCGCCTCCGGCGGCAGTGTCTCTTCATTCCGCCTCCGGCGGCAGTGTCTCTTCATTCCGCCTCCGGCGGAAAATGCCGGAAGAGCTTGTCGACGGCCTTGTAGACCTTCTTCTCGAGCTTCTCGCTCTTCTTGGGGATCGAGTCGGTCGCGATGCCGCGCCACACCAGCTTGTCCGAAGCGGTTTCGACCATGTCGAGCATCAGGGTGCCCACGGCGACGTTCTGGACGTCGACGGTCGTCGTACCCCAGCCGCCCCAACCGCGCCAGCCGCGATAGCCGCCGTAGCCCCAGTCGTCGGCCGTGATGTGCATCTCCTTTTCGAGCGAGGTGTGGATGACGACCTCGAGGTGCGCTCCGTCGTCGGCCTTCGTGAGACCCTCCGCCGTGAGGCCCTCCTCGATCGCCTTGACGAGCCGCTCGCGCATCAGCGGATTGATCGCCGGCGTCGCTTCCCTGATGGTGAAGGTCTTGTACTTCGAGAAGTCGGCGTTCTTGTCGTGATCCACTGAGATCCCGGCAAACGAGCTCGCCACACACAGCAGGGCGAGGAGGAGGAACAAGCATGTCGTTTTCTTCATTTCTTTTCTCCTTCTTGGAGGTTGAGAGGTGCCGAGCGCAACGATGCGCTCGAAGAGGAGTGCGGAAGCGATGGTCAAGGGGGCCTGGCAAGGCGTGACGTTCGTCATTGTACTCCACGACCTTTCACCAGGCCTACCTCCGCCTCGAGCTCGTCCGGCTCCGGGCGGTAGCCGCTCTTGGCGTCGAGGAGCACGGTCTTGGCCTGGAACAGGCGCTTGCCCTCGGCGACCAGGCTCTGCTTGCCGCGCTCGTACCAGCCGCTCCGCATCACCTGCAGGACCGGCGGTCCGAGCCGGCCGCTGGCGCGCTTGGCCTGGTACTCGATGTTGAGCTCGCCAAGGGACTCGTCGAGCCGGCCCAGGAAGTCGAAGCGCTTCTCCGCCGGTAGCGCGCTCTCGAATTCCACCTTGAAGACGTAGAGCGAGCGGGAAACATCGGGCTCGGCGCGGAAGTGGCCGACGCCCACACCCACTGCCTCGCCGGCCTTTCCCATCGCCGCGATCACCTGGTTGACCGACAGCTTCTCGCCGGTGAGGTTGGTCATTCCCCGGCCCTTGCGGCGGAAGACGATCACCGGGGTGGCGTTGTAGGTGTCGACCCTCTCGACGACGTCGTTCATGTCGTAGCGGTAGAGACCGCCGGTGGTGGTGACGAAAACGTAATAGTCGCGGCCGATCTCGAGCTCGGTGGCGCCCAGGAAGCTCCAGCTCCCGGGCTCGTCGGGCCGGTCGTCGACCTCTTCCACCGGCACGAACTCGAAGACGTTGAGGTGGATGGTCAGCACCCCGCCGGCGCCGTCGTCCGACACCGGAATCGACATCCGCGCCTCGGACGCCAGGTAGCCCATGTCGCGCACCGGCACCATGCCCTGCTGGTTCGGGTCGTACCAGGCGCCCAGCTTGTCGACGTAGGCGCCGACCGTGCCGCCCTTCCAGCAGCCGAGCAGCGCCATGTGCGGCCAGTAGTCGGCGGGCAGCAGCTTGCCGTCGCGGCGCCCGCGCATCGCCTCAAGCTCGCCAGCGCGCCCAGGATCGGGGCGGATCATTCCCTCGATCACCCGCCGCACCTCGGACTGGATCTCGACCTCGTCGCTCAGGGTGCCGTCGCGCAGGTCGCGGATCAAGCGCTCGCCATTCGCGTCGGCCATCTCCGCCAGCTTGAGGATCGAGGACGGGTTGGCGGTGCCGATGAAGCTGACGCTGCGACCGAGGCCGAGCCGCAGCAGGGCATAGTACTTGGCCTCGTAGTCGTGGATCTCGTAGACGTCGTAGGGCACGGCGTAGGCCGACTGCACGATCTTCGGCATCTCCTTGACCACCATGCCGCTGGTCGAGCCGAAGGGCAGCCCGCCCTCGGTATGGCCCTCGATCGCCGGCGAGACGATGGTGACGATCTTGTCGCGGAACATGCCCGGATGATCGCGGCGGGCGTAGTGCAGCCAGGTGGTCATGCCGCCGCCTAGCTGGCAAGTGGGGGTGACCGGGATGTACTTCGGCGTCCCGGTGGTGCCCGAGGTCTGGGCAAAGAGCACAGGGTCCTCGTCGGTCAGCACCCCCTTCTCGCCCCGGGTCATCCTGTCGATGTGCCCGCGGATGTCCTCGTAGTCGACCACCGGCACCCGCGACCGGTAGTCGTCGAGGGAGCGGACCGCGGCGAAGCCGTGCTCGCGGCCGTACTCGGTGTCGCGGTTGTTCGCCATCATCCGCCGCAGCAGGGCCTCCTGGGCGGCCGTCGGGTCGCGGGTCGCTTTCTCGAAGGGAGCGGCGCTCATGCGGGCGCCCTGGGGGGTCGAGGGGTCGACCCAATCCGCCGGCGCGCGGCCGTCGCACTCGCCGAGGAAGGTCTCGACCTCGGCGAGGCCGGCGAAGGAGCGGCCGGCGAGCCGCGGCAGGACGCGTTCGGCAAGCAGCTCGAAGGCGCCGTCGCGGCTCTCGCCGGTGACGTATTCCCGCGGCAGGCTCTCGCCGAAACCCGTCCCCCCGAAGGGGCCGCCGTCGGTGACGCACTTGAGGAAAAGACTCTCCGAGCGCCGTCGCTCGGCGGCGGAGTGCTTGAACGACACCCGGAACGGCAGGTCGACCGCCGACAGCTCGAAGCGTTCGACGGAGGCGGTCATCGTCGATCTCCGGAGTAGGCCAGGACCCATGCCTGCACCTCCGCCGCCAGGGTGGGCTGGTGCTCGGTGAAGTCGACGTAGTGCTCGGCGTCGACCTCGACCACCCGCACCGTCCCACGGTAGCGGGCGACGAGCTGCCGCCGGATGGCGTCGTTCCTGACCATCAGGTCGCGAGTGCCCAGCACCACCAGGAGCGGCACCTCCAGCCGGCGCGCGGCGGTCTTCATGCGGGCGGTGAGGACCGCGGCGCTCTTGAGGAAAGCGGCGGTCACCTGCCGAAGGGAGTGGGCGTCGCTCCGGATCCACTCCAGCCACCGTCCCTCGGAGATGAAATACTCGTCCTGGAGCGGCGTGGCGAAGGTGCGCTCGCCGCGGGCGAGCAGGATCTTGAGGCGCTCGCCGAGGCCGTAATCCGCCCGCGAGCTCATGTGGGTCGCTGGCGCGGTCAGGGTCAGAGAGGCGAAGGCGCGCGGCTCGCGATCGAGATAGGGCAGCACGATGCGGGTGCCGAAGCAGTTGGCGAGCGCGTGCATCGGCGCCTCGGCCACCCCGGCCTGCTCGAGCTCGCGCCGCAGCCCCGAGCGGGCGGCGTCGAGGTCGGCGAGCATGTCGTCGGGGCGGGCGGCGTGGCCGGCCGCCCCGCCGCTCCGCCCCGAGCCGCGGCGGTCATAGGCCAGGCAGGTGATCCCAGCCGCCGCCAGCGAGTTCGCCGTCCCCGCGGCCTCGAACCAGCCGGCATGGCTCTGCATGCCGTGCATCATCACCAGACCCGCCACCGGCTCCGCGGCCTCGAACAGCGAGGCGTGGAGCCGCGTGCCGTCGGCGCTCTCGAGCTCCAGGGTGCGGGCGCTCCCCGCGGTCTCCATCTTCGTCTTCATCTTCGTCTCTCTTCTAAGCGATCGAGAGTTTGCGCGCAGGAAACGCTGTCCTACAATGGCCTGGTGAGTTGGCCGGAGGTCTCCCGGCTGGCGCGGGAAAGTACCGAGACGCCGCGGGCGGCGCCATCAGATCTGCTGTGACGAGAGGTCGACGATATGAAAAGAATCCCTGTGGATCAGAAGGCCCTGGCTGAGTTGTGCCGGCGCCATCAGATCCGCCGGCTGTCACTCTTCGGCTCGGTGCTGAAGGGCGAGGATCGGCCGGACAGTGACGTCGATCTGCTGGTGGAGTTTGAGCCTGGCGCGGCGCCCGGGCTGCTGGGACTGGCGGCCATTGAGGCGGAGCTAACGGCTTTGCTGGGCGGCCGCCAGGTAGACCTGCGTACCGCTCAAGATCTGAGCCGCCACTTCCGAGCCGAGGTGGTTCGCTCGGCCGAGGTGCAGTATGCAGCCTGAGGACCGAGTCCGGCTGCTGCACATGATCGAGGCGGCAGAGACGGCGCTGGAGTTCGTTTCGGGCCGCCAGCGCGCGGATCTGGACTCCGACCGAATGCTCCTCTTCGCACTGGTGCGCGCGATCGAGGTCATCGGCGAGGCGGCGGGCCAGCTTTCCGAGGGGGCGCGAAACGAGGCGCCGGACATTCCGTGGCCGCTCATCGTGTCGATGCGCAACCGTCTGATTCACGCCTACTTCGACGTCAATCACGACATCGTCTGGAAGACCGCGAATGACGAGCTCCCTGAGCTGCTGGTCCGGCTGCGGGCCATGATCGACGACGAGTGAGGTTCGAAGTTCGTGATCACCAGCCACGAGCGGATCGGCAAGGTGATGGAGGGTGCGGGCGCTCGCGTCCATGGCCTCAAAACGCCTCGGTGAAGTTGAGATAGAAGCCGATCTCGTCGTAGCCCCAACCCAGGTCCAACCGCAGGTTGCGCCGGGGCCGCTGAAATCGCCGAAATCCTCGCCGATGAAGCCGAGGCCGCCCCAGACCGCGACCCCCTGCCGACCGAGCTTCCACAGCTTCTTGCCCGTCATGTGCCGGTATTCGACCAGGGCCCACGCGGCCGCGAGGTCGCGGAAGCGGCCCTGGGTGTAGCCGCGCAGGTCGCTCGAGCTGCCGACCGTCGACATCCTGATCCAGGGGCGGTGGCCAGGGCGAGCAGCAAAAAACCCGCAAGGACCCGACTCATGCCTCTTGGCCGTGATCGGAGCGCTGCATCCTGGTGATCTGATCTCATTTCGTGATTCCTTCGTTGCTCTTGCCAGTTGGATCATCCGCCCTCCTCGAAGCTCCCGCCCAGCGCCAGATGGAGATCGACCCGCTGCGCCAGGCGCTCGTTGCGCACCCGGATCAGCGACGTCCTGGCCCCGATCACCCGGGCCTGGAGCTGGAGCTGGAGCACGCTCAAGAGATCGATCTGGCCGACCTCGTACTGCACTCGCGCCATCTCGAGCGCCTTCTCGTTCTCGGCGACCACGCGCTCGAGGAAGCGCTGGCGCTCCTCGAAGGACCCTTCGTTGGAGAGTGCGGTCTCGACCTCTTGGAAGGCGACGAGCAGGGTCTGGCCGTAGGCGGCGATGGCCGCTTGCTGGTCGGCGGTGGCGGTCTCGATCTGGGCTTTCAGCGCGCCGCCGGTGAAGATCGGGGCGACGACGCCGGCGGCGAGCGAGCCGATGGCGTCGTCGAGCCCCGAGTCGACGCCGCCGGCGGCGTTGAGGTTGAAGCTCGGCAGGCGGGCGAGCTCGGCCTGCTGTTGCAGGAGAAAGGCGGCGGCCACCCGGCGCTCGGCGGCCTGCAGGTCGGGGCGCCGGGCGACGATGTCCGACGGCAGACCGACGGGAACCGGCGGCGGCACCGCCGCGAGGTCGTCGGCCGCCTCGAGGTCGGCGCCCGGATAGCGGCCGAGCAGCACCTCGAGGCCGCGCTGGACCTGCTCGTAGGCGCTCTGCGCCTGACGCAGGGCCTCCTCGGCCGAGGCCAGGTCGGCGCGCGCCAGGGAGACGTCTTTGAGGGTCACCTGGCCGACTTCCTGCTTGATCTCAACGACCTCGAGGATCTCGCGGAAGGTCTCCACCGCCTCCTCGATCAGGGCGCGCTGCAGCCGGGCTTCGGTGGCCAGGAACCAGGTCTTGGCAATCGTCGCCACCAGCGACTGGCGGGCGTACTCGTAGTCGGCGACGCTGGCTTCGAGCGCCGCCTCGCCGGCCTGTGCTCCGGCCCGCACCCGGACGGGGCGAAGGGGAAGTTCACCGCCCGCGCTCCGGGTCGAAGCGCGACATTGGTCACGAAACCGGCGGCGGGCGCGCGCACCGTGGTCTCCGCCAAGTTGTACTCGGCGTTATCGAGCTGCGCCTCGAGCTGCTCGACCTGGGAGGTGTACTGCTCGACGTCGTACCCCGAGCCGGCGCCGCGTTCGGCCAGCCTCCGGGCCTGGTCGAGCCGGGTGCGGGTGAGCTTGAGCTGCGCCGACAGCTGATCGACGGCCGCCTGGTAGGGCGTGGGGTCGATCCGAAAGAGCACGTCCCCTTCATCCAACGGCACGTTGGGCTCGACCGGGACCTCGGTCACCTGGCCGGCGACGTTGGGCACGATCTGCACGCCGTACTGGCTGACGATCAGCGGCCCCGACGGCGCCCAGAACTGCATCGGGATGAAGAGCGTGATCAGCAGAAACACCATCCAGATCAAGGGCGACAGCTTCCAGAAAAGGGTCGGCTTCAAGATCCCGAGCTTGAAGGCGAGGAGCAGCGGGGCGATGTAGAGGAGGGTGAGGACGAGGATCATGATGCCGCCCCTCCTTCCGCCGCCGCCTCGAGCTCGGCGATTCGCGCTTCGAGCTCTGTAATCCGTGCGTCGGCGGCCGACGCATCGGAGCCGTTGACTTCGGCCGCCACCGGACGGGCGAGCGGCTTCACGTAGGCCCAAACCATGACCACCGGCCAAAGGGCGAATCCGAAGATCAGGGCAAGCCAGGAAGCGATTTGGATCGCCTCGACCTGCGGGTGCCGGCGCTGGCGGGCGACCTTTCCAGGCATCATCCCCAGGACGGCGAAGACGATGCCCACGGTCGCCACCAGGATCAGCACCACGATCCAGGTAAAGATGTCGAGTCCACTCATGACAACCTCCTCAAGTTCAGAAACCGATGGAGAAGCCGACCACCGGGCCGGTCATCGCGACCTCGGTCTCGACCTCGGCAAGGTCGTCCTCCTCGTCGAGCTCGATCGCCAGGTGCCGGTAACCGAAGCGAAGGGCGAATTGGTCCCGGGCGCCGAAGTGGTAGCCGAATACGGCCGCCGAGCTCCAGCCGAGCTCGGTGCCGCCACGTCGCCCCAGATCGCGAACGACCAGTTGCCCGAGAACGACGAGAGGTAGCGCAAGCCCACGAGGCCGTCGACCAGGGTCGTGCTGACGTCGACGACCCGGCGATCGGGCGAGAACGGGCCGATCTCCACGATGTCGATCTCCTGGTCGACGTCGAGCAGCCTCGCGCCGTAGTGCACGCCGAACCCGGTGCCGCCGCCCCCCGGGTACCAGACGCCACCGAGCTCGAGGATCGTCATCTCGAGGTCCGACTGGGCCTGGATCGTCAGCCCGTCGCGGTCGAAGATGCGGGGCTCGTCCCCGAAGTCGGTCACGATGAGATCGGCGAACAGGCCGATTTTGTCCCGCTTGCCCTCGAGGTGGATCATGGCGGCGAAGTCGAGGTCGTCGATCAGGTCCGAGAAGTCGATCTCGCCGCCGATGACCTCCTGGTCGTTGACCTCGGCGTCGACGGTGATGTCGCTCGCCCAGCCATAGAGCGTGAACGTCCAGCTCCAGTCGCTCGCGGTCACCGACGCCGGAACCGCCAGCAGGGCGAAGGCAAAAACGATGGATCGATACAGAGTGCGTGTCGTCATGGTAGGGACTCCTTGTGACTCATTTTGGGGTTGAGTTGAAACGGGGCGATCGGTTTTCATTGCGGTGGCTCCGCCGCGAAGACCTGGCGCAGCGCCTGCACGTTCTTTTCCATCATCGACAGAAAGTCTCCGCTCGCAGGGGTGTTGGCGCAGGGATCGAAGACCACGGAGCGGATGCCGACGGACTCGAGACGCTCGCTGACCTGCGGCAGCGGCGTGTTCTCCCAGATCATCCACGCGGCCGGGAAATCTTCGAGGATCGTGAGCAACTCCTGCCACTCTGCTTCATCCGGCATCCGGTCAGGCTCCCAGTGAACGCTGCGGGCGTTGAGGCGATAGCGGTGGACGAGGTACTGGTAGACCGGGTGCGAGAAAAGCAGCGGCAGCTCAGACGGCCGACCACAGCCTCCTGCGCCGCGGCATCCAGCGCCGTCAGCTCCTGGGCGAGCTCGAAGAGACGCGCCTGGAACTGATTCGAGTGCTGGGGCCAGCGCGCCGCCAGCGCATCCTTGACGGCGCCGGCCTGGGTGGCGGCCAGCGTCAGGTCGAGCCAGGTGGTGAACGCCGTCCCCGAGTGCTCGTGCTCACCCTCCAGGCCGTGACTGTGGGTGGTTTCCTTCTCCAGGGGTATCAGCCAGTCCCGAAGACCGTCGGTGGTGTCCACCAGCCGCGACGGCGGTAGGGAGACGTTCTTGAGCCATCCTTCGTAGGAGGCGCCGTTCGTCACGATGAGGTCCGCCTTCTGCATCGCCAGCACGTCTTCGGGGCCCGGTCTCCAGTAGGCAGGATCTTCGTCCGCGGGCACGAGGAACCGTACATCGACCATGGGGGCCGCGATGCGCTCGACGAAGTACTTGAGTGGGTAGCTCGTCGTGACGACCAGAGGTCTCTCGGTGCCGTCTGACGCCGGCCCCGTCGCTTCGTTCTTCCCGTCAGCGCAGCCTGCGGCCGTCATCAACATCGCGGTAAGTGCCAACAGCTTCTTCATTTCCATGCCTCCACCTCAGCCGCCGACAAGGCGCACCGCCAGCTCTCCGAACCGGCTCACGATCGCGGTGAGCACTCCCGCGATCGTGACCGCGGCCACAATCACGACAAGGATCTCGGCGCCGAGGATCGTGGCCAGGCGCTGCCGACCGCCACCGATCTTCTGGATCGTCTCGATCTCGCGGTGCCGCACCCGGATGGAGAGGGCAAAGACCAGCGCCGTGGTCATGGCCGGCGACGTCGAAGGCGCTGCCCGCCGACGACAGCACATGCCTCGCTCCCCAGCACGCACTCACCGAGCATGGCCAGCCACCGGCCGCGCTCCACCGTAAGGGCGCGGAATTCGGCGTAGTCGAGCGTCGTGCCGACGATGCGCCGCCGGCCGACCGCGAAGCGCAGGTGGAGCGGGATGCCGCGCGCCAGGGAGCTGCCGTCGACCCGCGCCACCTCGCGATAGGGCATGGGCTCGACGTGGGCGGGCGAAAGTAAAGAGCGCTCAAGGTCAGGTCGACCGCGCTCCCCTTGGCGCCGATTAAAAGCGGGGTCGCTTCGGCCCGTGCCGTCAGCACGTCGGCGCCCTGCTCGACCAGCACGTGCAGCCCGGCCGGCACGAAGAGGATCAGGCTGATGGAGGCCACCAGCACCGCGGTCTTGCCCCAGTAGAAAGCCAGGTAGCGCCAGGCCATGAAGATCACGTGCTTCACGGCGCCAGCTCCCGCACGTCGACCACGGTGTCGAAACGACGACGAAGCTCGTGATCGTGGGTGACGACCAAGAGCGGCGCCTGCTGCTCTTCGGAATACCGCAGCAGGGTGTCCATGACGAGGTCGCGGTTGTCCGCGTCGAGGTTGGCGGTCGGCTCGTCGCCCAACAGCACCTTGGGCTGAGTCACCAGCGAACGGCACACGGCCACGCGCTGGCGCTCTCCCTGCGACAGCTGCCGGGGAAACGAGCTCTTCTTGTCGGCGAGACCCACCTGCTCGACCAGCTCCACGGCGCGCTGCCGGGCTTCCCCGTTCAGATGGAGCGCGGGGCTGACTCGATAGGGCAGCAGAACGTTGTCGTTGACGTCGAGGTAGTCGAGCAGCTCGAATTCCTGGAAGACCAGGCCCACGGTGAGCGCTCGAAAGTCCTGGCGGTCCTCGCGCCCAAGCTTGGAAACTTCGACGCCGTCGACCACCACGGAGCCCGACGCCGGAGACAGGATGCCGGCCAGCAGGTGCAACAGCGTGGTCTTGCCGCAACCACTCGGACCGACCACGGCGACGCTCTCGTCCCGGGACACCCTGAGCTCACCTACGGACAGCGCGAAGCCGTCGTGCAGGTTCCCCCGAAGGGGGACAAGAGAGGAATAGCCTCGAAGGGGGACAAGAGAAGGGATAGCCGAAGACGAGCTCACGAACCGCGATCATCAGCTCCTCCACGACAACACGACGCGCTCTTCGCTCAACAGGTCGAGGCCGGCGATCTTCCAGCGGTCGTCCTCGACCTGGATGGTCAACTCACCGACATACACGTTCTGACGGTTGTGGATGTGCTGCAAGTGCCTGACCCGTGCCGTGACGACCCACTGACAGGGGTAGGTGAAGGCATTGTCGGCCGTGGCGACGGCGGCGTCGACCTCCAGGACGCGGACGTCGCGGACTGTCACCTCGGCTCCCTCCCGGGTGCCCGCTCTCAGCCGCCGCCGGCTGTCGAGGTAGACGTCGGCCACCAGGTCCTGGGAGAGGTTCTGGGCGAGGCGGTCGAAGGCGGCGTCCTCGTCGTCCAGGTTGAACGCCAGGTAGGTATCGGTCAGCAGGGTGTCCATCACCCGGCCGGCCTCGGCGGCGCTCGGCGCGCCCGGCGCATGGAAGGGGATGTCCAGGCGCAGGGTGCCCAAGGGGAGCACGAAAAAGGCCAGCCCGAGCAGGGCCCAGTGGGTTCCAGGTGCGCCGGCCCCGGCCTGCGCCTCTGGCGCGACGAAGCGCCGCCGACGAGGCCAGGCCAGCCAGGCACCGAGCAGCAGGATCATGGCTAGCACCGGCAGGCGGGCCAGGCCCATCGCCAGGTCCGCGGACACCGGCCCGCTCGCCCACTCTCGATACTCCGCCAGCTGCCAGAGCCCGGCGAGAGCCATCGCCAGAAGCCCGGGCACCCTGAGCGAAGGCCGCCCGGCAAGGTCGCTGGCCGGGATGGCCCGGTAGCAGACAAAAAAGACGGCAAGGAGCAGCACGCCCATGCCGGCGGCGTTGGCGACCGGCAGCGTCGTGTCGTGGCGCAGGATCTGTCCGGCGTGATAGCCCTGGTAGAGCGCGGTGAGCACCACGAACAAGAGAGCGAGCCACAGCGGCCAGCGCTTCTTGACCAGCAGCCGGGCGCCGAGCAGCGCCAGCAGACCGTAAACGGCCAGCGAGGCCAGAGGCAGGGCGACGTGAAAGCTCCCGGTCAACCCGGCGGCGCAGAAGGCGCCCGCGACCATCGCCAGGACGAGACCCGTGGCGCCACCGTCGCGGATGTCACTGTCGCGGCGACACCAGAGGCCGAGCGCCGCAGCGGTGACCAAAGTGACCATCGGCACGGCCGGGGTGACGGCGCCGCTGAAGTACGGCGCGCTCATCCGATAGAAAAACACACCACCCGCCAGCACCACGGACACGTACGCCACACGAAAGGTCCAACGCTCCCGCGCGTCGTCAGAAAGGCCCACGAGCACCATCCGCAGCTGGCGCGCCCAGAGCGTCAACAGCAGCAGACCCGCCAGCGCGCCGGCCGCAAAGAGCACCAACGACAGGCGCTGCTCTCCGGTGGAGAGCCCCAGGGTCGGCACGGTCTCCGGTTGAGCGGCACCGTAGAGCACCCCGAGCCCGAGCATCGGCACCGACAGCGGCTTCAACCAACCTGGCCGCAACCAGCCCGGCCGCAGCACGGAGCGCTCCATGAGCTCCACCCCGACCAACCAGGCCGTGGCCGCGGCAGCGACCTGGGGCAGGAAGACGGACATCACCATCCAGCCCTGCCCGGCCAGCCACTGGCCCAGCCCCTGGGCGGCGGCGAAGGCGACCAGCGCGGCCAGGAGCGTCCGCCGACGAATACCCAGGAGCAACGACACCAGCAGCAGGAGCGCCAGCTCCGGCCGACGCAGCAATCGCTCGGCCCCGTGACGGCCGGCGCTCAAGGCGAGCTCGACGAGGGTCGGCGGCGCCGGAATGACGAAGAACGCCTGGGTCGCCCGGAGTTGCTGAACGTGCCGCCGGCCATCCAACGTCTCGACGGTCAGGAGCACACCCAGCGTCGTGCCGAGGAGGCCGTGGACGCCGACCGGCGCGCCCACCAGCTGCGCCGGATCGCAGGCCATGGTCCACGTCCTGATCGCCTTCAGGGCGTCGCCGCGGACCTCGGGCTCACCCTCGGCGACACAGACGTCCGGAAGGATCGGCTTCGCCTTGACGATGCGCCCCTGGATGACCGGTAGGGTCAGCTCGACGGTGAAGCGGGAGGGCGAGATCTCCTCGATCGCCAGAGTTGCAGGGTTGGCGAGATCGGCCGTGGCGCTTGCGGCCAGCACCAGCTGAAGAAAAACCCATGCTGCGACGCGCTTCATCGTGGCTCCGTCACTTTCCACCGGCAACAGGTCCCTTCCCACCGGGTCCCTCGAGGGCGGCGACGACACCGTCGTCATAGACCACCTGGTAACGCGGCAGGACCTCGGCGTAGAACTGGTCCTCGGCCGCCTGGCGTCCCTCGTAGAGCAGGTCGGTCGCGATGCGGCCGCGAACCTCTATCTACTCCGGAATCCGCGAATCGACGCGACGGGTGATCTTTACCAAGTGCAAACCGAACGCCGATTCGACAGGTCCCAGCCATTGCCCGACGGGCAAAGACACGACGGCCTCGCGAAAATCTTCGCCGAAGGTGCGGGCCACTTCGTCCTCCGAGACCTCCGTGAGCACGCTCGGCAGCATCGAGCTGTCGCCGAATCCGGCCACCTCCTCGCGTCGAGGATCCTCCTCACTCAGCAGCGCGAGGAGCTGCGCGGTGTCCTCTGCAACACTCTCCGGACGTTTGTCCCGGTTGAGATACACCTGCATCAGGCTGAGTGAAGCCGGGATACGGTAACGCTCCGCGCGCAATTCAAAGTAGGCCTTGAGCTCCTCGTCCGTCGGCTCGACGGCTTGGGCCTGGGCCGTGCCGAGCATGGTGATCTTGCGCACCAGCGACATCCGCACCACCGGGTCGTTGCGGTCGAGACCCCGCGCCAGCGCCTCGCGGTACAGGACCTCCGAGCGGACGTACTGCTCGAAGGCCTTCTGCAGCTCGACGGCCGTCGGCGGACGGCTCCAGGTCCGTTCAAACGTGGCACGGACCTGTGCCACGTCGGCGGTGGTCAAAGCCACCCGTGTCATGTTCTGTCCGTCGACCGGGGGACCCTTGACCAGCAGGACGACCAGGGCCGACAGCACCCCGAAGACGAGGAGATGCATCGTCGGACGCCACGGAAGGCGAGGGTCGCCCACAGGGACGTCCGGCGATCTTCCACCGCCACAACCTCTTGACTTGGGCTGCTCATCATTGGTCTGCTGCGGAAACGCTCACGGTGTGTACCAGATCGGCGAGGTGTAGGCGCGTTCCTGGCCGGTCAATTCGGCGCCTTCGGGGATCTCTGCACCGAGGCGCACCTTGTCGTAGACGACCCAGCGCGGCGTCGGGATCTCGAGCACGCGCACGTAGTAGAAGGCAGGCTGCTGCGGATCGAAATCGGGGTCGGTCCAGACCCTGGCGAGCTCGGAGCCACCGATGGTGTTGGTCCAGCTCGCGGCTTCCAGATCGACGGTGTTGCCGACCGGCGCCCGGCAGCGTCCGTCGGCGCCGATCTCGCGGCCGTCCGAGACGGCGACGTCGTAGATCTTTTCCTGCAGTTTCCCGGCCGCGTCCATCCACCCCTTGATGATCTGGATCCGGTCGAGATTGGCCCCGATCGGATCGCGTAGCGCATAGACCATGAAAGTCGGCGCCTTGCCATTGGGGGCCGTGGTCAGATCGCCCCCCATCGGCACCCCCTTCTCGTAGCCGCGGAAGGCCGGCGCGCGGCTCCGAACGTCGTTGGCATCGAACTCCCAGCCGCCGAAGAAACGCACCAGCATGCGCGGGCCGGTGGTCGCGTAGGTCTCCTTGCCCTGCATGGCGTCGTAGATCGCCTCGCGCGTGTTCTCGCTCGCCCACACACCCTGGTAGCCCGAGGAGACCATCTGGTAGCCCTCATAGGCACCGAGATCGGTCTCGACGAAAGGATGGTCCACTCGTTTCGCCGAGGGTTCGGCGGCGGCGGACTTGCCGAAGAAGTTGTCCTCCTCCGCCGACGATAGCGAGGTGTGGCTGTCGGTCGCGCCGACTAAACCAAACTTGTAGGGATTGGTGCCGAATTTCCTCTCCAGCACGAATCCGCGCTTCAGTCCTTCGCGGGCATATTCGCCGGCCAACATTTCCGGCTTCTTCAACTCCGTCATGTTGAGGTTGCCTTTGTCCCAGTTCTCATAGTCGGCAAACTCGTCGTCCGGAGAGAGGTACGGATGGGATTCGCCGTCACCCTTGATCTGGGTGATCTCGTAAAGCGTCTCCCACTTGGTTCGCTGCAGGATGTAGTCCTTATCGATGGTGCCGGCGGTCAAGGTCTTGTCGAGCGGGAACATCCAGCCGTTGGAGAGGTTTCCGTTATGCGCAATTGCAAAGACATGCCCACCGGTCTTATCCTCATAAGCCTGCATCCACTTCCACAGAACGCGGGTTGGTCGAACCGAAGGGAGGAGGCATCGCGGAGATCGGCACCACCTGGCGGGCCCTTTCGGCGTCATCTCGGAAAACGACGACGCGATGCAGATTCTTACCGTCGGGAATCGAGCTCCATTCAAAGCCTATAAAGGTTGTGAATTTTCCCGGTTCGTTATAGCGATCCGCGGTCTCGGCGATGTTGTCCCAGACCGAGGCGTAGACCGGAGACCCGGCGCTGTAGTCCTTGACAAACTGGGGAGGCAGTGTCCCCTTGGTGAAATTGGCGACAAGGTCGATGGCGGCATGCGCCCCGGACTCGCCTCCCTTCAGCATCCCCTCGTACCACTCCTTACCCTTTGGTACTTTGAGAACGTTGGGCGTACCTTTGCGAACGTCCGGTCCAAATCCCATCAATTCCGCGTGATCGGCGACAACGATCCAGTCGAGCGGACGGCTCAATTTGAACGGAAGCCCGGTCGACGACGTCACCTCCTCTCCACGGCTGGCTCTGTAGGCATCTTCGAGGGGAAGGTTGTTACCAAAAAGACTTGCGTCCGGTGAATTTGATGTATGCAGGTGCGTCTCTCCCCAGTACACCTTGCTGGGGAAAGAACGCTGGGCGTAGGGTGAATAGCTCTTGCCGGGGTAAAGTCCCTTGAGGGCTTCGGGGTCAGGGGTTCCGATGTCCTGAGCCAGGGCCGGTGTCGCCAGGGCGAGGATCGCCAGGGCGACATACTGGAGCGCTTTGGGTGACTTCATGAGGGTCTCCTTTCAATTAAGTAAAAAACTAAAAGTGAAAAATTTCTTCACTTTCCACTTTTCACTTTTCACTTCCATTGTACCAGATCGGTGACGTGTAGGCGCGTTCCTGCGTGGATACAGGCGCCCCTTCCGGGATAGGTACACCGAACCGGAACGCATCGATCGTCGACCAGCGCGGCGTCGGGATCTCGATGACCCGCGCGTAGTAAAAGGCCTTTTGCTCGGGATCGAAGTCGGGATCGGCCCAAACCGTGCCCAGCTCCGAGGCCCCGATGGTGTTGGTGAAGCTCGCGGTCGCGGCATCAACGGTGTTCCCAACCGGTGTTTTGCATCGGCCGTCCGCTGCGATCTTTCGTCCGTTCGAGACCGCTACGTCATAGATCCGTTCGTGGGTCTTGCCTTTGTCGTCGAGCCAGCCCTTGATGATCTGGATCCGGTCCAGGTTTCCACCGATGGGGTCACGGAGCGAATAGACCATGAAGGTTGGAGACTTCTTTCCCATGTTCTTCTCGAGATCGCCCCCCATGGGAACGCCCTTCTGATAACCCGCAAAGGCCGGCTCGCGGCTCATGAGGTCGGTCTCCGTGAAATCCCAACCGCCGAAGAATCGAACACTCATCCGACTGCCGGTCGTGCCGTACACCTCTTTTCGTTTCATCGCGTCGAAGATGGCCTCACGCGTGTTCTCTTTGGCCCAGACCCCGCCCAATCCCGAAGAGACCTGTCCCCATCCCATGATCTTGCCTTTTGTGCTCTCGAAGAATTTATGCTCCATTCTTCTGGGACCGGGCTCATACCCGGGATGTTTCCCGAAGAAGTTGTCCTCTTGTGCCGTGGCAAGGCCCGTGTGGCTGTCCGTGGCTCCCATGAACCCCATTTTGTACGGGTTTGTGCCCAGCCGCTCTTCGAGCAGCAATCCATTTTTCAAGGCTTCACGGGCGTATTCGCCCGCCAGCATGTAGTCCTCTTTCACGGTGACGAACGCCCCCGGATTGATGTTTCCGATGTCCCACGTTCCGTAATCGGCGAACTCATCCTCCGGTGAGAGATAGGGATGGGCTTCCCCGTCTCCCTTCATCTGCGTTATCTCATAGAGCGGTTCCCGCTTGATCCTCTCCTGGACATAGAGCTCGTCGAGCTTACGACCCGTGTATTGGGCATCGACAGGGAACATGATGCCGTTCGACATATTGCCGTTGTGCGCCAGGGCAAGGACCTCTCCACCGGTCTTTTCTTCGTACCGCGCCATCCATCTCCAGAGATCCATGGGATCCTGGCTTCCAAGCGGTTGGGTCGTGGTGTAAGGCACCATCTGAGTGGCTTCTTCGCCGCCGTCACGGTAAAGAACATTTCTATGCATATTGTTCCCGGTATTGGGCAGGGAGGTCCATTCGTAGCCGATAATGGCCGTAAATGTACCAGGGTCGTTGTAGTCCTCAGCCGCCTTTAAGATGCGTTCCCACGTCGACTTATAAGCCGGCTTATCGGCGCCATAGTAAAGCTCTTCGGGGAATTTTTGCTTCACGAAGAGATCGATTAGCTCATAGGCAACCTTGATCTTGTCTTGTGGGCCTCCTTGCATACGGTCATACCACTCTTTGGCTTTGGGATGAGCAAGGATTTCTGCCTTTCCGGCTACTAAATCCGAGGCAAAATCCATGTTGTCGGTATGATCGGTGACGGCCAGCCAGTCCAGGGGCCGAGAGAGTTTGATGGGGGTCCCAGTAGAGGACACGACCTCATCTCCCCTGGCAAACCGGTAGGCATCTGCAGGTAGCAAAATACAGCCGCCTGCACCGGCGTCGAAAGAAATCCCGGTATGGAGGTGGGAATCACCCCACAGTAGGCTGTTGGGAAAATCCCGTTTGGCATAGGGTGGGTAGGATTTTCCTTTGTACTTCTCGGAGAGCATTTTTTCGTAGTTTTCCGGTATAGGCGTCTCTTGTGCTTGCGAAGGAGCAACAAACGCGAACATCATCGCGACCATCATCGAAAACGTTGTGACATTTGACCTCATTGTCCTAGTCTCCTCTTTCTTCGTTTCTGTGGTTGAGTGCTCAAGGCGTGTACCAGCTGGGCGATGTGTAGGCGCGGTCCTGGACCGTCATGGCGACGTCGTCCGGCATGTCGATGCCGAAGAACTTAGCGTCGTAGGCGGTCCAGCGCGGCTTCGGGATCTCGATGACGCGCACGTAGTAGAAGGCGCTCTGGCCGGCATCGAAATCGGGATCGACCCAGTGGGCCGTGAGCAGCGGGTCGCCGATGGTGTTGGTGTAGCTCGCATCCGCGACATCCACCGTGCTGCCGACCTCTCGCTCGCAGCGGCGGTTCCTGATCGCGCGACCGTCCGAGCAGGCCACGTCGTAGATACGCTCGTGGGTCTCACCGCCCTCGTCGAGCCAGCCCTTGATGACCTGGACGCGGTCGAGGTTGGCGTTGTCGGGATCGCGCAGGGCGCGGATCATGAAGCTCGGCGCCTTGCCGGCCGGCGCCGCGGTCAGATCTCCGCCCATCGGCACGCCGCGGGCATATCCGCTGCGGGCAAAGTCATGGCGTTCGACTTCATCGGCCGTGAAATCCCAGCCACCAAAGACGCGCACGCCGATGCGGCTGCCGGTCGTCGCATAGACCTCACGACGCTGCATCGCATCCCAGACGGACTCGCGGGTGTTCTCTCGTGCCCAGACCGCGGCCAGTCCCGCCGCACTTAAACCCCTACCGATAACAGAAAGACTGGGGTCAACCGGCGAGCGGATCAGCACGTCTTCCCAGCGCTCGTCTGAAGGCTCCAGGATAGGAGCCTTTCCAAACCAGTTATCTTCCCGGGTTGAGGGCAGGGACGTATGGTTGTCGGTGCTACCGATCATGCCGAACTTGAAGGGATTGGCACCGAGTTTTTCTTGCTGGCGCAAACCTTCCATCAAAGCGGGTCTTGCATATTCTTTGGGCAGCATCTCGGGGGTTTTCGGCACCCGCCCCATGATGTTGCTCGCGTCGAGTAATTCCTGACCGGCAAATTCATCATTCGGGGACAAGCTGGGATGCGCCTCGCCCGTTCCCTTGGCCTGGGTCATTTCATAGATCGGCTCGTAACGGCTGCGCGTCTCCGCGTAGGCGCGCGTCAGGGGATTGCCCTCGTAGGTCTTCGTGTCGAACATGAGACCGTTGGAGAGGTTTCCGTTGTGCGCCTCCTCTTCTTTGAGCTCTTGTTCGGTCAGTTCGTCGGCGTGTCGGTCTCGTCCTCGACACACTCCACCTTGAGAATCGGCAGGTGCAGCTCATAGAGCGTCTCGAGCACACCGGCCAGCTCGGTCTGGTCGCGGATCGCCCCGACCAGGGTCGTGCGAGAAGCCGCGTCGCCGCAGCATGCGGTCGTGATCTTCAGGCCGGCGAGCCGGTCGCACCAGTGCTCGCTCAGGGTGCCCTGGACGAGGATGCGATACGTGGCGGGCCCTCGAAACTTGATGTCCCTGGGACCTATCGGAGTCGGCATTGCCTTGGCCCTCCTCCGCCGTCTCGGCTGTGGGCGGCGCCCGCGGCGGGTTCCGCGGGCGGCTCCCAGGGTCGAGCTGCGTTAGCGTTGGCGTTAGCTCCAGAGTAGGCGCGGGACGAGGGGCGCGCATGGCCCGAGAAGATGCAAGCGAGGGTACAGATCGACGTGGTCCCGGCGCCGGCCGGGGCAAGACCTTGGCTCCCGTTGCCCGGATCTGTTAGAGTGGACTCAGCCACGGAGCGCTTATGTCGACCCACGCCATCACGCTACAACTCCCCATCCCGCTCTACGAGCAGATCAGAAGCCGCGCCCGGCGCGCCCGACTGACTGTGGAGACCGAGGTCCTCAACCTCGTCACAACGGCCGTCGAAGAGGAAAGTCTGCCCGACGACATGGCCGCCGTCGTCGAGAGCCTCGACCTCCTCGACGACACCGCCCTCTGGCGAGCGGCGCGCAGCACCCTCACCCCTGAGAAGCAGGCGCAGCTCGAGGCCCTGAACTTCAAGCAGCAGAGCGAAGGCTTGACCCGCTCCGAAAGCGACGTCCACGCAACCCTCCTCCATGCCTACGACCGGGCCGTGCTGGTCCGAGCCCGCGCCGCCGGGCTTCTGGTCGAGCGCGGCCACGACGTCGACGAGCTTCTCAGCTCGCGATGAGCTCGTCCTACATCCCTCGAGAGCTGCGGCGCCGGGTAGCCAAGCAAGGCCGCTACCGTTGTGGGTACTGTCTGAGCTCGGAAAAGATCGTCGGAATGACGATGACGATCGACCACCTGATTCCCGAATCCCTCGGAGGACCGACCGAGGAAGAGAATCTCTGGCTCGCCTGCTCGGCATGTAATGGCCGCAAAGGCAACAGGATCTCGGCGCGAGATCCCCAGACCGGTGAAGTGGCGTCCATCTTCAACCCGCGGGAACAGAGCTGGGACGAGCATTTCGAGTGGTCGGACACCGGCACACACGTCCTCGGCAAGACACCGACCGGCCGCGTGACGGTGAACGCATTGCAGCTCAACCGGAAGTCGCTGGTCGAAGGCCGGAGGTCATGGGTCAAGGCCGGCTGGCATCCGCCTTCCGATTAGATCGCAGATCCAGGCAACGCATCGGCTCTCGTGCGTCATCTCGCCTGTGCTGCTGGATCGGACGGCGAGGGGTCAGCGGTCGCTGAGAATGCCAAGCCCGAGCGCCTTGGTCACGGCCTCCCGGCGGCCCGACACGACGAGCTTCTCGTAGATGCTGTGGGTGTGACGCTTGACAGTGGCCGGTGAGATGAAGAGCCGGTCCGCGATCTCCCGGTTGCTCAAGCGCCCGGCCAGAAGGCCGAGGATCTCGCGGGCCTGACACCAGTGCAAACGGTGCGATCTCGAACCGCCGCGGCCCTGTCACCAGCGCAAACGGTGCGATTTTAAACCGAAACGGGAATGTCGCCAACGCCACCGGTGCGATCTCGAACCGAAACAGGAATGTCGCCAACGCCACCGGTGCGATCTCGAACCGAAACAGGAATGTCGCCTACGCCACCGGTGCGATCTCGAACCGAAACAGGAATGTCGCCTACGCCACCGGTGCGATCTCGAACCTCCCGCTTTCGGCTCGCCTTCGGCGAAAGCTCAGAGCCTGCGGCCGACGATCAAGTAGAGCTTGTCCCGATTCCCACCGGCCCGGCCGTAGCCCAGGTAGACGGGACCGATCCGCGTCCTGGCCCCGGCAAAGAGCGTCGTGGCGTGGATCAGGTCGTCGAGGTCGGCCTGGTCGACGTCGTCCCACATGTTGCCGGCCTCGAGCCAGCCGCCGAAGAGCTTGTTGCGCCACACCTCGCGATAGAAACCGAGGCGAGCCACGCCGTAGAAGCGGCCGCGCAACGCGTCGTCGGGAAAGCCGGAGAACGAGGTCAGGCCGCCGATCGAAAGCTCGGCCCAGAAGGGAGTGTCCTCCGACGCCCAGCCGCCGCCGAGGCCGGCGAAGATCGTGTTGGACCTCCAGCTCCAGAACTCGAGCCACCGGCCTTCGACGGTTTCGTACTCGAAGTCCGCACCGAGATCCTCCCGTGACGCGAAGGCTTGCAGGAACGCCGAGGCTCCCGCGCGGGGAAACTCGACGTCGTCGAGACGGTCGACCTGGGCGAGGAGCCGGACCCCCGCGAAGTCGACGTCCGAGAGGTCCTCGTAGGGCAGGGACCCGGAAGTGATCTTGACCGATCCCCGTCCGCGCACGATCCCGAGCCGGATCTCCGCCGTCCGATTGGACTGCACACCCACCTCGAGCCGCAGCTGGCCTCGCTGCAGGTCGGTCTCCGCGATCGCCTTGTCGTCTGCGAAGAAAGTCGTCGGCCTAACACCGACTTCGGCGGTCGCCGAGAGGAACCATCGTCCGTCGAAGTCGAGCGGCTGGTAGAGCTCGGAGGTGAGCTCCCGCGGCTTGCCGACGAGCAGATCCGTGCGGATCTCTCCTCCCCGAGCATTCAAACCGGTTTTGAGCAGGTTGACCAGGAACGAGGTTCGAAAATCGCCGTCGATGTCGGTGGCCAGGTTGAAACCGAAGTGAAGGTAGTTGGGACCCCAGAGCTTCTCGTGGAGGTCGATCACCAGGACGTTTTTCCCGCCACCGCGGTCGAGGAAAAAAGACACCTGCTTGAAGTGTCCCAGCCCGTAGATCCGGCCGAGGTCTTCGGAGAGCTTGTCGAAGTCGAGCGAATCGCCGGCCTGCATCCGGATCTGGTCCTCGATGATTCTTCCGTCGATGCGTTCATTGCCGACGATTCGGACGCCGTCGAGGATCGACGGCGGCGTCTCCTGCCGCCGGTGCCGCTCTTGATATTCCCGGTACTCCGCTGCCGAGACGGCGAGAGGGCGCAGCTCCTCTTCTTTGGCCCGCGCTTCGGCGACTCCCGCCTCGAAGATCTCCTGGAGCGCCGCGAAGTTGAGCGTCCCGAAGTGGCTGACGGTGGGGTGCAGGACGATGTCGGCGGCGGCGAGCTGGGGCTCCATGTTCTTGCGCACCAGCATGCGACTCGTCTGGTTCTGGATCTGCAAGAGCGAATTCACCTTGCGCGACTCCAGAGGCGCTCCGAGGTCGATGGCGATGACGACGTCGGCGCCCATGGCGCGTACCACGTCTACCGGGAGGTTGTTGGTCACTCCGCCGTCGACCAGGAGGCGGCCGTCGAGCACCACCGGTGAGAAGACGGTGGGGATCGCCATCGAGGCCCGCATCGCCATGGCGAGGTTGCCCTTCGCCAGCACCACCGGCTCGCCGACCTGGATGTCGGTGGCCACCGCCCGAAAGGGAATCGGCAGCCGGTCGAAGTCGTCGACGTCGGCCACCGGCAGGGTCAGGGCCTGGAGGTGAAAGAAGAGCTTCTGGCCGGACAGGAGGCCGGCGGGCCACTCGAGGCCGCTTTTCTTGACGCCCACCTCGAGGTCGAGGAGGTAGCGCTGGGAGTCCTCCTTGCGCCGGAAGGAGAGGTCCTGACGCGACGTCTGGTCCCGCATGGCGTCGTCCCAGTCGACGCGGAAGAGGGCCTCCTTCATCTCCTCGGGACTCATGCCCGAGGCGTAGAGCCCGCCCATGATGGACCCCATGCTGGTCCCGGCGACGTAGTCGACCGGGATGCGCATCTCCTCGAGGACGAGGAGCACCCCGAGGTGGGCGCCGCCCTTGGCGCCGCCGCCGCCGAAGGCGATCCCGACCTTGGGGCGCTCGCCGCCGTCTGCCGCGACGAGGCTCGGGAGGAGGAGCGGCAGAAGGAGCGGTAGGAATCGTCTCCAGGAGGAACGAGCCGTGCGTCGTTCGAAGGCCATCGAACTTTTCCGTGGCTGCGTCATGGGATTTCGGATCTCCGGGGTGATTGGATTCTACAGGCCGGGGACCCGACAGCCAAGGGCCTGGCCGGACGGGGGCGGCAGGCTGAGAAATTGTCATATCGGCAAGAGCAACGGGCGCCGATCTACTCCTCAAGCCTGATTCTACGTCCAGGAAATACTGTAAGGTCATACCACGAGCTCCTCTTCCGGGTCCCGGAAATGCCATCCGAGTTTTTCTGGTCCCCTTCCCGGGTCCCGGTAAGTACACTTGAATTCTCCAAGCCCTCTTCCCGGGTCCCGGAAATGCCAGCCCGATTTTTCGGGTCCCCTTCCCGGGTCCCGGAAACGGCATCCGAGTTTTCGCCTCCTCTTCCCGGGTCCCGTTAAGTCCACTTGGATTTTTCAAGTCCTCTTCCCGGGACCCGGAAATGCCATCCCGATTCTTCGGGTCCTCTTCCTGGGTCCCGGAAACGGCACCCGAGTTTTCGCCTCCTCTTCCCGGGTCCCGTTAAGTCCACTTGGATTTTTCAAG
>CBDUYN010000011.1:0-104029 GCA_965371445.1 uncultured bacterium | reverse complement strand
GCTGGTTAGCCCGTGCGTCGAGCTCGCCATAGGTCCAAGACTCGTCCTTGTCGACGACCGCCAGACGTTGCGGATGCTCGGCGGCGCGGCGCGAGAAGCCGGCGTGGAGCGTCCCCCGCCACTCCTCCGAAAGGGCAGCGTCAGGCAGCGGCAGGAAACCGGTGGCGCGTTCAGTCACGAGCGATGGCGCGTCGACCGAGGCGTCGGGATCGGCCGTCATCGCCTCCAGCAGCCTCCGGTATTGAGCAGCCATCTCCGCCATGCGTTCGGCGTCGAAAAGGCCGGCGTTGTAGACCAGGTCGGCGACGATCGTACCGTCGGCTTCCTCGTGGGCGTAGACGGTCAGGTCGAACTTCGACGGCACCTCGACCTCGGACACGAGCTCCACCGTCAGGCCTGCCAGCTCGAGGTCGCTCTCCGGCAGGTTGAGCATGTTGAAAAAGACCTGGAAGATCGGCGTACGCGACAGGTCCCGCTCCGGGTAGAGCTCGGCCAGGAGCTTCTCGAAAGGGACGTCCTGATGGGCGAAGGCCCCGAGGGTCTCTTGCCGTACGCGGGCGAGCAGCTCGCGGAAGGTGGGCTCGTCCGAGAAGTCGTCGTCCGAGAAGTCGGTGCGCAAGACCAGGGTGTTTAGGAAAATGCCGATCAGGTCTTCGACCTCGGGAAGGCCCCGGCCGGCGATCGGGAAGCCGACGAGGACGTCGTCCTGGCCGCTCAGACGCCGCAGCAGGACCTTGAAGGCCGCGACCAGGATCATGAAAAGGCTCGCCTCGGTGCGCCGGGCCAGGCTGCGGAGGCGGTCGGCGAGCGGGACGTCGAGAAGCAAGGCGTGGCGAGCGCCCTGGTAGGTCTGGACCGCCGGGCGCGGCCGGTCGAGAGGTAGCTCGAGGGCCGCGAGGGGCGACGCCAGACGCTCGCGCCAGTAGGCCAGCTGGCGCTCGAGCTCGCCGTCTTGGAGTTGCTGCCGCTGCCAGGCGGCGTAGTCGGCGTACTGGACGGCGAGGTGGGGAAGCGCGGCTTCGCCGTCTCCTTGGAGGGCCCGGTAGACCGAGGCGATCTCGCGCACCAGCACCCCCAGGGACCAGCCGTCGGCGATGACGTGGTGGAGGTTGATCAGGAAGACGTGCTCGGCGCGGCCCGGTGTCTCTGCCGCAATGCGTAGCAGTCGGGCGTCGAAGAGCGGGACCGCGGCGAGATCGAACGAATGGGCGGCCGCCGCCGCCACGTGGTCCGGCACGTCCACGGTCGCGATCTCGAGGATTGGAATCCGGACTGTCAAAGCGTCGTCTGTTACCGGCACCGGCTGGCCGTCGACCGCCGTGAAGCGCGTCCGCAGGATGGCCTGGCGATCGACGACGGTCTGGAGGCTGCGCTCCAGGAGCTGCGGGTCGAGGTCGCCGCGCAGGCGCACGGCGGAGGGGATGTTGTAGGCGGGTGAGCCAGGGTCCAACTGGTCGAGGAACCACAGCCGCTCCTGGGCGAAGGAGGTCACCGGAGGCCCGGCCGTGCGCCCGATCGGTGACTGCGCCGGGGCGTCTCGCCGCCGGGCCTCCTCCACCCGGACGGCGAGCTCGGCGATCCGCGGCGCGTCGAAAAGGCTGCTGACCGGCAGGGCGACACCGAGGGCGCGGCGCAACCGCGAGACCACCCGGGTGGCGAGCAGCGAGTGGCCGCCGAGGTCGAAGAAGTCGTCGTGGACGCCGATGCGCCGGCCGGCCGTCGCCCCGAGCACCTCGGCCCAGATCTCCGCCAGCTTCTCCTCGGTGGCGTTGCGCGGCGCCACGTACTCCGCCGTGCTGCACAGCTTCTCCGTGACCGGTGACAGCTCGGCGAGCGAGTGCCGGTCGACCTTGCCGTTGGGCAGGAGCGGCAGAACGTCGCGCAACACGATCCACGACGGCACCATGTAGTCGGGCAGCTTCTCGCCGGCCGCGCCACGCACCGCCGCGACCAAGGCGTCCGCGTCGTGCCACACCTTGCGCGGCGCTGCTGGCCGGCCTTGGCGCTCCCCGTTGCGTCGGGCGTAGACGTTGAAAAGGGACGTCGCCTGCAGGATCTCGTCCTGCTCCAGGGCCACCTCGAAACCTTTTCCTTCGAGGAGGGCCCGCACGCGGTCGAGGCGATCCTCGACGTCGTGGACCTCGAGGACGACCTGACGGATCTTCGGCCAGTCGCCGTCGGCGATCCCCAAGAGCACCGCGAGCTCGCCTTTCTCCACGTCGACCTTCAGCAGGTCGATCCGCTCGACGGCCTCGGTGCGCACCACGTCCGAGACCGTGCGCAACCCGCACGTCACCCGCTCGCCCCGCAGGCGTTCGTCGAGGAGCTCCTCGAGCATCTCTTCAGAAATGTTTTCACGTTCCTCGTTGCGCAGGAACGCCCGCACCGCCTGGCGCTCCTCGGCAGCGTCGGCGAACTGGCCCGAGAGGATCGAGACGTGCGGGTAGTAGGTGAACTCGGCGCTGCCCGGCGCGCTCCCGAGGCCGCATTCGAAGGTGCGCGCCGGCACTCCCCAGAGCTCGACGTTTTTCGCCAGCAGGCCGTGGATCGCCGGGATCGGCTCGAAAGAGAAGATACGGCCCGCCTCGCCGATCTCCCGGCTCGCAAAGAGGGTGAAGATCCCGACGTTGGCTCCCACGTCAAAGACCACGTCGTCCTCGCAGAGGGTAACGCCGTGTCGCAGGTAGGAGCGCAGCTCGAAGACTTCATGGTAGAGGAAATCGGTCTCGTTGGGGCTCATGTGGAGGATCGGCAGGCCGTCCGGCAGACGGTACAGACAGCGTTCTTGCAGGGCACCTTCTTGCTCGAGACGCAGCAGCCGGCGCACTGGCAAGGCCTTGACCTCGTCGGGCACCAGGAAGGCCACCAGGCGCAAATCGCCACCGTCGTTCCGGGCGAGGACCACCGCCTCGTTGATCGCGGCATGCGACGCCAGCGTCGCTTCAATCTCGCCCAGCTCGATGCGCAGGCCGCGGATCTTCACCTGGTTGTCGAGCCGTCCCAGGTATTCGACATAGCCATCCGAAAGGGCTCGCGACAGGTCGCCGGTCTTGTAGAGACGCTCACCTGGCTTCGTGCCGAACGGATTCGGGACGAGCTTTTCCGCCGTCAGCCCCGGCCGCTTGTGATAGCCACGCATCAGCTGCACACCACCGATGTGAAGCTCGCCGGAAATTCCTATCGGCACCGGGTACAGATGCCGGTCAAGAATGCGAATCTCCGTGTTGGTCACCGGGCGTCCGATCGGCACCATGGAACGGCTCGGCCGGCGCTCGCAAGCCCAATAGGTCACGTCGACCGCCGCCTCCGTCGGACCATAGAGATTGTGCAGCTCGGCTCCCAGACGTGAATAGAAACGGCGCTGGAGACCGAAGGACAGGGCCTCGCCCGAGCAGACGACGCGTCTCAAGCTTCCTGAGGGAGCGTTGCAGCGCTCGACGTCGCCCTCCTCCAGAAATGCCGCCAACATCGACGGGACGAAGTGCAGGGTCGTGATCTCCTCCGACTCAATCAGCTCCACCAGGTAGGCGCTGTCCTTGTGACCCTCGGGTTTCGCGAAGACCTGCCGTGCGCCGTACATATGGGGCCAGAAGAGCTCCCACACCGAGACGTCGAAGCTGAACGGCGTTTTTTGGAGCACCCGGTCGACGCTTGTCAGGCCGTAGGCCTGCTGCATCCACAGCAAGCGGTTGACGATCGCCCGGTGGGTGTTCATCGCTCCCTTGGGACGGCCCGTCGAGCCCGAGGTGTAGATCACGTAGGCCAGGGAGTCGGGGGTCGTCAGGTCCTTCAACGGAGCTTCGCTCTCTCGGGAAATCTTTTCCCAGTCGCTGTCCAGGCGCAGCAGCCGGGCACCCTCGCCTACCCGGTTGGCCAAGTGGTCCTGGGTCAGCACCATCGAGGCGGCGGAGTCGTCCAACATGAAGGCGACGCGCTCCGCGGGATAACCAGGGTCGAGAGGGACATAGGCGCCGCCCGCCTTGAGAATGCCCAGCAGGCCGACGATCATCTCCAGCGAGCGCTCGACATAAACGCCCACCAGATCCTCGTGCGGTCCGGCGTGCCGGCCGACGCCCAACGACCGCAGGTACCGGGCCAGCTGGTTGGCCCGCACGTCGAGCTCGCGGCAGGTCAGCTCCTCGCCTTCGAAGGCCGCCGCCACGGCATCGGGCGTGCGCTGCGCCTGGGCCTCGATCAAGGCGTGCAGGCAGACGCCGCGCCCGGGATAGGCGCGGACGGTGGCGTTCCATTCGACCACTACCTGGTGATGCTCGGCCGGCGACATGAGCTCAAGCTCCGCCAAGCGGCTCTGTGGACGCGCCGCGATCGCTTCGAGAAGCGTCGCGAGGTACCGGACCAGGCGCACGGCGGTGGTGCGGTCGAAAAGGTCCGTCGAATACTCGAGGACGCCTTCTAGCTCGTCGCTCAGCACCAGGGTCAGGTCGAACTTCGCCGATCCGCTGTCCATGGGTCGCGGTCGCAGGGCGAGACCCTCCATCTCCACCGGTTCGGCGGCGATGTTTTGGAGCGCGAAGGCCGCCTGAAAAAGCGGCGTACGGGAGCGGTCGCGCTGGGGCTCGAGAGCCTCGACCAATTGCTCGAACGGCACGTCCTGACGCGCGTAGGCCGCGAGGGCGGTGGAGCGCACCTGGTCGAGCAGCTCGGTCCACGCAGCGGCGGTGTCGAGCTCGGCACGCAGCACCAGGGTGTTGACAAAAAAGCCGATGAGCCCCTCGACCTCTGTCCACCGGCGGCCCGCGACCGGCGTGCCCACCGTCACGCTGCGCTGAGCGGAGGTGCGGTGAAGCAGGGTCTGGAAGGCCGAAATCAAAACCATGAACAGGGTCGCCCCACGGCCGCGGCCGAGCGCTCGGAGGCGGTCGCGCAGCGGGCCGGGCAGGGACACGGTGACCATCGCGCCGCGGCCCGAGCGCACCGACGGCCGTGGCCGATCCGTGGGCAGATCCAGGGGCGAGAGACCGGAAAGCGCTGAGCGCCAGTACTCGAGCTGACGCTCCAGGAGCTCATCGCGTAGCCAGCTCCGTTGCCAGACGGCGAAGTCGCCGTACTGCACCGGCAACTCCGGCAGAGGAGAAGTTTCTCCGGCGGCAAAGGCCTGGTAGAGCCCGGCGATTTCCCGCACCAGGACGCCGATCGACCAGCCGTCGGAGACGACGTGGTGCTGGTTGAGCAGGAAGAGGTGCTCGTCCTCGGCCAAGCGCAGAAGCGTCGTACGAAACAGCGGACCGTGGGCGAGGTCGAAGAGCCGGACCGCCTCGGCGGCCGTCTGCCGCCGCGCCGCGGCTTCACCGAGCGCGGGCGGCAGGGCCGTGAGGTCGACGAGTGGCAACGGCTGCCGCCGCGGCGGATCGACGATCTGCACCGGATCGTCGTTTTGCTCGGCGAAACGGGTGCGCAGCGTCTCATGACGGCGGACGACCTCGTCGAGGCAGCGTTGCAGCACCGTCACGTCCAGCCGGCCGTCGACGGCCACCGCCGCCGGCATGTGGTACTCGGGATTCTCGGGTTCCAGCTGGGCGAGGAACCACAGGCGCTGCTGGGCAAAAGAGAGGGGCATCGGCCCATTCCGCCCGGTCGGCTTCAGAGGCGGCAGCGACTCGTCTTCCGCAGTGGCCTCGTGGAGACGCTCGACAGCCGCTGCCAGAGCGGCGACCGTGGGAGCCTTGAAGATCTCGTCCAGGGGGATCTCCACGCCGAACGCTTCGCGAATCCGGGCGAGTAGCCGCGTGGCCAGGAGCGAATGCCCGCCGAGGTCGAAGAAGCTCTCGGCGATCCCGATTCGAGCCAGCCCCAAAAGCTCCGACCAGATCCCAGCCACGACCTCCTCGGTGGGCGTTCGCGGAGCCTCCGATGCTTCGCCCTCCGGGCGTTGCGCCAGCTCCTCCAGGGGCATTTGTGCCAGAGCCTTGCGGTCCGCCTTGCCGTTGGGCGTCAGCGGCAGCTCGTCGAGGAGGTGCAGGCGTGCCGGCACCATGTAGTCCGGCAGCTTCTCCCGCGCCACCTCGCGGAGCTCGCGCACCAGGGTCTGGAGATCGCGCTCCGTAGGGTGTGCCTCGTCGGGCACGCAGAAGGCCACGAGGCGCGGGTCCCTGGCGCCTCCCCCCTGGCGCACCATAGCGACCACCTCCTTCACCCCACCGTGCGCGGCGAGCACCGCCTCGATCTCTCCCAGCTCGATGCGGAAACCGCGCAGCTTCACCTGGTGGTCGAGCCGTCCCAGGTAGTCGACGGAGCCGTCGCCAAGGTGACGCGCGAGGTCGCCCGTCTTGTAAAGACGTCCCCCGGGGACGATCCCCAGCGGGTCGGGGACGAACTTCTCGGCGGTCAGGCCGGGACGGTTGAGATACCCGCGGGCGAGGTTGACTCCGGCGATCATGAGCTCTCCCGGCACTCCGATCGGTACCGGCTCGAGGGCTCGGTCCAGCAGATGGATCCCCACGTTCGAGATCGGACGTCCGATCGGCACCAGCGGCCGCGAAGGCTGCCGCTCGCAGGCGTAGAAGGTGACGTCGACAGCGGCCTCGGTGGGACCGTAGAGGTTGTGCAGCTCGACTGAAGAGAGACGGGCGAAGAAGCGCTCCTGAAGCGGAAACGGCAGGGCCTCGCCGCTCGCGATCACCCGCTGGAGCGAGCGGCACGTCCCGACCCCCGGATCCTCCAGGAAGACCTGGAGCATGGAGGGCACGAAATGCAGCGTCGTGACCGCCTCGCGGCGAATCACCTCCACCAGGTAGGCGCTGTCTTTGTGTCCCTCGGGCCGCGCCACCACCAGGCGCGCGCCGACCATGAGCGGCCAGAAAAATTCCCACACCGAGACGTCGAAGCTGAACGGGGTTTTCTGGAGGACCCGGTCCTCGCTCGTCAGGCGATAGGTCTCCTGCATCCACAAGAGGCGGTTGACGATCGCCCGGTGAGAATTCATCACCCCTTTGGGGCGGCCGGTGGAGCCCGAGGTGAAAATGGCGTAGGCCAGGTTGTCGGCTACCGTGCCGCTTATGAGCCGCTCGCGGCTCAGAGCGGCGATCGCCGCCGCGTCGGTGTCGAGACGGATCACCGTCGCCTGGTGCTCGGGGAGCGTCGCGGCCAGGTGCTCCTGGGTCAGGAGCACCGGCACCCGCGAGTCCTCCAGCATGAAGGCGAGCCGCTCCCGGGGATAGCCGGGATCGATCGGTACGTAGGCCCCCCCTGCCTTGAGGATGGCCAGGAGCCCCACCACCAGCTCCAGGGAACGTTCGGCGCAGATGCCGACCAGGGCCTCGGCGGATCGGCCGACTCCCCGGGCCCGCAGGTGGTGCGCCAGCTGGTTGGCCCGCTCGTCGAGCTGCCGGTAGCTGAGCTGCTCTCCTTCGAATGTCACCGCCACGGCGTCGCCCGAGCGTTCCACCTGGGTCTCGATCAGCCGGTGAAGAAGGCTCTCCGGCGGATCAGAGGACGCCGTGTCGTTCCATTCCGTCAGCAGCTGGCTCCTTTCGCCCGCGGCCAGGAGCGGCAGGTCCCGGAGGAGGCTCTCCGGATCCGCCACGACGGCTTCGAGCAGATTCTCGAAATGACCCAGAAGACGGATCATCGTGGCGCGCTCAAAAAGGTCGGTGCTGTACTCGAGCGATCCGGCGAGTCCCCGATCCGTCTCCGCTATGGCCAGCAGCAGATCGAGCCTGGCCGTGGTGGTCTCCAGGGCCACGGGATGGAGCTCGAGTCCCGGCAGCGACACCTTCTCGGCCGGGGCGCTCTGCACCGTGAGCATCACCTGGAAAAGAGGCGTACGGCTGCGGTCGCGGACGGGATGGAGCTCCTCGACCAGTCTTTCGAACGGCAAGTCCTGGTGGCTGTAGGCGGCCATGGCCACCTTCCGGGCCTGCCGTAGGAGCTCGCGGAAGGAGAGCTCTTCCGAGGGCCTGCCTCGCAGCACCAGTGTGTTGACAAAAAAACCGATCAGCCCTTCGATCTCGGCCCGGGTGCGGTTGGCGATCGGCGTGCCGATTAGCAGGTCCCGGGTGCCGGTATAGCGAAAAAGAAGGACCTGAAAGGCCGCCAGAAGCGTCATGAAAAGGCTCGTTCCCTGCCGGGTGCTAAACGCGGCTACCGCCCCGGAGAGGGTTTCGGGGATGGTGAAGGAACGTGTTGCGCCGCGGGCGCTGCGCACAGCTGGGCGGGGCCGGTCGGCGGGCAGCTCGAGCGTCGTGGGAGCTCCTTCGAGCTGCTCCCGCCAGAAGGCCAGCTGGGCTCCGAGAACATTGCCGGCCGAGCCCGCGGCGGCGGAGCGGGAGTCCAGCCACTGCCGCTGCCAGGCGGCGAAGTCGGCGTACTGGATCCTGAGCTCCGGTAGCGGCGAGACCGTGGTCGCCTCGTCGGCGAAGGCCTGGTAGAGGACGCTCAACTCGCGGATCAGGACCCCCGTCGACCAGCCATCGGTCACGATGTGATGGAGGTTCAAGAAGAGCAGGTGCTCGTCCTCGGTGAGCTGCAGCAAGAGAGCCCGGTAGAGGGGCCCCCGGCTCAGGTCAAACGGCCTACAGGCCTCGGCGCCGAGTCTGTAACGGGCTTCGGCCTGGCGTTTTGAGGCCGCGAGCCGCCGCAAGTCGAGGCACGGAAGGGTGAAAGCGAACGGTGTGGCAAGCCGCTGGACCGGCTGGCCGGAGACCGCAGGGAAAGCTACCTGCAAGCTCTCGTGACGTCGGACAACTTCGGCCAGAGCGCGGGTCAGAGCGGCGGTGTCGAGGTCGCCGCAGAGACGCACGGCGGCGGGAACGTTGTAGGTCGGATTCCCCGGTTCCAGCTGGTCGAGGAGCCACATCCGCTCCTGGGCGAAGGAGAGAGGAAGCTCGTCGCCAGGCTCTCGGCGAGGGATGGCCGGCACCTGGGAGGCGTCGACGTCCTCCTCCTCGAGCAGGTAGTCGAGAAGCTCCAGCTCCTCGTCGGAGAGGCCGACACGGCCCGGGGAATGCTCAGCGCTCATCGGCGGAAGCCGCCTTTCGTTTCTTCCCGAGCGCTCCCCGGAGGTCCTCGGCGGACATGCCGCGGACCTTGAGCAGGACCCGGGCGATTTTTTCCGTCTGTCCCGGCCGGGCTTCGTTTTTCACCAGGAAGCGTGCCGTCCCCGCCACGCTCGGCGACTCGAAGAGGCTGCCCAGGGGGAGCTCCGTGCGGAAGGCCTTGCCCACTCGGGAGACGAGTCGGGTGGCCAGCAGCGAGTGGCCTCCCAGCTCGAAGAAGTCGTCCTCGACGCTCAAGCGTTCGAGCCCGAGGGCCTCGCACCAGATCCCGGCCAGCACTTCTTCCACGGCGCCTTCAGGCGCCACGAAGGCGGTCCCGAGATCGAGCCGGTCCGCGTCCGGCGCCGGCAGAGCCCTGCGGTCTACCTTACCGTTGGGGCCGAGCGGCAGGGCATCCATCTCGACGAAGGCAGAGGGCACCATGTACTCGGGCAGCGTCTTCTTGACGAAGGCCCGCAGCTCACGGGGCCCGTGGCGCGCTCCGTCCCCCTCCTGACGGTGCGCCACCAGGTAGGCGACCAGGCCCCTGCCGCCCGGAGCGTCGTCGCGGGCGACGACCACCACCTCCTGGACGGCCGGGTGGCGACCGAGGCTGGCTGCGATCTCCTCCGGCTCGATGCGAAAGCCGCGGATCTTGACCTGGGAATCGACGCGGCCACAAAACTCCACGTTGCCGTTCGGCAGGTAGCGCGCCAGGTCTCCGGTGCGGTAGAGCCGCCCTCCCGGCCGGACGCTGAACGGGTCCGGGACGAACGCCTCCGCGGTGAGGGCCGGACGCTTCAAGTACCCCCGCGAGAGGCCGTCCCCGCTGGTGTACAACCCGCCTGCGACCCCAACGCCCACGGGCTCCAAGCAGGCGTCCAAGAGGTAGATCCGGGTGTTGGCGACGGGACGGCCGATCGGCACCGTCGCGGCGAGCTCGGCGACGCTCCCCGGGGAGACGGTTGGGATCCCGGGGGCAGCCATCCGATGGCAGCAGGTGAAGGTGGTGTTTTCGGTGGGTCCGTAACCGTTGACGAGACAGCCGTCGAGCTTCTCGAGGACAGCGCGCACGTGCGGCGGCGAGAGCACGTCACCTCCCGCCAGGAGCTGGCGCAGCGGTGCCAGGCATTCGACATGGGTCTCCACCATCTGGTGGAAGAGCCCCGCCGTCAACCATAGGGTGGTGATCCGGTGCCGGTCGAGGATCTCGCCCAACTCTCCGAGCGCCAGGGGGCGCGGCGGGTAGAGCACCAGCCGGCCGCCGTTCAACAACGGCCCCCAGATCTCCAGGGTGGAGGCGTCAAAAGAGATCGGTGCGAGTTGCAAGAAGACCTCCCCGGCACCGAGCTCGGCGTAGTTGGTCTCCCGCACCAGCCGCACCACCGCGCGATGGGGCACGGCGCTGCCCTTCGGCGTCCCGGTGGTCCCCGACGTGTACATGACGTAGGCCAGGCTCTCGGCGATCGCTTTCACGCCGGGGTTCTCCTGCCGCTCGTCGGCGGTAACGCCGCGCTCCGTGTCCAGGCACAGCGCTTGGACCGTGTCGGGCAGCTGGTCGGCGAAAGACGCCTCGGTGAGCACCACCGACACCCGGGCGTCTGCCAGCAGGAAGGCGAGACGCGCCTCGGGATACCCCATGTCGAGGGGCAGATAGGCCCCGCCGGCCTTGAGGATGCCCAGGATTCCTACCACCATCTCCAACGAACGCTGCAAGGCCACGCCGACCAGGACCTCCGGAGATCGGCCTACCCCCTGGCGGCGCAGAGCGTGGGCCAGGCGGTTGGCCCGCACGTTGAGCTCCCGGTAGCTCAGGGACTGGCCGGATTCGCCCAGGACCACCGCGGTCGCCTCCGGCGTCCGCTCCGCCTGCTGCTCGAAAAGCTGATGGATCAACTGCTCGCGCGGATAGGAGGTCGCGGTGTCGTTCCACTCTCCGGTGACCTGCCAGCGCTCGCTCCGTGTCAGGATGGCGAGGGTCGAGAGCCTGTGCCCGGGCCGCGCCACGATCGATTCCAGCAGAGTCCGGAAGTGTCGCACCAGCCGGATGGGGGTGGCGGCGTCGAAGAGGTCGGTCGCGTACTCGACGTCGCCCGCAAGGCCCCGGGACTCCCGCCGCAGAAACAGGCTCAGATCGAATTTCGCCGTGCCGCTGTCCGTCGCCAGAGGTTTCAGGGTGAGACCCGCGAGTCCCTGCTCGGAGAGCTCCAGAACCTCGGGCGAAGCGTCTTCGAGGGCAAGAATCACTTGGACGAGCGGTGTCTGGCTCCGGTTGCGCTCCGGCTGGAGCTCCTCGAGAAGCTTTTCGAAGGGCAGGTCCTGGTGGGCGTAGGCCCCCAGGGCCATCTCCTTCACCCGGCCCAGAAGCTCGTCGAAGGAAGGATCTCCCTGAAAGTCGCCGTGCATCACCAGGGTGTTGACAAAGAAACCTATCAGCCCTTCGCTCTCCGAGCTGTTGCGGTTGGCGATCGGCGAGCCCACCGTGAAACGACGCCGTCCGGTGACGCGGTGGAGCAGGGTCATGAAAGTCGCCAGAAGCGTCATGTAAAGCGTTGCGCCGTGCCGCCGGCCCAGCTCCTCGAGGCTTCCGGCCAGGGACTCCGGGAAGATGAAGGATCGGATCGCGCCCCGAGAGCTCGGCCGCGGCGGCCGTCGCCGATCGGTGGGGAGCTCCAGGGCGGCGGGAACGGGGGTGAGCTGCCGCCGCCAGTGGTCGAGATGCGATTCCAGGGTCTTCCCCGTGAGCTTGTGCCGCTGGTAGTAGGCGAAGTCGCCATATTGGATCGCCAGCTCCCTGAGCGGCGACGGCCGGCCGGCGGCAAAGGCCTTGTAGAGGGTCGCGACCTCGCGCAGGAACACACCCATCGACCAGGCATCCGAGCAAATGTGGTGCAAGCTCAGGAGAAGCGTGTGATCCTCGCCGCCGATCCGCAACAGGGTGGTCCTGAGCACTGGCCCGTGCTCGAGGTCGAAAGGCCGCCGCGCCTCCTCGGCCCCCAGCCTCAGCGCCGTGCTCTCGCCGAGGGCGGTGGGCAACCGCCGCAGGTCGATGACCGGCAGCGGTATCTTGACGGCCGACGCGACGACTTGCCGGGGGTCTCCCTCGGCCGACGTGAACGTGGTTCGAAGCGTCTCGTGACGGCGCACGACCTCGTCGAGGCTGCGCTCCAGCGCGCTGGCGTCGAGCGGACCTTCCAAACGCACAGCTAGGGGGACGTTGTACTGCGCCGTACCGGGCTCGAGCTCCTCGAGAAACCACAGGCGTTTCTGGGCAAAAGACAGCTCGGGCGCCGCATCGGCGGGGCGTCGCGGAATCCGCGCCAGCTTGGCCGGCTTTTCCGCACGCCGCATCCACTTGCCGAGCAACGCCTTCTGCGCGGCCGAAAGGCCGGCACGGCGCTCCGAGAGCTGTTGCTGGCGCTGCGCCAGCAACGTCTCCCGTGTCGGCTTCTCGGGGGAGGCCTCACGAACGGCCTGACGCTCGTCGGCGGTTACGAGCAGGGGATCCTTCGCCACCTGCTGCCAGACCGAAAGCTCCGAGAGCCGCTCGCCGGGATCCGCGGCGACGTTCTCCAGGAGAGCCTTGAAGTGAGAGATCAGGCGCTGGATGGTGTCGGCGTCGTAGAGGTCGGTGTTGTACACCATCCTCCCCTTGAGCCGCCCCGCCGACTCCATGATCGCCAGGGTCATGTCCATGATCGCCACGTCCTCGCCGAAATCCAGGAGGCTCACGCTCAGATTCTTGAGCCGCAGCCCTTCGAACGGCGAATGCTGGAGGTCGAAAAGCACCTGAACAAGTGGCTGGCGGCTAGGGTCGCGCTCTTTCGCCAGGGTCTCGACCAGCTCGTCGAAGGGAGTGTCCTGGTGGTCCGACGCTTCCAGGACCACCCGCCGGACCCGCGCCATGAGCTCGCGGAAGCTGGGATTGCCGGAGAGGTCGGTGGAAAACACCAGGGTGTTGACGAAAAGGCCGATCAGATCCTCGGTCTCGGCCCGGTTGCGGCCCGCCACCGGCGAGCCGACGAGGATCTCTTCCACACCCGCGTAGCGCGCCAGCAGGGCCTTGTACGCGGCCAGCAAGGTGATGAAAAGCGTCGCCCCCTCCTTGCGGCTCAGGGCTTCGAGCGCCGCGGCAAGCTCGTCGGCAATCGCGAAGTCTATGCGCGCCCCCGCCAGGGTCGGCTGCGGCGGGCGCGGCCGGTCGGTCGGCAGCTCGAGCGGCGGTGGGTTTTCGCCGAGTTGCTCTTGCCAATAAGCCAGCTGGACGGCAAGTACCTCGCCTGCCAACCAGTGCCGCTGCCAATGGCCGAAATCCGCGGTCCGGACCAGCGGCTCGGGGAGCCGCGATTGCACGCCGGAAACATCGTAGAGCGCGGTGACCTCACGAATGAGGATCTCCATGGACCAGCCGTCGGCGGCGATGTGGTGGATGGCCAGGAGCAGCAGGTGATCTTCCCGGTCCAGCCGCACCAGGACGACGCGAAGCAGCGGTCCCGCGGCCAGGTCGAAGGGACGCCTGAGCTCGGCCGCGGCGAGAGGCCGGAGGGCGCTCTCGCGGCGGCTCGCGGTGAGGCCCGCGAGGCAGACCACGCCCAGCTTCAGCTCGCCCGGCGGATTGATGACCCGGCGTGGCTGGCCGGCCGTGGGCGGGAAGATGGTGCGCAGACTCTCCTGGCGGCGCACGACCTCGCTCAGGCTGCGCTCCAGCGCCGGCACGTCGAGGGCGCCGCGCAGACGAACCGGCGCGGAGATGATGTAGGCCGTGTTGCCGGGCTGGTATTGATCCAGAAACCACATTCGCTGCTCGGCATAGGACAGCGGCAGATCCTCCTGCCGTGACACGGGCACGATCGGCGGAGCCACGAGACCCCGCGCCGCTCGGCGTGCCGCGTCGATGTGTTTGGCGAGCCCGGCCGGGGTGGGATGGTCGAAGAAGCTCTGTAACGAAGGCTCTACCTGGAAGATGGCGCGCACCCGGGAAAGCACCTGGGTGGCCAGCAGGGAATGGCCGCCCAGGTCGAACAAGTCATCGTCGCGGTCGATGGCATCGATACCGAGCACCTCCGAGAAGATCCCGGCCAGCGTCGCCTCGACCGGGTTGCGGGCCTCCGGGGCCGGTCCGGATCGATCCACCTCGGGCGCCGGTAGGGCCCGGCGACCTAGCGCGGGGCGATCCACCTTCCCGTTGGGATTGAGCGGCAAAGCATCCAGCTCGACGAAGACAGAGGGCACCATATACCCGGGCAAGGTCTCCTCGAGGAAACCTCGCAGCTCGCTTACGCGCCGCCCCGCTCCACCCTCCCCTCGGGGGTGCGGCACCAGGTAGGCCACCAGGCGCTTGCCGCCGGGAGAGTCGTCCCGGGCGATGACCGCCACCTTCTTGACGGCCGGGTGACGGCCGAGAAGCGTCTCGATCTCCCCCAGCTCGATGCGAAAGCCGCGGATCTTGACCTGGGAATCGACGCGACCCAGAAACTCCACGTTGCCGTCCGGCAGATAGCGCGCCCGGTCCCCGGTGCGGTAGAGCCGTCCCCCCGGCTGGGCGCTGAACGGATTCGGGACGAAGGAACGAGCGGTGAGAGCCGGGCGCTGGAAGTACCCTCGTGAGAGGCCGTCCCCGCCAGCGTACAACCCCCCCACAACCCCGATAGGCACCCGCTCCAGATGGGCGTCCACGAGGTAGATTCGGGTGTTGGCGATGGGACGGCCGATCGGCACCGATGCGGCGAGCTCGGCCGCGCCCCCTGGGGGGACGGGGGCGAGCTCGCCCGGACGCATCCGGTAACAGCAGGTGAAGGTGGTGTTTTCGGTGGGTCCGTATCCGTTGACAAGACAGCCGTCGAGCCTCTCCAGGACGTCGCTCACGTGGGGCGGCGAGAGCACGTCACCTCCCGCCAGGAGCTGGCGCAGCGGTGCCAGGCTCCCGACGTGGCTTTCTACCATCTGGTGGAAGAGTCCCGCCGTCAACCACAAGGTGGTGATCCGGTGCCGGCCGAGCACCTCAGCCAGCTCTCCGAGCGAGAGGGGTTTCGGCGGGTAGAGCACCAGCCGGCCGCCGTTCAGGAGTGGCCCCCAGATCTCCAGTGTGGCGGCATCAAAAGAGATCGGCGCAAGTTGCAGAAAGACCTCCCCGGCACCTAGCTCGGCGTAGTTGGTCTCCTGTACCAGCCGGACCACCGCGCGATGGGGCACGGCGCTGCCTTTCGGCGTCCCCGTAGTCCCCGAGGTGTACATGACGTAGCTCAGGCCGTCGGCGGTCATGGCCACGCCGGGGTTGCCCTCCCGCTCTCCGGCGATGGCGTCGCGGTCCCTCTTCAGGCACAGCACTCTCACGGTGCCGGGCAACTTGTCGGCGAAAGACTCCTCCGTGAGCACCACTGGCATCCGGGCGTCCGCCAGCAGAAAGGCGAGACGTGCCTCGGGATACCCGATGTCGATCGGCAGATAGGCTCCGCCGGCCTTGAGGATGCCCAGGATCCCCACCATCATCTCCAGCGAACGCTCGATGGCCAGGCCCACCAGGACCTCCGGTCCTACCTCCAGGCGCCGCAGGGCGTGGGCCAGGCGGTTGGCCTGCGCGTTGAGCTCCCGGTAGCTCAGCTGCCCTTCCGCCCGGCCGGATCGGTCCAAGACCACCGCGACCGCGTCCGGCGTCCGCTCCACCTGGCTCTCGAAGAGCTGATGGACACACTGTTCTCGCGGATAGGAGGTCGAGGTGTCGTTCCACTCCAACAGCAGTTGCTGGTGCTCGGATCGGCGCAGCAGGGGGAGAGCGGAGACGGATCGCTCCGGCCGAGCGACGACACCTTCGAGCAAGGCCTGGAAGTGAAGCGCCAGGCGCCGGATCGTCGTGGCGTCAAAGAGATCGCTGCTGTACTCGAACATCCCGGCGAGCCCGCTCTCGCTCGGCCGCATGAAGAGGATCAGGTCGAGCTTTGCCGTTCCGGTGTCCAGCTCCGAGAGACTCAGGGTGAGCCTCTCCTCGAGCCACGGCCGCGGCTCGAACCCGTCCTGCAAGGCAAACGTCACCTGGAAGAGCGGATTGTGGCTCGCCTGGCGCTCCGGGTGCACCTCCTTGATCAGCTCCTCGAGGGGGAGCTCCTGGTGATCGAAGGCTTCGAGGGCGCTCGCGCGCACCCGGTCCAGCAGGTGGTCGAAGCCGGACTCGGCTTCGAGCTCGGTGCGCACGACCACGCTGTTGATAAAACAGCCGATCAGCCCTTCGAGCTCGAAGCGGTTGCGGTTGGCCATCGGCGACGCCACGAGGATGTCTCGCTGGCCCGTATAGCGGTAGAGCAAGACCTTGAAGGCTGCCAGCAGGGTCATGAAGAGGGTTGCTTGCCGCCGCCGGCTCAAGACGTTCAGGCGAGAAGACACTGTCTCGGGCAGCGTAAAGGCATGATGGGCGCCGCGAAAGCTCCGGACCGCCGGGCGCGGACGGTCGGCGGGAAGCTCCAGCATCGTCGCAGAGTCGCTGAGCTGCTGCCGGTAGTAGGCCAGATGGCCCTCGAGGACGTCGCCCACCAGGCGCTGCCTTTGCCAGACGGCAAAGTCCGCGTACTGGACCGCGAGCTCCGGCAGCGGAGAGGCGCGGCCGGCCGAGAACGCCTCATAGAGGCGGCGCATCTCGTCGACGAGGTTCGCCAGCGACCAGTCGTCCGAGACGATGTGATGAAGATTGACCAGCAGCTGGTGCTCGCCAGCGGCAACGTACAGCAGGGTGAAACGCAGGAGTGGGCCGGCTTCGAGGTCGAAGGGTCGCCCGCCCTCTCCGGCAGCGAGCCGCTCGGCCTCGGCCTGACGTCTGGCAGCACGGAGTCGGCTGAGATCGACCACCGGCAACGTGAGCGTCGAGGCTGCGGCAACGACCGGGACGGGACCGCCCGATGCCGACACGGCAAAGGTGGTGCGTAGGGCCTCGTGGCGCCGCACAATTTCGCTGAGGCTCCCGGCCAGCCACGCGGTGTTCAGAGGCCCCGTGAAATCGATGCGGAAGGGCGTGCTGTAGAGGGGGACGTCGGGCCTCAGCCGGTGGGCAAGCCACATCCATTGCTGGTTGAACGAAAGGGGTAGGGCCTGGTCCCGGGGGACCGGTACGACGCCCTGCGTCGGACGCCTGGCGTCCGCGAGCCGCCGTCCCAGCTCCGCCACCGTCGGTGCCGCGAAGAAATCGCGCTGCGAGAGCTCGACGTCGAATGTGCTGCGCAAGCGCGAGAGGATCTGGGTGGCGAGCAGGGAGTGCCCACCGAGCTCGAAGAAGTCGTCGTGGATGCCGATGCCCTCGCGGCCCAGGACTTCGGAGTAGATCCTGGCCAACGTGGCCTCGGCCGGAGTGCGGGGGGTCTGCGATGCGTCTTCCACCTCCTCAGGGACCGACATGCGCTCCAGTGCCGGGCGGTCCACCTTGCCGCTAGCCAAGAGCGGCAACCCCGCGAGCTCGACGAAGACCGCCGGCACCATGTAGCCGGGCAGGGTCTGCCTCAGGAAATCGCGCAGCTCGTCGACGCCCGGCGGCGGCTCGCCGCTCGCCACCACGTAGGCCACCAGCCGTGCCGGAGCGCCCTCGTCCTGCCGCGCCACGACCACCGCGTCGCGCACTCCCGGGTGGCGACCCAGCGTCACCTCGATCTCGCTCAGCTCGATGCGGAAGCCGCGTACCTTGACCTGGTGGTCGATGCGTCCCAGGAACTCGAGGTTGCCGTCGCAACGACGGGCCAGGTCGCCGGTCTTGTAGAGGCGAGCGCCTGCCTGGCCGCCGAAAGGGTCGGGGACGAAGCGGCTCGCCGTCAGCCGCGGACGGTTCACATAGCCGCGTGCCACCCCGACGCCGCCGATCAGGAGCTCCCCCTCCGTGGCGGTGGACGCCAGACCGGCATCGGCGAGATGGGTCTGCGTCGAGGCAATCGGCCGGCCGATCGGCGGCAAGCTCGCCCAGCTCGACGGGGCCTCAGGCAAGTCGAAGGCCGTGACGACATGGCTCTCCGACGGGCCGTAGTGGTTGTGTAGCCGGCACTCCGGCAGCTGCTCGAAGAACGTCTCGATCGCCGGGGTGATGCGCAACGCCTCGCCGGCTGTTATGACCTGGCGCAGCGCCGCGGGAAAGCGAAGCTGCGCGACGGCGGCCTCGGCCAGGTGCTGCAGAGCGATGACCGGGAGAAAAACCCGCTCGACGCCGCTCTGGCTCAGCAGGCCGTTGAAGGCCGCCATGTCGGTCCGCAGCTCTTCCGGGACGAGGACCAGCGTCCCTCCCGAGCACCAGGTCGAGAACATTTCCTGGAAGGAGACGTCGAAGCCGAGCGCGGCGAACTGTGCCACCCTGGCGCCAGGTATAAAGCCAGCGCTCGCGAGCTGCCAGGCGACCAGGTTGGCAAGCGCGCCATGGGTCATGGCAACGCCTTTGGGCTGTCCCGTCGACCCGGAGGTGTAGATGACATAGGCCAGGTTTCCGCCAGCGATCGCTGCCGGGCTCGCCGTGGCCACCATCTCCGGTGCCGGCGTCAGGGAACGCCACGGGAGCACCCGGACCGTCGCCGGCGTACCCTCTTGCTCCGGCCGGTCGGTGAGCAGCAGCCGCGTCCGCGAATCCTCGAGGATGAACGTCCGTCGGCGAGGAGGATGGGCCGGGTCCAGCGGTACATAGGCACCGCCGGCCTCGAGCACCGCCAGGACGGCGACGACCATCTCCACGGAGCGCTCGAGGGCGATCGCTACGCGCACCTCCGGCCCCACGCCCGACGATCGCAGAAGGCGCGCCAGGTGCCGCGCCCGCCTCCGGAGCTCGCGGTAACTCAATCTCTCGTCGCCGCAGACCACCGCGACGCCGTCTCCTGCCCTGGCCACCTGCGCCGCGAAAAGCTGCGTCACCAGGTCGCGCTCGTTCGTCATAGCAGACCCTCGATCTCTTCCTTGCTGAGCCCTTCCAGCCTGGTGATCAGCTCCTCCTCGACCTTCACGGCCAGCTCGGCGATCGACGGCGACTCGAAGAACGTGCGCAGGGAAAGCTCGATCTCGAAGGTCTCGTGGATCCGGGAGACCGCCTGGGTGGCCAGCAGCGAGTGTCCTCCGAGCTCGAAGAAGCTGTCGTTGACGCCGATCTTGTCGAGACCGACGATCTGTTCGTAGATCTCCGCCAGGGCCTCCTCGACGGGAGTTTCGGGCGGCTTAAAGCCGTGCTCCAGCTCCGGCCGGTCACGCTCCGGAGCCGGCAGCCGGCGGCGGTCGACCTTGCCGAGGGGCGAGAGCGGCAGGGCCAAAAGCGTCACGAAGGTCGAGGGCACCATGTAGGCGGGCAGTCTCTCCTCCAGGAAACGGCGCAGCTCACCGGAAGTGGGGGCCGTCTCCGGCTCGGCGACGACGTAGGCCACCAGGGTGTCGTCGCGGACCACGACGACGCTCTCGCGCACCGCCGGATGCCGGGTGAGGTGTGCTTCGACCTCTCCCGGTTCGATGCGAAACCCTCGCACCTTGACCTGGTGGTCGATGCGCCCCAGAAACTCGAGACGGCCATCGGCGAAGCTACGAACCCGATCCCCCGTCTGGTAGAGGCGTGTTCCCGGCTTCCGGCTGAAGGGATCCGGAGAGAACTTTTCCGCGGTCAGGGAGGGCCGGTCCAGATAACCACGTGCCAGGCCGGCGCCGCCGATGAGCAACTGACCGGGAGCTCCCAGCGGCACCGGCCGCGAACCCGGATCCAGCACGTAGGCTCGGACGTTGGTGATGGGCCGGCCGATGGACACCTCCCGGCCCCTCTCGGCGTCTGGTGCCGGGGCGGTCAAATCGCATCTCGTCGCCACCACCGTCGTCTCCGTGGGTCCGTAGGTGTTGAGGAGCCTCACCCGGCCACCCACGCACCGCCGCCACGCCGCGAGCGGTTCGTCGAGGGCCTTCTCGCCTCCGATCGTGACCAGCCGCAAGGCCTCGGGCAGCGCCGCCCGTCGCGCCGAGAGCTTCGCCGTCAGCTCATGCCAATAGGCGGTGGGAAGATCCATTACCGTCAGCCGGTGGTCGCGGCACTCGTCGACGAACGACTCCACCGAATCCAACATCGAGTCGGTGCGCAAGACCAACGTCGCACCCCGCACCAGACAGGGATAGATCTGTTCCACGGCGGCATCGAAGCTGATCGACGCAAACTGTAGGACCCGGTCGTCCGCGGCCAACCCATAGGTCTCGCAGACCTCCAGCGTATAGCCCACCAGCGAGGCGTGGGTGATCCGAACCCCTTTCGGCCGTCCCGTGGACCCCGACGTGTAGATCACGTAGGCCAGGTGATCGCCGCTCACGGTACCGGCCGGATTCTCCTCGCTCTCTTGAGCGAGAGCTTCCGACAGCACGTCGAGGGCGACCAGGCGGGTCCGGTATTCTGCTGACGGATCTCCCCGGCGGCTCAGGAGCAGGGAAATGCCTGCGTCGTCCATCATCAGGGTCAGACGCTCCGGCGGATACCCGGGGTCGAGGGGCAGGTAGGCTCCGCCGGCTTTGAGGATGCCCAGGAGCGCGATGATCATCTCCGGGCAACGCTCCATGGAGAGACCGACCAGCACCTCGGGTCCTACACCCTGCGTCTGCAGGTAGCCGGCCAGCTGGTTGGCCCGCCGATTCAGTTGCTCGTAGGTCAGCTCGACGTCGTCGAAGACCAACGCGACAGCGTCGCCCCGGCTCTCGGCCTGGGCCTCGAAAAGGTGATGGACGCACACCGCGGCGCCGTCGGCCTGCCTGGTGTCGTTCCAGGACAAGAGGAGTTGATGGCGCTCCGGTGGCGACAGGAGAGGCAGAGTCGAGAGCCGAGAGCCGGGCTTCCCGACCAGGCCTCGAAGCAAGGTCTGGAAGTGCCGCAGAAGGCGCAGGATGGTGGTGCTCTCGAAAAGGTCCGTGTTGTAGTCGATGTAGCCGGCCAGATCCCCCCCACCTGCCTCCCAGATCCACAACGTCCAGTCGACATTGGCCCAGACGCCGCCCTCGATCTCCAGCCGGCGCACGTCGAGTCCCGGCAGCTCGAGGGCCGGCGCCGGCGTGTTCTGGAAGACCAGCATCACCTGGAAGAGCGGCGAGTAGCTCATCACCCGCTCGACCTCGAGCTCCTCGAGCAGCTTCTCGAAGGGCAGGTCCTGGTGGGCGTAGGCGCCCAGAGTCGTCCCCCGCACTCGCCGCAGTAGGTCCGCGAATCCGGGATCGCCGGCGAAGGCCGTGCGTAGGGTCAGGGTGTTGACGAAAAAGCCGATGAGCTCCTCGAGCTCGGCCCGATTGCGGTTGGCGATGAAGGTGCCGACGCAGAAATCCCGCTGCCCCGTCATGCGGTGAAGCAGCACGTTCACAGCCGCGAGGAGGGTCATGAAGAGGGTGACCCCGTGCTCACGGCCCAGCTTCCGGAGACCGTCGGCCAGCTCGCCGGGCACGGCGAAGCCATGCTTGGCGCCGCGGTCGGTGCGCACCGCCGGCCGTGGCCGGTCGGTGGGCAGCCGCAACACCGGGGGGGCACCCTGGAGCTCCCGGCGCCAAAAGGCGAGACGCGACTCCAGGACCTCTCCCTGCAACCAGCGCTTCTGCCAGGCGGCAAAGTCCACATACTGCAGGGAGGGCTCGGCGAGAGGCGTACCCAGGCGGTGGAGGAACGCGTCGTAGAGCAACGGCAGCTCGCCGAGCAGGCGCCCCATCGACCAGCGGTCGAAGACGATGTGGTGGATGTTGAGGACGAAGACGTGCTCCTCCTCGCCGAGGCGGAGCAACAGCGTCTTGAGCAATGGACCCCGGCTCAGGTCGAAAGGCGCGGCGGCCGCCTCCGCGGCGCGACGTCGAGCCTCCGCTGCACGGTGGCTCGACGCCAGCCGCCGCAAGTCGACCTCCGGCAGCGCCGGCTTGAGCTCTGGCAAGATCACCTGAACCGGCCGGCCGGACACCGCCTGAAACGTGGTACGCAGGGCCTCGTGACGCCGCAGGACCTCGCCGAGGCTCGCCGCGAGAGCCGCGACGTCGAGGCGTCCCGTCAAGCGCACGGCCTCGGCCAGGTTGTAGGCCGGGGTTCCGGGCTCGAACTCCACCAGAAACCACAGGCGTTCCTGGGAGAACGAGAGCGGCAGCTCCCCCTGGCGCGAGATGCGCTCGAGCGGCACCGCCGAGGGGGCCGGCCCCGGCGACGCCGCGAGACGCGCCGTCACGGTCTGCGCCAGGCCGGCGACGCTCGGTTTCTCGAACAGATCTTCCAGCACGAGCTCCACGTGCAAGACGTCGCGCAGCCGCGACAGCAGCTGGGTGGCCAGCAACGAATGCCCGCCGAGCTCGAAGAAGTTGTCGTGGACACCCACCCTGGCGACACCGAGCAGCTCCTGCCAGAGCGTCGCGACCTGAGCTTCGATCTCGTCGCGCGGCGCCAGGTACCCGGTCTCGAGCTGCGGCCGGTCGTAGAGCTCTCCCGGCGTCTCCCCCGCGCTCGCGGCGGCGCTCGTCGGCATGCCCGGCCCGAGCCAGTAGGAATGGCGCTCGAAGGGATAGCCCGGCAGGGGGACGCGGCGGCGGCGCTGGCCCGCAAAGAAGCGCGGCCACTCGATTTGCCGGCCGGCCAGCCACAGCCGGCCCAGAGCGGTGAGCAGCACGGCGACGTCGGTGGCGTCGGTGTCGCGCGGATGGCGCATCGACGTCACTACGTCTCGTTCGTCCAGCTGCTGCCGAGCCAGCGTGCCCAGGGTCCGCCCCGGACCCACCTCGAGGAAGATCCGTTCCGGCTCGCCGGCAAGCTCCGCCATGCCCTCGGCAAATCGCACCGTGTGGCGCAGATGCCTCGCCCAATACGAGGGGTCCGTCGCTTCCTCCGCCGTGATCCAGGTGCCGGTGAGATTGGACAGATAGGGGATCTCGGGTGCCCGGAGGGCGATCCGTTCCACCTCGGCGGTGAAACGCTCGACGACCGGCTCCATCAGGGCGGAATGAAAGGCGTGCGAGGTGTGCAGCGGACGCGACTCCACGCCGCGCTCGGCGAGCCGGCGAGCGAGCGCCGCGATCGCTTCGCCGGGCCCGGCAAGGGTCGACAGCGACGGCGCGTTGACCGCGGCCAGCGACAGCTCCCGGCCGAGCAGCGGCTCGACCTCCGCCGCCGGCAGGGGGACGCTCAGCATCGCGCCCGCCGGCATCTCCTCCATCAACCGGCCGCGCGCCGCCACCAGGGCGAGGCCGTCGTCGAGCGAGAAGACGCCGGCCAGACAGGCCGCCGCGTACTCGCCGATCGAGTGGCCGATCATCGCCTGTGGAGCCACCCCCCACTCGATCCACAACCGCCCCAGCGCCACCTCGACGACGTAGAGCGCCGGCTGCGTGACCGCCGTCCGCTCCAGGCGTCGCCGTGCTTTCTCCTCCTCCTCCGGGGACGGATAGAGGACGCTCGCGAGATCGAATCCCAGGAGGGGCTCGAGGCGCCTCGCGCAGCGATCCACGTCGGCACGGAAGCTCGCTTCGCTCTGATAGAGCTCCCGACCCATGTTCACGTACTGTGCGCCCTGGCCGGGAAACATGAAGACGACCGGCCGGTCACCCGGCTCCAGCTTGTCGGAGCGGCTCAGGAGACGCTCCTCCTCGCGGCCCGAAAGCGCCGCCGCGGCGTCGACGCTGTCGCGGCAAAGGAGGATCCGGCGGTGGCCGAACGCCTTGCGCCCGACGCTCAAGGTGTAGGCCACGTCCCCTGTGTCGAGCGCCGGGTGGCGCTCCAGGTGCGCGGCCAGCCGGGCGGTCGCCTCCTCCAGGGCCGGCCGGGTCTTGGCCGAGAGCACCACGAGCTGCCACGGCCGCGACGGCCCGGACGGCTCCACGGCCGGCGCCTCCTCGACGATGACGTGGGCGTTGGTTCCCCCCACGCCAAAGGAACTCACCCCGGCGCGGCGCGGTGTGCCGGCGGCGCTCTCCCACCCGCGCAGCTCGCTCGCCACGTAGACCGGTGAGCCGGCGAAGTCGATCTCCGGATTTGGGGTCTCGAAGTGGAGGCTGGGAGGGATCTGACGGTGCTCCAGGGCCAGCAGGGTCTTGATCAGACCACTGACACCGGCGGCGACGTCGAGATGGCCGATATTGGTCTTGACCGAGCCCAGGGCGCAGAAGCCCTGGCGCTCGGTCGAGCTCCGGAAAGCTCGGGTCAGGGCCTCGACCTCGATCGGATCTCCCAGGCTCGTCGCCGTGCCGTGCGCCTCGACGTAGGAGATCGAATCGGCCTCCACACCGGCGACGGCGAGGGCCTCGCCGATCACCTGCGCCTGACCCTCCACGCTCGGCGCCGTGTAACCGGCCTTGAGCGAGCCGTCGTTGTTGACCGCAGAGCCCAGGACGACGCCGCGGATCGTGTCGCTGTCGGCCAGCGCGTCCCCGAGCCGCTTGAGCACCACGATGCCGCCGCCGGAGCCGAAGACGGTGCCCCGCCCCATCGCGTCGAACGCCCGGCAATGTCCGTCGGGCGAGAAGATCGACTCCTCCCGGTAGCGATAACCGGTGCGCTGGCCGACGTTGATCGACACGGCGCCGGCCAGCGCCATGTCGCATGCCTCGGCGAGCAGGCTCTCGCAGGCGAGATGGACGGCGACGAGCGAGGTCGAGCAGGCGCATTGCACCGTAAAGCTCGGTCCCCGGAGGTTCAACTTGTAGGAGACCCGGGTGGCCAGGGAATCTCCGGCATTGGCGATGAGAAGCTCCAGCGGATCGTACGCGCCGGCGTTGGGCAGCAGATGGAACATCAGGTAGGTGCTGGTTGTGGCGCCAGCGAAAAGACCGATCGGCTCGCCAGTACCCAGAGGGCCGTAGCCCGCGTTTTCGAGTGCCTGCCAGGCACATTCCAGAAAGACACGCTGCTGCGGGTCGAGGATCTCCGCTTCGCGGTGGCTGAAGCCAAAAAACCGGGCATCGAAAGCGTCGGGGCGCGCCAGCTCAGCGACCGCGGCGACGTGGCTCGGGTCCTCGAGGAGCGCCGGATCGAGGCCGCGCGAGAGGAGCTCCTCGTCGGAGAGAAAACGGATGGATTCCTTGCCGTCGCGGAGGTTCTGCCAGAATTCCTCGACGTCCTCGGCGCCCGGAAACCGTCCGGCCATGCCGATGACCGCGACCGCGGATTCATCCGGAGGAGTAGACATCTTCGGCTCCCTGCCTCGCGTCAAAAGAAAAACGTCATCTTGGCGATGACATTCCGGTCGGTGGTTTTGCCCACCCCCGCCGGCCGCTCGAGCAGATTGCGAAACTCGTCATAGACGAGGTAAAACGCGGCACCTGGCTTGTACGTCCACCTGATCGATATATTGGCGTTCAGGTTGTCGTCGCGCCGCCATTCGACGAGCGCCCGGCCGGAGAGACGCGGCGAAACCGAGTAAACCACGTACACCGACACAAGATCGACGATGAAGTCTCCCTCAGGCAGCTTGACGTCCGTGTGCTCGAAGGTGATCTTGGAGACGAGCCCTTTCGCTGGGCGCAGCCGTGTGCCGGCGAAAAGTGTGCTGAACGTGCCACCGTAGAAATCCCCGACATGGATGCGGGCAAAAGCGAACACCGGCCTGCCGGGAATCGTCTGCGCTCCGACGAAGTAGTTCTGGAACGAATACCTGCCCGGTGCAATGACGACGCCCGGGTGGATCTCGAACGGCCGGTCCAGGACTTCCACCTGGTCAAAGAACTTGAAGGATATGGTGGAATAGCTCTTCCACTGGAGATCGACCTCCGCCCGGTTGAACCGGGATTCCAGGTTACCGTCACGGTCGGTGACGTAGGTAAAGTCGTCGAAGATGAGGATGTCCCTTAAACCCCAGACCTTGGGGCGGGGGATGAACGTGACGTTGCTCCGGTACTCACGGATCCCGACGCGCGGGAAAAAACCCATCTCCGGATTGAAGTTCTCTCCGACTTCGGCATAGCTGGACTTGGTGTAAAAGAATTCGCTTTCCCAGGCAAAGTCGGCCACGGCTGCCCAATCGTCGCCATCGAGCCCGTCCGTCGAGGTCTGCGCCACAAACCCTCCAGTCTTGATATGCGGCCCCAGGCCGAAGTCCCAGTCGACGCCCACCCCGCTGTTGTCAGCGCCGCCCGAGACCTCCTTGTTGAGCCACATCAGGCCGACGGAGGATTTCTCGAGGATGTCTTTCCTGAGACGCGCGACGGTGAAGTTCGTCTCGGCCTCGTGCTGCTCGTCACCGGCGCGGTCGCGGTAGGTGAAGTCTTCGGTGGTGAGATTCAACAAGCCGATGCCCAACCCACCGGCGTAGCCCGAGACCTTGGCTCCACCGAGGACCGGAATCTCGCGCAAGCCGTCCGCGGCCAGGCCGATCTGACGGCTGAAAAAGAAGATCCGCTCGGGACCCCTGATGAAGTCTCCACGCTCGCCGAAATAGAAGAGGTTCGATCCCTCGAGAAAGAAATCGCGCTTCTCAGGAAAGAACAACTTGAAGCGGGTCAGGTTGACCTGCTGGTTGTCGGCCTCCGCCTCGGCGAAGTCGAGGTTGTAGGTGAGATCCAGGACAAGCTCTGAAGTGATGCTTTTCTTGACGTCGATGCCGACCTCGAACGACGTCCCTTCCCCCAGGGTGTCGCCGCGGTCCGCGCGAGCGCTCAGGTACGGCTTGACGTCGAAGCTCCGGCCAGGCTGGAGACCCCTTAAGCCCAGGAGCTCACCGGCCTGCGACATTCGCAAGAGAGGGTCCCCCTGGCGCGGGGTCGGTTTCCACAATGAATACTCGCGATTGTGGATGCTGGTCCGCTGAATGTTGAGCCCCCAGGTCTGTATCTCCGCCACCGGAAAGCGAAGCGTCCGGAAAGGGATCGCGATCTCGGCGGTCCAGGCGTCTCCGGAACGGACCGTCGCGGAGTACCAGATGCCGTCCCAGCTGATGTTGACCTGCTCGCCCTCGCCACGCACCAGCGCGTCCAACTGGGCGCCGAGCGGGTTGATCGCGAACAGGAAACCGCTTTTCTTGTCATGAAAGGTGTCGAGCACGATCCTGATCGAGTCCTCGTTGAAGAAGTTCCCGTCGCGATCCATCACGACCGACACGATTTTGCCCGGCTCCGAAACGAAGCAACGCACACCGACATAGAGTTTCCTCTCGTCGTAGCCGATCAGGACCTCGGTCTTCTCGGTGGCCGGAGCACCTTCCTCCGGCTCGAGCTGAGTGAAGCCTTTCAGCAGCACCGCTTCTTCCCAGACCTCCTCCCTGAGGTGTCCGTCGATCTTTGGCGGCTCGGGAAAAGCCGGCCCCTCCACCACGTATCGGGACGGCGTCTCCTGAGCGTGCAGAGGCCAGCTCAGACAAATCAGCGCTACCACGGCTATGACTTTTTTCATCTCACCATTTCCTTTAGTCCTTCGCTCAACCGCACCGCTTCTCCGGTCTTGGCTTTCATTGAGGTGTCAAGTAGAGGGTGCCCTCGGCCACACCCTCGACGCTGCCGCGGCTGAAACGCACCGGATGGAAGCCGACTTCCAGCCACAGCGGGATCTGGTCCTCACGGTGGCGGTGGAAGAGGTGAGCAGACTGGCCGGTGCTGTTGATCGCGAGCGACCTCTCAAGGTCCGCGAGGTCGGCGATGAAGCGCTGAGAGGTGCCGCCGATAATGGCGAACGGCTCGTCGAGGCTCGGGGTAGTCGCGAAGACCGTGAACGGCCCGCCGCGGCCCTCCAGGGGATCGCCGTTGAAGAGGTCGTCGATCATCGACTGCCCGGTCTGTCCCAGGGGCTGATGGGTGAAGACCATCGGGTGGAGCTTGCCCCAGCGCCAGCCGGCGGGATCGTCGCCGTGGTTCTCGCGCAGCCACGCAACGGCGTCGGCGAGGCTGCGCCGGGTGATGTCCTCACGCGTCTCGACCTCCGGCGTCGTCCTGTCGTCGAACCAGGGATCGTCGGGACGAGCCATGATCTCGTCGAGAGTCGAGTGCTGCTGATAAACGACCGCCGTGTCCTGGTCGAGCTTCTCGGGGTCGGCGAGCTCGTCAGCGACGATGTTGCGCAAGAGCCGCCACTGCCAGACGTAGAAGACCGACGCGCCGACGCGGTCGGGCTCGAAACGCAGATCCCACTTCTCCACCTCCTGCAGGGCGCGTTGCTCGAGCTCGTCCGCGGGCTCGACGGCCAACAGGTGAGGACGCAACTCCTCGGCCAGGACCGAATGGGTGTCGGCCTGCATGCGGACCATGTCCTCGCGGGTAAAGCTTCGGCCCTCGGCGAGGAGATCGACGATACGCTGCGCGCGGCTAGGGTCCGCCCAGTCCACGGCGAGGGTGTAGGGGTAGTCGTCGGAGACCGTCTTGTTGTTGGCGGTGACGATGACCCCGGACGGCGGATTGAACGCCCACGGCAGGTCTTGCGGCGGAATGGTCCGCCGCCAGTCGAACTCGCCGGTCCAGCCCGGGACCGGCATCGAGCCGTCGTGACCGGCGGCGCGGATGGGATGTCGGCCGGTGGCCTGGTAGCCGATGTTGCCATCGACGTCGGCGTAGACGAAGCTCAGGGCGGGGGCGTCCCAGAAGGAGAGGGCGTGACGGAACTCCTGCCAGTTTTCGGCCCGCCCCAGGAGGTGCAGGGCGCGCAGGATGCGGACCTCGCCGTGCGCCGTCCAGGAGAGGGCCATCGGTGGCTCGTCCTTGATCTGGTCAAAGGCCTCGTTGACCAGCGGACCGTGAAGGGTCGAGAGGATCTTGACCTCGACGTCGTCGCCGCCGGCGACCTCGATCGTCTCGACGCGTACCCCAAGGTCGCGCCAGTCGCCCTGGTAGCGGTAGCGCCTCGGCGCGTCGTCGTCGTCAAGCTTCTCGACGAAGAGGTCCTGGGTGTCGGAGGCGAGGCTGGTGATGCCCCAGGCGACGCGGCCGTTGTGTCCGGTGACCACCGTCGGCAGGCCGGGGAAGGAGAAGCCGACGACGTCGAAACGGCCGCCGTGCAGACCGTTCTCGTACCAGACCGAGGGCAGACCGAGACCCAGGTGGGTGTCGTTGGCGAGGAGCGGCTTGCCGCTCGCCGTGCGGCTGCCGTGGACGACCCAGGCGTTGCTGCCCCACGACGGCGCGTCGCCGAGGAGCGGCGAGAGACGGCCCAGGCCGGCGGTGGGCTCGAGCCGGGCCAGACGCGTGAAGCCGGTCCAGGCCGCGAGTGGACGGCGGGCTTCCCGGTCTTGTGCGACCGCGCCGGCGCCGGGCGGCGGCGATGCCTCCGGCACCGGCGGCGCCGCGCCGGACGGCGGTGGCGCGGGCGACACGATGACCGGAGCGTCGTCGGGATAGCGGCCCAGGATCCGCTCGTCGGCCTCGGCGCCGAGCTTTTCGCCGAGCCGAGTCCGCAGTTGGACGCGCGCCATCTCGCGGGTCACGTTGAGCCCGATGTTGAGGCTCAGCATCTTGGTCCAGGTCAGGGTGTCGACGCCCGTCCACGGCTCGGGCTCGACGCCGAGAAGGCGGAACTCCAGGCCCGTGTGCCCGGGATTTGAGTCGATGTAGGCGTTGACGCCGGCGCTGTAGGCTTCGAGCATGTCGCGCAACTCGTCGTCGAGCTTCTCCCAGTCGCGCTCGGCGGCCCAGCGCAGGGAGAGGATGCGGAAGGTGCGATCGGTTTCCACGACGCTCTCGCCGAAAAGCGTTGCCAGGCGACCGCTGCCGAGGACGCGGCCCATGTGCATCTGCCACAAGCGGTCCTGGGCGTGGACGAAACCCTGGGCGAAGAAGAGGTCGTGCTCGCTCTCGGCATAGACGTGGGGGACGCCCCACTCGTCGCGAATCACCTCGACCGGGGCTTCGAGGCCGGCTACCCGCAGCTCGCCGTCGGCCTGCGGCCAGGGACGACGGACGAAGTAGACGACCGTCACCAGCAGGATGATCAGCAACGTCGCGGCTGCGGCCGCCAGAAGCTTGACTACACGCTTCATTCCTTTTTCCCTCTCTCGTTCCTTGACGGAAACGGTGGTTTCAGGCCGCCCCTCGTCGGCCGGCACCTTCTCGTAGGCGAGGTGCGCTCGCCCCCGCGTGCTCGTCAACACGATGAGCGGGCTGAGCCCCAGACCGATGCCGCAAATGGCGTAGAAGGTGCCGATGTCCTGCTTCAGCAGGTCGGTGACGATGCCGCTCAGGCCGGCGGCGACGGGGGTCGCGGCGAGCCCGATGGTCCCGAAGAGACCGAGGACCCGGCCACGCATGTCCTTGCGCGACGCGAGCTGGATGGCGCTCAGCATGTGGATGTCGTTGAAGCCGAGGAACGTCCCCGCGGCGAGCAGCACGAACAAGGCTTCCCAATTCGAGTCGACGCCGCGCCCCAGGGTCACCGCGCTGATCGCCGCCAGCGTTCCCCCCACCACGATGAGGCGTACCCGGGTCCGGCCGCTGAGCTTCAGGACCCCCGCCAGGATGCTGCCGAGGACGTTGCCGGCGCCGAAGGTGGCGGCCAGGTAGCCGTACCAGTCGGGGTCGGCGCCAAGGTGGTCCTCGACGAAGAAAGGAAAAAGCACCGAGATCGCCACCAGGAAGATCATGTCGTTGACCAGGACGAGAAGGAGCGCCACCAGGCCCCGGTCGGCCCAGATGTAGCGCAGCCCCTGCAGGGTCTCGGCGCGCATGTCGGCGAGGAGGCGCCGGCCACCGGCGGTTTTTTCGGGGATCTTTTGAGGGATCCGGATGAAGATCTCGCTCACCCCTGAGAAGATGTAGCTCACGCCGTTGAAGACAAAGAGCAGGCCGGGACCGAGGAGGCGAAAGAGCACCCCGCCGAAAGCCTGGCCGATGAAGTTGGAGGCGCTCATGGAAACACCCATCAGCGAATTGGCCTGGGTGATCTTTTCCGGTGGCACGAGATCGGGAATGGCGGCGGTGATCGCCGGCCGGAAAAAAGAGCCCAGCGCTCCCATCAGAAACGCGGTCGTGAGCAAGCCGGCGAGGATCAGCTGCGGCCGGTCGGGAAGCGCCATCACCAGCGCGGCGAGGCCCAGGGAAAGAAAGCCGCTGGCGAAGTCGGTGGCGAGGAGGATGCGGCGCCGGGGGTAGCGGTCGGCAAACGTGCCGCCCAGGGGACCGAGCAGCGCCCCCGGCAGGGTCGAGGCCATCGTCACCATCCCCACCCACGTGGCGGAGCCGGTCTGGTGCTTCATCCAGAAGATCATGCTGATCAGAAAGACCTGGGTGCCGATGAAGCTGACGAACTGGCCCTGCCAGAGGAGCAGGAAATCCCAGTTCATGAGCCTCTGAGGCGCCGGGTGGGGGTGGCTCTTGTCCATCGAGTCCTCGTTGTAAATGCCGCTCAGAGCACCAGGTCTTCGCGATCCGGCCCCACCTCGGCCATGGAGGTGCTTTCGACCGCCCAGCGGACGGCCTCGATGCGCTGAGCCAGGCCGGCGACCGTGGGCGCCTCGAACAGGCTCCTGACCGGCAGCTCCACCGCGAGCTCTTCGCGCAGGCGTGAGAAGACCTGGGTAGCCAGCAGGGAGTGCCCCCCCAGGTCGAAGAAGTCGTCGTGGATCCCGATGTCCTCACAGCCCAGGATATCGCACCAGACCGCCGCGAGGGTCAGCTCCAACTCCGTGCGCGGTGGCACCCGCTGCTGCGACACCGCGGCGCGCAGCTCGGGCGCGGGAAGAGCCCGCCGGTCGACTTTGCCACTGGTCGAAAGCGGCAGCTCGTCGAGGAAGACAAAAGCCGCTGGCACCATGTATGGCGGTAGCTTCGCCTCGAGCAGTGAACGCAGCGCCCCGGCGTCGGGGGAGCCGTTCCCGCGCGGTACCACGTAGGCCACCAGGCGCACGTCGCCCGCCACGGCGGAGCGCGAGACGTCGTCCCGCGCCATCGCCACCGCCTGCGCGACCTTTGGATGCGCTGCAAGATGCGCCTCGATCTCCCCCAGCTCGATGCGGAAGCCCCGCACCTTCACCTGTTGGTCGAAGCGCCCCAGGTACTCGATCGAGCCATCCGCCAGGTAGCGCGCCAGATCTCCCGTCCGGTAGAGCCGCTCGCCATCGCCGAACGGATCGGGGATGAACTTCTCCGCCGTGAGCCCACCGCGTCCCAGATAGCCGCGGGTCAGGCCCGCGCCGCCGATGGTCAGCTCTCCCGGCACGCCTGCCGGTACCAGCTCCAGCCGGCGGTCCAGCAGGCGGATCCGCGTCCGCGCGATCGGACGGCCGATCGTGATCGGCGCCGAGCCACGCTCGACCCGCGAGTACGTCGCGTACACCGTCGTCTCCGTCGGACCGTAGAGGTTCCACAAGACCGGCGAGGAGCTCAGCAGCCGGTCGGCCAGATCGCGTCGCAGGGCCTCGCCGCCGCAGAGCATCCGGAGATCCCCAGCGCCCTCCGCACCGCCCGTCCAGCCGGCCTCCAGCAGCAGCAGCCAGCTCGCCGGCGTCGCCTGGAGGGCGCTCGTCCCCTCTTCTTCGACGAGCTTTCGGAGAAGCTGAGCGTCGGCCGCCTCTTCGCGGCTTGCCAGCACCAGCCGTGCCCCCACCATCAGCGGTAGGAAGATCTCCAGGACGTGGATGTCGAAGGTGAAAGTGGTCACTGCCAGCAGGCGGTCCTCGGGACCCATCCCCGGCTCCTGACGCATCGATTCGAGGAAGTGGACCACGCTGCGGTGGGGCACCGCCACGCCCTTGGGACGCCCCGTGGTCCCGGAGGTATAGAGCACGTAGGCCAGGTTTTCCGGCGACAGCGGCGGCGGCGATCGCGTTCCGAGCTTCGGCAGCACGACGGTGTCGAGACAGACCAACCGGGCCCGATGCTCGCCGAGACGCTCGTGGAATCTCCCCTCGCTCAAGATCAGCGGCGCGCCCGAGTCCTCCAGCACGTAGGTCAGGCGTTCCCGCGGATGGTCCGGATCGAGCGGCAGGTAGGCCCCACCCGCCTTCAACACGGCGAGCATCCCCACCAACATCTCCGGCGAACGCTCCATCAGGATCCCCACGATCACGTCCGGACCCACCCCGAGGCGGCACAGGTGGCCGGCCAGGCGCTCCGCCCGGGCTTCGAGCTCACCGTAGCTCAGGTACCGCCCGCCGAAGACCAGGGCGCAGGCCGCGGGAGCGCGCTGCGCTTGCGCCTCGAAGAGGCGATGTATCAGAGCCGCCCCCGGATCGCCGGAGACCGGCTGCGGCGGTACGTTCCACTCCCCCAAGAGCTGCCACCGCTGGGCCGGAGAAAAGAGCGCAAGCCGCGAGATCTCCACCTCCGGACGCTCCACGATCGACCCCAGCAGGATCTCGAAATGGCCCGCCAGGCGCCGGACGCTGGTCGCGTCAAAAAGCTCGGTCGAGTACTCGATCAAGCCGGTGAGCCCCTCGGACACTGGCGTGAGGTTTACCGTCAGATCGAACTTCGCCGTGCCGGTGTCCAGCACCCGGGGGCTCAGGGTCATCCCCCCGAGCTCCATGGCCTCGAGAGGGGTGTTGAGATCCACCAGCATCACCTGAAAAAACGGCGTGCGAGAGAGGTCCCGCCCTGGCTGCAGCTCCTCTACCAGCTTCTCGAAGGGCAGGTCCTGGTTGACGTACGCAGCAAGGGTGGTCTTGTGAACCCGTTCCAGGAGCTCCAGGAAGCTCGGCTCCCCTCCGAGGTCGTCGCGCAGCACCAGGGTGTTGACAAAGAATCCGATCAGACCTTCGACCTCCGGGAACCGGCGCCCGGCCACAGGTGAGCCCACGGCGACGTCCCGCTGTCCGGTGTAGCGGTGGAGCAGAGTCTTGAAAGCCGCCAGAAGCACCATGAAAAGCGTCGCCTGGCGCTCACGCCCGAGAGCTTCCAGGGCCTCGGTCAGCCGCCGCGACCATCTCGCGGCGACCTGCGCTCCGCGCGACGAACGCACCGCCGGCCGCGGACGGTCGCTCGGTAGGTCCAACGGCGCCGTACCGGCGAGCTTGTCGCGCCAGTACTCTCGTTGTGATTCCAGCGCCTCACCCCGCTGCCGGACGGCGAAGTCGGCGTACTGGACGGGAAGCTCGGGCAAAGGCGACCCCTCCCCGGCCGCGAAGGCCGGGTAGAGGGTCCCGAACTCCTGCAACAGGACACCGAGCGACCAGCCGTCGGAGACGATGTGGTGCTGGTTCAAAAGCAGGTGATGCTCGCTCTCGCCAAACGCTACGAGCGTCGTGCGAAGGAGCGGTCCCCGCGCCAAGTCGAAAAGTCGGACCGCCTCCTCGACGCTCAGCCGCCGCAACTCGTGCTCACGCCGCTCGGCTGGCAGGGCGCTCAGGTCGAGGACCGGCAGGGCCTGGCGGCGGCGTGGATCGATCAACTGGACGCCACCCTCGGCGCCCTCGACAAACCGGGTTCGCAGGCTCTCATGGCGGCGGACGATCTCGTCGAAGGTGCGGCGCAGCACCGCGACGTCGAGTTGGCCCACAAGGGCGACGGCCGCCGGGATGTTGTACGTCGGGTCCTCCGGGTCCAGCCGGTCGAGGAACCACAGCCGCTGCTGGGAAAAGGAAAGCGGCAGGGGCCCCTTGCGGGAGACCCGCTCGATCCGCGCGGCCGCGGGGCCGGCCGCGGCGCGCAGAAAGGCGAGGATCTCGCTCTTGCGCAGTGACAGCTCCGAGCGCAGCTCCGGCCCCAGCGCCCCCGGGGGGGCGGAGTAGCGCAACCTTTCGTTCTCCGCCCAGACCCGGATGTCCTGCTGTCGAAGAGCGCTCAGGAAATCGAGGACGTTCATGCTCTCACTTGCCATCGCGGTCCCACCTCCCGGACTCAGAAGAAAAAGGTCGCCTTGGCGATGAACGACCGGTCCGTCGGGCCGGAGAGAGTACCGAGCTGACCCGTGAGGTCACGGCGTTCGTTGTAGACGAGATAGAAAGCGGCACCTGGCTTGTAGATCCACTTGACGGCGATGTTGGCGTCCAGGTTGTCGTCTTTGCGCCATTCGACGAGGGTCCGCCCGGAAAGCGTCGGAGAGACGGCGTAGGTCACGTTGAACGATACGAGGTCGACGGTGAAGTCTCTGGCGGGGAGGTTGAATTCGGGACGCTCCGGGAAGTCGACGTCGGTGTGATCGATGATGATAATGGCGAGGAGACCGCGCACCGGGCGTAGCCAGAACCCCAGGACCAGCTCGCTGAAATCGCCGTCGTAGAGCTCACCCACTTCCATCCTGCTGAAGACGAGGACGGGCTTGTCGGGGATCGACTGCCATCCCATGAAATAGCTCAAAAAATCATACCTGCCCGGCGGGACGAACACGCCTGGATGGATTTCTAAGCTGGTTTTCAACACCTCGGTCCGGTCTGAGAACTTGAATGCTATGAGGGCGAAGTTGTTCCAGGACACGTCGATCTCCGAGAAGATGTTCTGGGATTCCAAGTCGCCGTTCTGATCCGTGACGTGGACGAGCTCCTCTACGAAATAGACACCGCGCAGATTCCCGAGCTTGGGGAAGGTGTTGACGATGGCGGTGCCACGCGACTCGCGGATGCCGAGGCGCGGGAAAAAGCCCATCTCCGGATTGAAGTTTTGACCGATGTCGGTATAGGAGCCCTTGGCGAAGAGGTACTTGCTGTCCCAGACGACGTCGGCCATCGCCGCCCGGTCGTCTCCCTCAAGTCCCGGTGTCGAGGTCTTGGCCAGAAACCCTCCGGTCCGGAAGTACTTCCCGGCACCGAAGTCCCAGTCGAAGCCCATCGAGCTGTTGTCCGCACCGTTCTTGACTGCCTTGTTGAGCCACATGAGGCCGACCGAGGATTTCTCCAGGATGTTTCTCTTGAGCCGCAGGACGGTGTAGCTCGTCCGCGGCTCGCCGAGCTCACCCACCTCGTCGGTGGTGAGGTTCAAGAAACCGATGTCCATACCGCCGGCCCGGCCAGAAATCTTGGCTCCGCCAAGCACCGGAACCTCATGTTGGGCGTCTTCGGTCAAACCGATCCGCCGACTGAAAAAAAGAATACTCTGGGAGCTTCTGAGGTTGTCCGGACGATCGCCAAAATAAAACAGACTCGCCCCTTCCAGGAAGAAATCGCGCTTTTCGGGAAAAAACAGCTTGAACCGGGTCAGGTTGATCTGCTGATGGTCAGCTTCCGCCTCCGCGAAGTCGAGGTTGTAGGTGAGGTCGAGCGTCAGGCCCGAAGTCAGGCCCTTCTTGACGTCGACCCCGACCTCGAGGTCTTCGTCGTCGCCGCGCGTGTCGCTCTGGTCGATCCGGGCGAGCACATAGGGCTTGATGTCCAAGGTTCGGCCCTGCTTGAGGCCCTTGAGACCGGTGAGCTCGCCGGCCTGCGACAACTTGAAGACCGCAGTTTCCGGGTTGGAGCTTTCCGCCGGCCTCCAGAGGACGTACTCGCGGGTGTGGACGATCTTGCGGTGGAGGTTCAGACCCCAGGTCTGCTCCTCTTCTTTGGGGAAACGCAAGGTCCGGAAGGGGATCGCGAGCTCGGCGACCCAACCTTCCGCGTCCTGGGAAGTGGCCGAGTACCAGATGCCGTCCCAGCTGAGGTTGACTTCGTCGCCGTCGCTTCGCACCAGCCCGTCGACCTGGGCTCCGAGCGGCGTGATCGCGAAATAAAACCCGCTCCTCTTGTCGTGGAAGGTATCCAGTACGATATGCAACGAGTCCTCGTCCCCCAGATACGCGTCTCGCTGCATCATGACCGCGTTGATATTTCCCGGTTCCGTGTAGCAGCGCGCCCCGATGTAGAGATTTTTTTCGTCATAACCAATCATGACCTCCGTTTTTTCGCTCGCCGGCTCTCCCTTGTCGGGCTCGATCTCGATGAACGTGTCGATCACCACTGCCGCCCTCCAGACCTCGTCGTCGAGGTGGCCGTCGATCTTCGGCGCCGACGAGAACACCGGTGCAGAAACGACGAACTCGGGGGGGGGGACCTCCTGCCCATAGGTGGCATGGCTCAACAACAACAAAATACCGAGGGTCGAGATCTTTTTCATCTTCGTAACTCCATGGTTCACGGGGAAAGCTCAGGCACGGCGCGCAGTTTTTCGAAACAGCGTCGAAGTCGCGCCGCCAGCTCTCCTACGGTGGCTCGCGACAGAAGGGTGACATGGTCACCGGGCATCTCGTGGATCTCCAACGGCTCGGTCACGAGGGCCTCCCACCCCAGGGCCGGATCCTCGACACGAACCTCCGCGGCCCGCAGCAGGGTGACCCGGCCGGCATAACGACCGCCCCGATAACGATCGCCTGCACGGAGGTTGGCCTTGAAGACCCGTAGCAGGCGGCGGACCTGGGGCTCGCCCGCCCCCGGTGGCAGGAAGTCGATCTCGCGGAGACTTGCGAGGAAGCGACGAACCTGCTCCGCCGGAGCGAGTGAGCGCAGCTCTTCGTAGGTGACCGGCGGCTCCCGTTGCGCCAGACGGGCGAGGAAGCTGACGATGTCGGAAAGGTAGAAGGCGTCGTCCTCCGCCCCGTTGTCGACAGTGTCTCCCCCCCGTGATCCCCCGAGGGGGACAGTGGGTGCTTCGGCGGCCGGCGCGGCCGTGTCGAGCAGAGCGAGCAACGCCACCTCCCGACCTGCCGCCTGAAGCTGGCGCGCCATCTCGAAAGCCACGAGCCCTCCGAACGACCAACCCGCCAGGTGGTAGGGACCTTCCGGGTCAACCGAGCGCACCTCCTCAATGTAATGCGCCGCCATGTCCTCGACACGCGCGAACGGCTCCGCGTCATCCTCCAGGCCTCGCGACTGGAGCGCGTAGAACGGCTGCTCGGGCCCCAGGGCCCGCGCCAGAGGCAGGAAGGCGAGGACGTTGCCGCCCGCCGGATGAACGCAGACGAGCGGCGGCCGTCTACCCGGCGAGGCCGGTGGAGAGAGCTGCATCGGCACGAGGCATGAGACGCCAGCTGCCGGGTCCGCCGTCTGCTGCCGCAGCCGCCCGGCCAGGCCCTCGACCGTCGCGTCCTGGAAGAGCGCGGAAAGAGGCAGCTCCCAGCCCAGGCGCTCGTCGATCAGGGCGAGCAGACGCACCGCGGAAAGCGAATGCCCGCCGAGCTCGAAGAAGTTGTCGCGCACTCCGATCGGAGCGACGTCCAGGAGCTCTTCCCAGATCCTCACCAGTTCGATCTCGAGGGCGTCGCGCGGCGCGACCGGGCCCCCCTCGGTGCCGGGCCGCCGCGCCTCGAGCTTGCGACGGCCGAGCTCCTTGCGGCCTAGCGCAGCCCGGTCGACCTTGCCGTTCGGCAGCAGCGGCAGGGCCGGGAGCTCCACGAAGAGCGAGGGTGCCATGGCCTCCGGCAACTGGCTCCGCACGTAGGCGCGCAGCTCGCCCACCGGCGGCACCGTCCTGCCCTCGCCGGCCACGACGAAGGCCACCAGGCGCTTCTCGACCTCCGGACCGTCCCCCTGGGGGGATCGAGGGGCCTCGGTCGGCCAGGCCATCACCGCCACTTCCCGCAGCTCCGGATGCGCGAGCAGCGTGCTCTCGACCTCCCCCAGCTCGATGCGGAAGCCGCGGATCTTCACCTGGAAGTCGAGCCGGCCCAGGTAATCGAGGTTTCCGTCCGGCAGGTAGCGCGCCAGGTCTCCCGTGCGATAGAGCCGCGAGCGCGCCGTCCCGGCAACCGGCGGCTCCGCGAACGGATGCGGGACGAACCGCTCCGCCGTCAGCGCCGGGCGCGCCAAGTAGCCCCGCGCCAAGCCCGGTCCGCCGACGTATACCTCGCCCGGCACCCCCACCGGCACCGGCTGCAGCCGGCGGTCCAGGACGTAGGCTTGCGAGTTGGCCACCGGGCGCCCGATCGGCGGCGTTCCCCGGCCCCTCTCGATCACCGCGCCGGTCGAGTACGTCGTGTCCTCCGACGGACCGTAGAGGTTCCACACCCGCTCCACCGTTCCCAGTTGGTAGATCTTCTCGACCAGCTGCCGCTGGAGCGCCTCGCCCGCCAGGTTCACCGTCACAGCGCCCGCCGGCACGCCGCCGAGGCGCAGGATCTCGGTCATCGCCGAGGGCACGGTGTTGATCATCGTCACCTCGTTGGCCGCCTTCAGGTCCGGCAGCGCCAGGGCGTTCTCGGCCAGGACCACCTTGCCGCCGCAGCTGAGCGGCACGAAGAGCTCGAAAACCGAGAGGTCGAAGCAGATCGACGTCGAGGCGAGCACCCCCGCGAGCTGCTCGGCTGGGAAGGTCTCCCGCGCCCACCGGACGAGCGCCACGGCGCTCCGGTGCTCGATCACCACGCCCTTGGCGCGCCCCGTCGAACCCGAGGTGTAGATGACGTAGGCCACGTGCCCGGCGCCGCCGCGGCGCCCGGGGTTCTCCTCGCTCTGCGCCGCGATGGCCGGGGCGTCGGCATCGACGCGGACGAGGCTCGCCCGGTGCTCAGGCAGCGCCGGCACCAGATCCTCCTGGGTCAGGAGCAGCGAGACGCGGGCGTCCTCCAGCATGAAGGCCACCCGCTCCCTGGGGTAGGCCGGATCGAGGGGCACGTAGGCGCCGCCCGCCTTCATCACCCCGAGGATGGCGACCACCATGTCGGGGGAGCGGTGCATGGAGATCCCCGCCAGGGCCTCCGGTGCAGCCCCCAGGCGCCGCAGGTGGTGGGCGAGCTGGTTCGCCCGCCGGTTGAGCTCCCGGTAGGTGAAACGTTCGACGCCGGCGATCACCGCCTCGGCGTCGGGGGTGCGCTCGACCTGGGCCTCGAACAGCTCGTGCAAAGGGAGCTCAAGGCAATCGTCGAGCTGAGGCTCGTTCCACTCCACGAAGAGCTGCTGGTACTCGGCCGGGGTCAGGAGCGGCAGCTCCGAGATCGGCCGCTGCACATCCGCGGCCGCGGCCCGCAGCAGGGTCTCAAGGTGGCCCGGCAGGCGGACGACGGTGCTGGCGTCGAAGAGGTCGGTCGGGTACTCGATCGACCCCACGAGGCCCTCGGCCGTGTCCGTCAGCGTCAGGAGCAGGTCGAACCTCGCCGTCCCCCAGTCGGTGTCGAGCGGCTTCAGGGTCAGCCCTGGAAGCTCCAGGACCTCAGTCGGGGCGTTCTGGAAGACGAACATGACCTGGAACAGCGGTGTCCGGCTCAGATCGCGCTGCGGATTGAGCTCCTTCACCAGACGCTCGAAAGGCAGGTCCTGGTGCGCGTAGGCGTCGAGGGCGCTCTCCCGCACCCGGGTGAGGAGCTCGCCGAACGAAGGATCTCCCGCGAGATCGCCGGGCATCACCAGGGTGTTGACGAAGACTCCGATCAGCCCCTCGAGCTCGACGCGGCCGCGGTTGGCGACCGGTGTGCCCACCAGGAGCTTGCGCTGGTTGCTGTTGCGGCCGAGCTGGGCCTCGAAGCCAGCCAGGAGCGTCATGAAGAGGGTGACGCCCAGTTGCCGGTTGAGCGTGCGCAGGGTGACGGTGAGCTCGTGGGAAAACGTGAACCTCACCGTCGCGCCCCGGTAGCTCTGGACCGCCGGGCGGGGCCGGTCGGTGGGCAGGTCGAGGACGAACGGGACGCCCGCGAGCTGCTGCTTCCAGTAGCCGAGCTGCTCCTCCAAGACCTCCTCGGTGAGGCAGCGGCGTTGCCAGGCGGCGAAGTCCGCGTACTGGACCGGAAGCTCGGGGAGCGGCGAGGTGGCGCCCGTGGAGAAGGCGTTGTAGAGTACTGAAAGCTCCCACACGAGAATGCCGACCGACCAGCCGTCCGAGACGATGTGGTGCATCGCGAGGACCAGGACGTGCTCGCGGGGGGACGTCTGCAGCAGGGTGGTGCGCATCAGCGGACCGTCTGCCAGGTTGAAGGGACGGCTGACCTCGCCAGCGGCGAGGCGGCGGGTCTCGGCGCGGCGTTGCGGCCCGGGCAGGGCACGCAGGTCGATCCGGGGAAGAGGAACGGGTGCCGGCGCCGCGATGACCTGTCGCGTCCGGCCTCCGGCGCTCGGGAAGCGGGTGCGCAGCGCTTCGTGGCGGCGCACGATCTCGCTGAAGCTCGCCGCGAGAGCCGCGGCGTCGAGCCGTCCGGTGAGAACCAGTCCGCCAAAGATGACGTAGGCCGTCCTGCCGGGCTCGAGCTGCTCGAGGATCCAGAGCCGCTCCTGGGAGAAGGAAAGGGGCAGCTCGGCGTCGCGGGAGACGGGCGCGATACGGGCCTCGGGGAGCCGCACGGCGGCGGGCATGCCGTCGGGGAGCCAGAGCCTTTCCTCCGGCACCGGCACGAGCCGCACTGCCGTCGGCGGCTCGCCCTCGGCCGTTGCGGGCCGCGCCGCGGCGACGAGCTCGGCCAACTCGGTGAGCGTGGCCGCCTCGAACAGGCTGCGGACCGACAGCTCGACGCCGAAAGCCTCCTCGATGCGCGAGACGATCTGGAGGGCCATCAGGGAGTGACCCCCCAGGTCGAAGAAGTTGTCGTGGATGCCGATGGACGAGATCTTCAACAGGGTCTGCCAGATCTCGGCCAGCTCCTTCTCGATCTCGTTGCGCGGCGCGGCGTAACGGCTCTCGAGATCCGGCCGTTCGTAGCGGACCTCAGCCGGTGCAGGATCCACCTGGAGAAGTTGGGCCGGGGGCTGCTTGCCCAGCTCGAGCTGCGCCTCGAGATCGCTGGTGGAGACGATCACCCGGGGTGCGGTGCACGACGCCAGGATACGGGAGAAGACCTCCTGCCCCTCGCGGTTCGTAAGGCCCCGGCGGAGGTTCTCGTCGCGCAGCGCTCGCAACGACTCCGGGACCTCGGTTTCGACCGCCATGCCGACCTCCTGCCAGGCGTCCCAGTTGACCGCCACCATCAGGGTGCGCTTGGCGTCGCGATGCTCGGCATAAGCGTCGAGGAAGAGGTTCGCCGCGCAATAGTCGACCTGGCCGACCCCGCCTGCCACCGAAGCGATGGAAGAAAGGAGGACGAAGAAGTCGAGCTCGGCGTGCGGGAGAAGGGCGTCGAGGGTGAGCAGGCCCAGGGTCTTGGGGCGTAGGACGCGGCTCACCTCCTGCGGCGTCTTCAGCAGGATCAGGCCGCCGCCAGCGACGCCTGCCGCGTGGATCACGCCATGGATTGCTCCAAAGCGCTCGCGGGCCCGAGCCACGGCCTGGCCCATCTGCTCCGGGTCGGCGACATCGGCCGCCAGGGCCAGGACCTCGGCGCCGAGCTCCTCCAGGTGCCGGACCTGTCGGATCCGGCGGCTCGTGGGATCCTCGTCGCCGTGGCTTTCGAGCCGGGACGGCCATTGCTCCCGCGGCGGCAGACCCGAGCGGGAGAGGAGCACCAGCCTGGCCTCGACGGTCCGCGCCAGGTACTCAGCCAGCACCAGGCCGATGCCGCCCAGGCCGCCAGTGACGAGATAGACGCCGCGCGGGCGCAGGCGCGCGGGCTCGGCGCTGGCCGAGGGCCAGGCCTCGAAGCTCCGGAGCCAGCGGAAGGAGCCCCGGTAGGCCACCTCCGTCTCCTTCGGAGGGTGCTCCAACTCGGCCAGGAGCTGCTCGACGAGCTCCTCCTGGGGAAGGCCCGAAGCAGGAATCGTGACGTCCGTCAAGCGGCAGCTCAGGTTGGGGAGCTCCTGCGGTGCGACCTTCAACGGCCCCAGGACGGTGGCCTTTTCCGGCGCCACCCCTTCGCCACCCACCACCTCGTACAGGTGATTCGAGACGACCTCTATCGCGACCTGGCTGCGGCCCCGCTCCTGGCCCAGGACCTGCATCAGAGAAAGCAGGCTGTCAAAGCCCAGACCCTGCATCTTTTCGAAGGATTCGACGCTCACCTCTCCGGCCGCCGCGGTCAGGGTCCAGAGGTGGACGACGGTGGCGGGAGACCGCCCGGCCGCGGCGAGCTCCCCGAGGAGGGCGCGGTAGTCCTCGCGGCATCGCGGTGCCACGGCGTAGGCGTCGTCACCGAGGCGGGCGAAGCCTTCCCCCGTCCGGACTGTGACGACGTCGTGCCCGGCCTGCCTCAGGCGCTTGCCCAGGCAGGCTCCGAGACCGAGATCGTCGGCGAGCACCAGGAACGAGCGCGGCGCGGCAGCCACCGCCGGCGCGGCGGGGAGGGGGATCGAGCGCTTCCATAACGGCAGGTAGAGCCACTGCCCGACGTCGGGGTTCTTGCGGAGCTTGCCGGCTCGTCTCTCCGGCGGCCCTTCGCCCGGCTCGATCCAGTATCGCCGACCCTCGAAGGGATAGCTCGGCAGAGAGACCCGGCAACGGCGCTCGTGGGCGTGGAACCCCCCTGCGTCCATCTGCGCTCCCGCGAGCCACAACCGGCCCGCCGCGGTGAGCAGGAAGGCCTGCTCCGGACGCCGGTCGCCGGGGTGGGGCAACGAGGCCACCGGCGCTCCGTCGTGCCGCGGACCGGCGTTCTTGCCGGACTGCTCCCGGGCCAGCGTGGTGAGCGTGCTGCCGGGACCTACCTCCAGCAGCAGCCGCTGCGGCTCGGCCAGAAGCTCGCCCAGGCCCTCGGAGAAACGGACCGTGGCGCGCAGGTGGCGGACCCAGTACCCGGGATCGGTGGCCTCTTCGGCCGTGATCCAGGTGCCGGTGACGTTGGAGAGGAAGGGGATCCTGGGCGCTTGCAACCGCACCTCGTCGAGCTTCTCGCGAAAGGGGGCGAGGGCGCCCTCCATCATCACCGAGTGGAAGGCGTGCGAGGTGTGCAGCCGCCGGTGGGGAACGTCTTGCGCGGCGAGCTCGCGGCTCAGGGCCTCGACCGACGCCGTCGGTCCGGAGACGACGCAGCGCGCCGGGGCGTTGACCGCCGCCATCTCGAGGTCCTCCGGGAGGAGTGCCCGCACCTCCTTTTCCGGCCGGCTCACCGCCAACATGGCGCCCGCGGGCATCGCCTGCATCAACCGGCCGCGTTCCGCCACCAGGGCGAGGGCGTCTTCGCGGGAAAACACACCGGCCAGGCAAGCGGCCACGAGCTCGCCGACGGAATGCCCGAGCATCGCTGCGGGCCGCAGTCCCCACTCCATCCACAACCTCGCCAGGGCATGCTCGACGACGAAGAGGGCCGGCTGGGTGAGGGCCGTCGTGGCGAGCTCCGCCGCGGCCTCGGCCGTAGGCTCCGGCGGGTAGATCACGGCGCGCAGATCACGGCCGAGGTGCGGCGCGAGCAGCTCGCAGCAACGGTCGACCTCGGCCCGGAACGTCGGCTCGGCCTCATAGAGCTCCGCCGCCATGCCGACGTGCTGAGATCCCTGGCCTGGGAACAGGAAGGCGATCGGCCGTTCGTCAGCCTCCCGAAAGCTTTCGAAGAGCCGTTTCGGATCGCGCTCTTCGAGGATCCGGAGGGCGTCTTCGCGGTCACGCGCCACGAGCACCCGCCGTGCCGCGAAGCGCCGCCGCCCTACCAGGAGGGTGTAGGTCACGTCGGCCAGCTCCTCGCCAGGGTGGTCCCTCAGGTGGTGGAGGAGGCGGCCAGTGGCCTCCTCCAGGGCCGTGGGTGTGCGCGCCGAGAGCACCAGGAGCTGCCAGGGCCGGGAAGGCCCGGACGGTGCAGCGGCGGGAGCCTCTTCCAGGACCGCATGGGCGTTGGTACCGCCGATGCCGAAGGAGCTGACTCCGGCGCGGCGCGGCAGCCGCTCGGTCGCCCACTCCCGCAGAGCGGCGTTGACGAAAAAGGGGCTCGTCGCGAAGTCGATTTCCGGATTCGGGGTCTCGAAATGAAGGCTGGGCGGGATCTGCCGGTGCTTCAGCGCGAGGACGGTCTTGATCAAACCGGCCACCCCAGCCGCCGCATCCAGGTGCCCCAGGTTGCTCTTGATCGAGCCGAGGGCGCAGAAACCCGTGCCGTCGGTGCCGGCACGAAACGCCCGGGTGAGGGCCCGGACCTCGACCGGATCCCCCAGTGGCGTGGCGGTGCCGTGGGCCTCGACATAGGTGACCGTCTCCGGGGAGACCCCCGCCCGCTGCTGGGCCTCGGCGATCACCGCGGCCTGGCCGTCGACGCTCGGAGCGGTAAAGCCGATCTTGCCGGAGCCGTCGTTGTTGACCGCCGTGCCCTTGACGACGGCATGGATGGGATCGCCCGCCGCCAGGGCGTCCGCCAGGCGCTTGAGGACGACCGTACCTACGCCGCTTCCTCCCAGGGTCCCCGACGCCTCGGCGTCGAAGCTCCGGCAGTGTCCGTCGCTTGAGAAGATCCCACCCTGGCGATAGAGATAGCCGGCCCGCTGGGGGAGCTTCACGGAGCAGCCACCGGCCAGGGCGGCGTCGCATTCCCGGTCGAGGAGGCTCCGGCAGGCCTGGTGGACGGCCACGAGCGAGGTCGAGCAGGCGGTGCCCACGCTCATGGCCGGACCTTTCAAGTCGAAGCGATAGGAAAGGAGGGCGGCCAGGTAGTCTTTGTCGTTCGCGATCTGAACCTCCAGCTCGCCGGTTTCCGCCAGGATGGGATGGAAGAGGAGGTTCTGGAGGAAATAGGTGCTGAGGCTGGCGCCGGCGTAGACGGCGATTTTCCCTGGGAAACGTCCCGGATCGCAGCCGGCGTCCTCCAGGGCCTCCCAGGCGACCTCCAGAAAGAGCCGCTGCTGGGGATCCATGAGCTGCGCTTCCCGCGGGCTGAAGCCGAAGAAGGCGGCGTCGAAAAGCTCCACGTCGTCGAGCACGGCGCGGGCTGGGACGTAGCTCGGATCGGCGAGCGTCTCCGGGGCGACGCCCGCCGCCGCCAGCTCTTCGGGGGTGAAGAAGGTGATCGCTTCGCGGCCCGCGGCCAGGTTGCGCCAGAGCTCCTGAAGGTTGCGCGCGCCGGGGAAACGGCCGGCCATGCCGACGATCGCGATCTCGTCCCCGTCGTTGGCGGCGTCCGGCCGCGGTCGGCGCGGCTCGACCGCCGCCGCCGAGCGTGGATCGAGCGCCCGGGCCAGCGAGGCGATGGTCGGGTGCTCGAACATCTCGACCACCGAGAGCTTGTGGCCAAGGGCTTTCCCCAGCTGACTCGTCACCTGCGCCGCCAACAGGGAATGGCCGCCGAGATCGAAGAAGCTCTGGTGGATGCCGACTTTTTCCCGGCCGAGGAGGCGGCACCAGATCTCGGCCAGGGTCTTCTCGAGCTCGGTGCGCGGCGGCGCGGCCTCGGACGCCGCGGAGTCCGGCTCGCCCGGGGCGGGCAGGGCGCGACGGCCTAGCGCGGCCCGGTCGACCTTGCCGTTGGGAGTCAGCGGCAGCTCCTCCAGGATGACGAAAGCCGACGGGATCATGTAGCCGGGAAGCCTCTCGGCGAGGAAGCTCCGCAGATCGGCGCCGGCAGGCGCTTCCCGGGCGCTGTCCGCGGGCACGGCGTAGGCCACCAGGCGTGGATCGCCCACTTCGTCGCCCGGCGCCTGCGTTGACCGCGCCACCACCACGGCCTCGTCCACGGCCTCGTGGGAGGCGAGCGCCACCTCGATCTCCCCGAGCTCGATGCGGAAGCCGCGGATCTTCACCTGGTAGTCCATGCGGCCGAGGAAATCGAGGCAGCCGTCCGCGAGGTAGCGGACCAGGTCTCCCGTCCGGTAGAGCCGTGCCCCCGCCGTCGGGGGCGTCCGCGCCGCGCTCCAGGGGTCGGGGACGAAGCGCTCCGCCGTCAGCGCCGGCCGCGCCAGGTATCCCCGCACCAGGCCGGCGCCGCCGAGGTAGAGCTCTCCCGGCACACCGACCGGCACGCCCTCCAGCCTTCGGTCCGCGACGTAGGCCTGGGTGCCCGGCAACGGGCGACCGATCGAGGGCTTGCCACGCAAGCCCTTCTCCACCCGGCACCAGGTCGAGTAGGTCGTGTCTTCCGAAGGCCCGTAGAGGTTCAACACCTCGCCGATCGTCGGCTGCTCATAGACCTGTTGCACCAGGCGGTTGGGCAGCGGCTCGCCCGCCAGGTTGACGGTCACGACCGAAGACGCCACGCCCTCCATGCGCACGAGCTCCGTCATCGCCGACGGTACGGTGTTGATCAGCGTCACCTCGTCTCGGGCGCTCAGCTCCGGCAACGCGAGGGCGCTCTGCGCCAGGATGACCTTGCCCCCGACGCTCAGGGGTGCGAAGAGCTCGAAGACCGAGAGGTCGAAGCAAACCGAGGTCGAGGCCAGGACGCCCTGAAGCCGCTCGGCGGGAAAGGCCGCTTGCGACCAATCGAGAAGGGCCAGGGCGCTGCGGTGGGTGATGGCCACCCCCTTCGCCCGGCCGGTGGAGCCCGAGGTGTAGATGACGTAGGCCAGGTTGTCCGGGGTGGCCGTGGCCGCGGGCCTGGCCGCCGGCCGCGCGCAGCGGTCGTCCCAGAAGGTGTCGACGGCGAGCACGTGCGTGCCGCCGGGATCGGCGAAGCGGCCCGTCAGGTGCTCCTGGGTGAGCAAGACCGCGGCCTGGGCGTCTTCCAGCATGAAAGCGAGGCGTTCGCCGGGGTAGCCTGGATCGAGCGGCACATAGGCCCCGCCGGCCTTCAAGACAGCGAGGATGGCGGCCACCATCTCGGGCGTACGCTCCATGGCGACGCCGACCAGGACCTCCGGCCCCACGCCCAGATCCAGCAGGTGGCGAGCCAGCTGGTTGGCCCGCTCTTCGAGCTCGGCGTAGCTCAGCCGGAGCACGTCCCGGCCGCCGTTCTCGAAGACCAGCACCACGGAGTCCGGCGTACGGTCGGCTTGAGCTTCGAAGGGCTGATGCAGTCCTACCGCCCGTCGATGAACGGCCGGGGACAAGGGGGTGGCATTCCATTCGGCCCGGAGCTGCCAGCGCTCGGCCGGCGTCAGAAGCTCCAGGGTCGCGATCGGCGTCTCGGGACGCGCCACGAGCGCTACCAGCAGGGTCTCGAAATGTCCGGCAAGGCGGGCGATGGTAGTCGCGTCGAAGAGATCGCTGGCGTACTCGACGGAGCCCACAAAACCCCCCTCGGTTCCGCCCGGAGGACGCTCGAGGAGGCTGAGCGTCAGGTCGAACTTGGCGGTGCCGCTGTCGGCCCTGAGTGGCTTGAAGGTGAGGCCCTCGATCTCCAAATCTCCGCGGGGCGCGTTCTGGAGGACGAGCATCACCTGGAACAATGGCGTGCGGCTGCGGTCGCGTTCGGGATGGAGCGCCTCGACCAGGTGTTCGAAGGGCAGGTCCTGGTGGGCGTAAGCCGCCAGCGCGCTCGCTCGCACCTCGTCGAGCAGCGTGACAAAAGCCGGCGATTCCGAGAGGTTGCTTCGAAACACCAGGGTGTTGACGAAGCAGCCGATCAGATCCTCGACCTCGCGGACGCGGCGGCCCGCAATCGGCGAGCCCACCGCGACGTCGCTCTGGCCGCTGTAGCGATGGAGCAGCACCTGGAAGGCCGCGAGAAGGGTCATGAAGAGGGTTGCGCCGCGCTCGCGGCTCAGGGTCTCCAGGGCCTCGGAGAGCGGCCTCGGCAAGGCGACGCTCCGCTGCGCGCCGCGCGAGGAGCGCACGGGCACCCGCGGCCGGTCGGTGGGGAGCTCGAAGGAGGTGATGCCGGCGAGCTTCTTCCGCCAGTAGTCGACCTGGCGCTCCAGCAACCCGCCCTGCAGCCAACGCCGCTGCCAGATGGCGAAGTCGACGTACTGGACCGGAAGCTCCGGAAGCGGCGAAGGTGACGTTTCGCCGGAGGCGAAAGCGCGGTAAAGCTCGCCGATCTCGCGGACCAAGACGCCGATCGACCAGCCGTCAGAGACGATGTGATGTTGGTTGAGCAGGAGGACGTGCTCGTCCTCAGCACAACGCAGGACCGCGGTGCGCAGGAGAGGTCCGCGGGCGAGGTCGAAGAGGCGCACGGCGTCCTCGGCGACGAGCCGCCGCTTTTCTACCGCGCGCCGCTCATGCGGCAACGCGCCGAGGTCGATCACCGGCAGATTTTGCGGGCGCGGCGGCTCGACGATTTGCACCGGCTCGTCGCCGACCTCTGCGAAACGGGTACGCAGGACCTCGTGACGACGCACGATCTCGTCGAGGGCGCCTCGGAGGACGGCGACGTCGAGCCGGCCGCAAGCCGCGACCGCCGCCGGCATGTGGTACTCGGGATTCCACGGCTCCAACTGGTGCAGGAACCACAGCCGTTGCTGGGCAAAAGAGAGCGGCAGGCGCCCCCCGCGCGGTACGGCCACGAGCGGCGGCAGGTCCGTTGCCGGCTCTGTAGCTTCGATGCGCGCCGTGAGCTCGGCGATCCGCGGCGCGTCGAAGAAATCGCTCAGCGTCAGCTCGACGCTGAAGTCGCGGCGCAAGCGCGAGACGACCCGGGTGGCCAGGAGCGAATGACCGCCCAGGGCAAAGAAGTCGTCGGTGACGCCGACTCTTGGCAGCCGTAGGAGCTCCTCGAAGATCGCCGCCAGCGCCTCCTCGGTCGCGGTGCGCGGCGCCACGTAGCTCTCTTCGTCGAGGCGGGCCTCCGGCGCCGGCAAGGCCTGGCGATTCACCTTGCCGTTAGGCAGGAGCGGCATCTCCTCCAGCACGACGAAGGCGGACGGCACCATGTGGCCCGGCAGTTTCTCGGCAAGGTGGCCGTGGAGCTCGCTGGCGTCGGCCGACGCTCCCGCCGCCAGTACGACGTAGGCCACCAGACGCTTTTCTCCGGGAACATCCTCGCGCGCGAGGACCACCGCCTCCCTCACCGCCGGGTGAGCGGCGAGCGGCACCTCCACCTCGCCCAGCTCGATGCGGAAACCGCGGATCTTCACCTGGTGGTCAATGCGGCCCAGAAACTCGATCCTCCCGTCGCCGCGGCGGCGGGCCAGGTCTCCGGTCTTGTACAGACGTTCTCCCGGGCCGGCGAAGGGGTCGGGCACGAACCTCTCGGCCGTCAGGCCAGGGCGTTCCAGGTAACCTCGGGCGAGCGCCAGACCACCGACGTGGAGCTCTCCCGCTACGCCGACGGGAACCGGCTGCAAAGCGGCGTCGAGCAGCTGGACACGGACGTTGGCGACCGGCCAGCCAATCTCGACGGTTCCCCCAGGGCAGGCGTTGCGAGAGTCGCCGAACGTGGCGTCGATCGTCGCCTCGGTCGGCCCGTAGAGGTTGTAAAGACCTACGTCCGGCCGGCGGCGGTGGAAGCGCTTCGCGAGCTTCGTGGGGAGGGCCTCGCCGCCCGCAAACAGGAGCCTCAAGGGGATTTTTTCGAGCGTCGCTTCCTCGACGAAAACCCGAAACATCGAAGGGACGAGCTGGAGGACCGTGACGCCGTGGCGCACGGCACTCTCGGCCAGGTAGGTGCTGTCCTGATGTCCTCCCGGACGGGCGACGGCCAGGCGGGCGCCGCAGCAGAGCGGCAAGAAGAGCTCCCAGACCGAGGCGTCGAAGCTGAAAGGCGTCTTGAAATAGACCGTATCCGCCGCGGTGAGGTGAAATCGTCTCCACATCCAGAGCATGTGGTTCGTGATCGCCCGGTGGGAGATCATCACCCCCTTGGGCCGGCCGGTCGAGCCCGAGGTGTAGATCACATAGGCCAGGCCGTCCGCCTCGGCGCCCCGATTGAGGGACGCCGCCTCCTGCCGATCGACCGCCGGGCCTTCGCTTTCCAGGGACACGACGCGTAGGTCGCGGGCCTCCTCCGGCAACCGCGCCGCGGCTTCGGCGTAGGTCACGAGCACCTGGGCTCCGGAATCTCGGATCATGAAGGCCAGGCGCTCGGCAGGAGAGGACGGGTCGAGAGGCAGATAGGCACCGCCCGCCTTGAGGATTCCCAGCACCGCTACCACCATTTCCGGCGACCGCTCGGCGCAAAGGGCCACCACGACCTCCGGAGCCACCCCGAGAGAGCGCAGGTAACGCCCGAGGCGATTGGCTCGCTCGTCGAGCTCCCGATAGGTCAGACGGCTCTCGTCCGAGACGAGCGCCACCGCCTCCGGAGACCGGGACACCTGGGCCTCGAAGAAACGGTGCAAACACTCGTCCTGGCCGGGGTAGTCACACTCCATGGCGTTCCATTCGGCCCGGAGCTGCCAGCGCTCGGCCGGCGTCAGGAGCTCCAGGGTCGCGATCCGCGCCTCGGGACGCGCCACAAGCGCCGCCAGCAGCGTCTTGAGATGCCCGGCAAGGCGGGCGACGGTGGTGGCGTCGAAGAGATCGGTGGCGTACTCGAGCGAGCCCACGAGACCTTCGGTCCCCCCCGGAGGAGACTCGACGAGGCTGAGCGTCAGGTCGAACTTGGCGGTGCCGCTGTCGGTCCTGAGCGGCTTGAAAGTGAGGCCCTCGATCTCCAGATCCTCGAGGGGCGCGTTCTGGAGCACGAGCATCACCTGGAACAGTGGCGTGCGGCTGCGGTCGCGCTCGGGATGGAGCGCCTCGACCAGGTGCTCGAAGGGCAGGTCCTGGTGGGCGTAAGCCGCCAGCGCACCCTCGCGCACCGCGTCGAGCAGCGTGACAAAGGCCGGCGATGTCGAGAAATCGCTGCGAAACACCAGGGTGTTGACGAAGAAACCGATCAGATCCTCGACCTCGCGGACACGGCGGCCCGCGATCGGCGAGCCCACCGCGACGTCGCTCTGGCCGCTGTAGCGGTGGAGCAGAACCTGGAAAGCTGCGAGAAGGGTCATGAAAAGCGTCACGCCGCGCTCGCGACTCAGGGCCTCCAAAGCCTCGAAAAGCGACTTCGGCAAAGCGACGCTCCACTGCGCGCCGCGGGGCGAGCGCACCGCCGCCCGCGGCCGGTCGATAGGGAGCTCGAGGGAGGCGACGCCGGCGAGCTTCTCCCGCCAATAGGCGACCTGGCGCTCTAGCACCTCGCCCTCGAGCCAGCGCCGCTGCCAGACGGCGAAGTCGGCGTACTGGACCGGAAGCTCCGGGAGCAGCGAGGCTGGCGCTTCACCACAGGCGAAGGCCCGGTAGAGCACGCCGATCTCGCGCACCAGGACGGCGATCGACCAGCCGTCGGAGACGATGTGGTGCTGGTTGAGCAGAAAGACGTGCCGATCGCAGGCCAGCCTCACGAGCGTCGTCCGCAGGAGCGGACCGCCCGCGAGGTCAAAGAGACGGACGGCTTCCCAGGTGGCCCGCCGGCCCAGCTCGACCTCGCGTACCGCCGCCGGCAGAACCGTGAGGTCGATGACCGGCAGGGGCTGCGGGCGGGGCGGATCGACGATCTGGACGGTCTCGTCACCGTGCTCGGCGAATCGGGTGCGCAGCGTCTCGTGGCGACGGACGATTTCGTCGAGGCAGCGCTTCAGGACGTCGACGTCCAGCCGGCCGTCGACGGCGATGGCCGCCGGCATGTGGTACCCGGGGTTGTCAGGTTCCAGCTGGGCGAGGAACCACAGGCGCTGCTGGGCGAAGGAGAGAGGCAGGGGGAGCTCGCGCGACGCCTTCTCCAGGGGCGGCACCACGACCCCCCTCGCCGCGGTGTCGAGCGTGACGGCCAGCTCGCGGATCCGCGGCGTCTTGAAGAGCTCGTCGAGGGCGATCTCCACCCCGAAGGCGACGCGTATCCGGGAGACCAGGCGGGTGGCGAGCAGCGAATGGCCCCCCATCTCGAAGAAATCGTCGAGGGCGCCTACGGGTTCCACCCCGAGGACCTCCGCCCAGATCCCCGCCAGTATTTCCTCCGTAGGCGTGGCGGGCGCCTCGTAGCTCGCCTCGCCGGGCCGCGTTTCGGGGGCCGGCAGGGCACGCCGATCCACCTTGCCGTTCGGATCGAGCGGCAACGTCTCCAGGAGGACGAAAACCGACGGCACCATGTAGGGCGGCAGCTTCTCGGTGAGTAGACACCGTAGCTCCTCCGGCACCAGCTCGGCGCCCGGTACCACGTAGGCCACCAGACGCTTGTCGCCCGCGGCTTCCTCCCGGACGACGACCACCGCCTCGGCCACCGCTTCGTGGGCGGTGAGCGTGGCCTCGATCTCCCCCGGCTCGATGCGGAAGCCGCGGATCTTGACCTGCTGGTCGGCCCGGCCGAGGAACTCCACCGTGCCGTCCGGACGGTAACGCGCCAGGTCTCCGGTGTCGTAGAGCCGCCCGCCGGCGCTCCACGGGTCCGGGATGAAGGCCGCCGCGGTCAGCGCCGGACGCCGGAAGTAGCCTCGCGACAGGCCGTCGCCAGCGGCCAGGAGACTCCCCGGCACCCCTACCGGCACCGGTGCCAGGTTGGCGTCCACCAGGTAGATCCGAGTGTTGGCGACAGGACGGCCGATCGGTACCGAGGTGGTGACCGCGCTCGTGTCGCGCATCAGATGGCAGCAGGTAAAGGTGGTGTTCTCGGTGGGTCCGTAGCCGTTGACGAGGCAGCCGCCGAGGTGCTCGAACGCCCTGCGCACGTGCGGCGGCGAGAGCACGTCGCCGCCCGCCAGGAGTTGGCCGAGCGGCGCCAGGCTCTCCGGACGGCTCTCCACCATCTGGTGAAAAAGCCCCGCCGTCAGCCACAGGGTGGTGATCCGGTGCCGGGCGAGGACCGTGGCCAAGTCGTCCAGCGACAGCGGCCCCGGCGGGTAGAGCACCAAGCGGCCGCCGTTTAGCAGCGGCCCCCAGATCTCCAGGGTCGAGGCGTCGAACGAGATCGGTGCGAGCTGCAAGAAGACCTCGTCCGCATCCAGGCGGGCATAGTCGGTCTCCCGCACCAGGCGGACGACAGCGCGGTGGGGTACGGCCGAGCCCTTCGGCGTGCCGGTCGTTCCCGAGGTGTACATGACGTAGCAGAGGTTTTCCGCCGTCACCACCACGTCCGGAGACTCGTCCGGCTCGCTGTCGACCGCCTCCCAGCCGGTGTCGAGGCAAAGGAGCGCCGTGTCGCGGGGGAGCCTTCGAGCGAGCTTCTCCTGGCAGAGCACGACCTTCACCCCGGTGTCGGTGAGGAGGAAGGCGAGACGCGCTTGGGGATAGCCGGGATCGAGCGGGGCGTAGGCGCCGCCGGCCTTCAGCACGCCGAGGACGGCCACCATCATTTCCGGCGAGCGCTCCACGAAAAGGCCGACAAGGCTCTCTGGGCGAACGCCGCGCCGCCGGAGATGGTGTGCCAGCTGGTTCGAGCGCCGGTCCAGCTCGCGATAGCTCATGTCAAGGATGTCGCCGCCGGGATCCTCCCACACCAGGGCCACAGCGTCCGGGGTTCGAGCGGCCTGCTCCGCAAAGAGCCTGTGGACCGTGGCGTCGCGCGGATAGGGGGTGGCGGTGGCGTTCCACTCCTCGACGAGTTGCGTCCGCTCCGCCGGTGAGAGAACCGGCAGGCGCGACAGGCGCGCCGTGGGGTCGTGGCTGGCTTCTTCCAGCAGACGCTTGTAATGGCCCGCAAGACGCTCGATCGTGGTTGGGTCGAAGAGGTCGGTGGCGTATTCGATCGAGCCCAGAAACGTCCCCCCGTCGCTCTCCGTCACACTCGCCAGCAGGTCGACCTTGGCCGTGCCGGTGTCGAGCTCCATGCCGGAGAGCTCGAGGCCCGGCAGCGCCACCGTCCCAGGCGCGTTCAGGAACATGAAGATCACTTGAAAGAGCGGCGTACGGCTGCGGTCACGGACCGGTTGCAGCTCCTCCACCAGCTTCTCGAAGGGCAGATCCTGGTGGTCGTAGGCCGCCAGGGCCTCCTTGCGTACCTGTTCCAGGAGCTGCTGGAAGGAGAGGTCGGCGGCCGGCCGGGCACGCATCACCAGGGTGTTGACGAAAAAACCGATCAGTCCCTCGATCTCGGAGCGATTGCGGTTGGCTATGGGGGTTCCGAGGAGGAAATCCCGGCTCCCGGTATAGCGGAAGAGGAGGGTCTCAAAGACCGCCAGGAGCGTCATGAAGGAGCTCGTGCCGTGGTGGTGGGAAAGGACCCGGGTGGACTCGGCGACCGCTTCGGGAAAGGTGAAGCCAAGCGTCGCACCGCGCGCGCTCATGACCGGTGGCCGCGGCCGGTCGGCGGGCAGATCGAGGGTAGTGGCGGCGCCGTCGAGCTGCTTTTTCCAATAGGCGAGCTGCGACTCCAGCACCTCGTCGCGAAGCCAGCGCCGTTGCCAGGCCGCGAAGTCCGCGTACTGGATCGGAAGCCCTGGCAGCGCCGGCACCGAGTCGGCGGCGAAAGCCTGGTAGCAGGAGCTCGTTTCGCGGATGAAAACACCCATCGACCAGGCGTCGGCGACGATGTGGTGGAACGTGAGCAAGAGCACGTGCTCGACGTCGTCGAGCCGGACCAGTTGGGCCCGCAACAGAGGGCCCCGGCACAGGTCAAAGGGCCGACGGGCCTCGGCACCGAGCGTCCGGCGGGCCTCGGTCTCCCGTTCGGCGGCCGGCAGCCGTGCGAGGTCGAGGCACGGCAGCGCCAAGGCAAACGGCGCCTTGAGCCGAGCGACCGGCTGGCCGCCAGCCGCCGTGAAGGTGACACGTAGGCTCTCGTGACGCCGCACGACCTCGGTGACGCTGCGTTCGAGGGCGGCGGCGTCGAGCGAGCCGCGCAGGCGCACGGCAACGGGGACGTTGTAGGCCGGGCTTTGCGGCTCCAGCTCCGCCAGGAACCACATCCGCTCCTGGGCGAAGGAAAGGGGGCAGGCCTCGGGATCGTCTCTGCGAGGGATCGACTCCACCTCGCCCTTGCCGACCTCCTCCTCGTCGAGCAGGTAATCGAGCAGCTCCATCTGCTCGTCGGAAAGACCGTTCTGGAAGGCCTGCTCACCCATGGGAGGAGATCTCCTCTCTTTTTCTCGCGAGTGTCTCCCGGAGGTCCTCGGCGGACAACTTCCGGACCTTGAGCAGGAGCCGGGCCACCTTTTCCGTCTGCCCCGGCCGGGGCTCGTTCTCGATCAGGACCTGCCCCATCTTCGCCACCGTGGTTGCGTCGAAGAGGCTGCTGATGGGCAGCTCGGCACGGAAGGCCTTGTTCATCCGGGAGACCAGGCGGGTGGCGAGCAGCGAATGGCCGCCGAGCTCGAAAAAGTCGTCGAGGACGCCGACGCGTCCCACCCCGAGGATCTCTGACCAGATCCCGGCCAGGGCCTCCTCCGTGGGCGTGCGCGGTGCCACGTAGGCCTCCTCGGCCGGCCTGGCATCCGGCGCCGGCAGAGCGCGGCGATCCACCTTGCCGTTGGCGCTCAGCGGTAGCTCCTCCAGCACGACCAGGGCCGAAGGCACCATGTAGGGCGGGAGCTTCTTCGCCAGAAAGCTCCTGAGCTGCGCCGTTGCCGGCGGCTCGGCTCGGGCAACGACATAGGCCACCAGGCGCCGGTCGCCCTCGACGTCCTCCCGCGCTACGACCACGGCCTCCGTGATGGCCTCGTGGGCCTGAAGCATCGTCTCGATCTCCCCCGGCTCGATCCGGAAGCCGCGGATCTTCACCTGCATGTCGAGGCGTCCCAGAAACTCCACCGTGCCGTCCGGCAAGTAGCGCGCCAGGTCCCCTGTCTTGTAGAGCCGTCCGCCGGCTGCTCGCGGCGGCGACCCGGTGCTGAACGGGTCGGGGATGAAGCTCTCCGCGGTCAGCGACGGCCGCGCGTGATATCCCCGCGACAGACCGTCGCCGCCGGCGAGGAGAGCTCCCGGCACTCCGACCGGCACCGGCGCCAGGTCGCGGTCCACGAGGTAGATCCGGGTGTTGGCGACCGGACGGCCGACCGGTACCGACGCGACGGTTCCGGCGCCACCCCGCATCCGGTGACAGCAGGTGAAGGTGGTGTTTTCGGTCGGGCCGTAGCCGTTGACGAGCCAGCCGTCGAGCTTCTCCAGGACCGCCCGCACATGAGGCGGCGAGAGGACGTCTCCTCCCGCCAGCAGCTGGCGCAGTGGTGCCAGGCTCTCGGCGTGGCTCTCCACCATCTGGTGGAAGAGCCCCGCCGTCAACCACAGGGTAGTGACGGCGTGGCGTCCGAGCTGGGCCGCCAGCTCGGCGAGCGACAGGCTCCGCGGCGGGTAGAGCACCAGTCGGCCGCCGTTCAGGAGCGGTCCCCAGATTTCGAGGGTGGAGGCGTCGAAGGAGATCGGCGCGAGCTGCAGGAAGACCTCCTCGGGGCCGAAGTCGGCGTAGTCGGTCTCCCGCACCAGCCGCACCACCGCGCGGTGAGCAACGGCGCTGCCCTTCGGTGTCCCCGTGGTCCCCGAGGTGTACATCACGTAGCAGAGGTTTTCGGCCGTCACCGGCGACAAGAGACGCTCGTCGTCCTCCCCCGCGATCGCCTCCCAGCCGGCGTCGAGACACAGCGCCGAGACTGCTTCCGGGATCCGTCCGGCGAGGTGTGCCTGGGTGATCACCATCGATACCCGGCTGTCCGCGACGAGGAACGCGAGCCGTGCCTCGGGGTCAGCGGGATCCAGCGGGACGTACGCACCGCCGGCCTTGAGAACGGCCAGGATCGCCACCACCATCTCCGGTGAACGCTCGACGCAAAGGCCGACTGGCACCTCCGGCCTCACCCCCCGGCGCCGCAGGTACGAGCCCAGCTGGTTCGACCGTCGTTCGAGCTCGCCGTAGCTCATCTCGCGGACGTCGCCGTCGTCTCCCTCCCATGCCAAAGCCACAGCCTCGGGTGAGCGGGCGGACCAGGCCGAAAAGAGGTCGTGCACCGTGGTGTCGCGCGGATAGGCCGTGGCGGTGCCGGTCCATTCCTCGAGCAGCTGCTGGCGCTCTGCCGTCCTCAGGAGCTCGAGCTCTGCGATCTTCTCCTGGGGCTGGGCCACGATCGCTTCCATCAGGGTCTCGAGGTGTCGGCCCAGGCGGACGATCGTGACCGTGTCGAAGAGGTCGGTGGCATGCTCGACCGATCCCACCAGGCCTTCGGGCTGGGACGCGAGGTCCAGGGTCAGGTCGAACTTCGCCGTCCCGCTGTCCGTCAGGAGCGGCCTCAGGGTGAGCCCCTCGATCTCCAGGGTCTCCAAGGGCGCGTTCTGGAGCACGAGCACCACCTGGAAAAGCGGCGTGCGGCTGCGGTCGCGCTCCGGATTAAGCTCCTTGACCAGTTGCTCGAAGGGCAGGTCCTGATGAGCATAGGCCTCCAGTGCCGTCTCCCGCACCTGCTCCAGGAGCTCGACGAAGGTTCCCGCCAGGTCGCTACGCAGCACCAGGGTGTTGACGAAGAAGCCGACGAGCCCCTCGATCTCGCGGTGCCGGCGTCCGGCGATTGGCGAGCCGACCGCGATGTCGCGCTGCGCGGTGTAGCGGTGGAGCAGGACCTTGAAGGCGGCGAGAAGCGTCATGAAAAGCGTCGTCCCGTGGGCCTGGCTCAGGGCTTCCAGGGCCTCGACGAGCGGCCGCGGAAAGGTGAGGGGCCGCTGCGCGCCGCGCGACGAGGACACCGCCGGCCGCGGCCGGTCGGTGGGGAGCTCAAGTACCTCGACTCCGGCGAGCTTCCGTCTCCAGTAGTCGACCTGGCGTTGCAACGTCTCGCCGTCGAGCCACTGCCGCTGCCAGACGGCGAAGTCGGCGTACTGGACCGGGAGCACGCCTAGCGGGGACGCCTCGCCCCGTGCGAAGGCGTGGTAGAGGGCGGCGACCTCGCGGACCAGCACCCCGATCGACCAGCCGTCGGAGACGATGTGGTGCTGGTTGAGAAGGAAGACGTGCTCGTCACCGAGCGCCACCAGCAGGGTGCGCAGGAGCGGCCCACGGGCGAGGTCGAAGGGCCGCACGGCGTCGGCGGCGGCCAGCCGCCGGATCTCGGCCTGGTGGCGTCCGGCCGCAAGGCCCGCGAGGTCGACGACCGGCAGGGCCTGGCTACGGGGCGGATCGATGAGTTGGACGGGGCCGTCCTCGCTTTCGGCGAAGTGGGTGCGAAGGGTCTCGTGGCGCCGAACGACTTCGTCCAGGCATCGGCTGAGGACCGCCACGTCGAGCGGTCCGCCGATGGCGATGGCCGCCGGCAGGTTGTACTCGGGGTTTTCGGGTTCCAGCTGGGCCAGAAACCAGAGCCTCTGCTGGGCGAAAGAGAGCGGCAGCTCCTGGTCACGAGACACGGCTACGAGGGGAGGTGTCGAGCCGAGGTCGGCGGCGGGTCCCGTATCCGCGGGCCCAAGCTTCGATCGTGCCGCCCCGACGTGCTCTGCCAGCCCGGCCACCGTCGGCGTCTCGAACAGGCTCCGAACCTCCAGCTCGACCCCACAAGTCTCCGCCACGCGCGAGGCGATCTGGATGGCCATCAGGGAATGGCCCCCCAGGTCGAAGAAGTTGTCATGAATGCCGATCGGCGAAATCGCCAGGACGCTCTGCCAGATCTCGGTCAGCTTCTCCTCGATCTCGTTGCGCGGCGCGGCGTAGCGGCTCTCGAGCTCCGGCCGCTGGTAGAGCGCTTCGGCGACCTCAGGTTCCTCCCACCGGCGCCGGACCCACACCGCAAGCCGCGCCTCGAGGTCGCCGGTGGCGACGATCACCTGAGGAAACGACGCGCCGAGGAGGACCCGGTCGAAAGCCTGGAGGCTCTCTTCCACGGTCATCGAGAGCTCCTGCGCGGCAGTCGCCGGCGCCGATTTGGCCGGCTTTTCGGCCGGCCAACCGTCCCAGTTGGAGCTGATCCAGCGCCGGCGGCCGTCTCTGCCGCGGGCCGCAGCAAAGGCATCCATGAAAGCGTTGGCCGCGGCGTAGGCGATGAAGCCCAGGCCCCCCAGGACCGACGCGTTGGAGGAAATCAGGAGGCGGAAATCGCACGGCCGTTCCGCCAGCGCTTCCTCCAGCACGTAGAGCCCGTGGACTTTGGACCTGAACTGGGCTTGCGACTCCTCGTCGCCGATTCTGGTGAGCGGTTGAAAGTTCCGCGTTATCCCCGCGGCGTGAATGACGCCGTGGAGCTCGCCGAAACGTTCGTCGATGCTCCGCAGCACCGAGCGCATTCGCGTCCGGTCGGCCACGTCCGCCCGGACGACGAGAACCTCCGCTCCCATCGACTCCAGGGCCCTGACCCGGGTGATCCTGCGACTTTGTGGGTCCTCGTCGCCGTGCGCCCGGAGCCAGGCGTCCTGCTGCGCTCCGGGAGGCAGCCCGGAACGGCCGAGGAGCACCAACCTCGCTTTCACCGTCTTCGCCAGGTGCTCGGCGAGCAAAAGACCGACGTTGCCCAGACCGCCGGTGATGAGGTAGACCCCGCGGTCGCGGAGCACCGGGACGCTCGCCGTCGACGCCTTGAGCTCGATCTTGTCGAACGCGCGGACCCATCGCCGGAAGCCCCGGCAGGCCACCGCCACGTCGCTCGACGGCGTCACGGCCTCGCACAGAATCCGCTCGGCGAGCTCGGTGCTGTCGGCCGCGGCTGGGACGACGTCGACGCTGAGGCAGGCGATGGACGGATGCTCCTGGGGAATTACCAGCAAGGGTCCCAGGAGGGTCGCTTTCTCCGGACAAGTCGCTTCGAGCCCGCTGACGTCGTAGAGCTGGCTCGAAACCACCACGAGTTGGAGCGGATCGGCGGACGGCGCCGCGGCGAGCGCCTGGGCCAGGAAGAGGAGGCTGGAGTAACCCAGCACCCGCGCCTGCTCGAACATCCTGGCGTCGACGGCCTCGGCGGGCATCTCGCCGACGGTCCAGAGATGGAGGACGAAGCTCGGCGGCGCCCCCAGCTCCGCAAGCAACCGCTGATAGTCCGCCGCCAGTCGCGGATCGATCGCCCAGGCGTCGTCGGCGAGACGAGCATACCGGCTGCCGGCGGTGACCGTCGCCACCCGCTGGCGCTCCGCCTTGAGACGTTCCACGACAGCACCTCCGAGAGGGCCGTCCTCGACAAAGACCAGCCACGTTCGTTCCTCCTCGGCCAGCTTTCCCGGTGCCAGCGGCGGGAGCGCCGGCGTCGCCCTCCAGGCCGGGAGATAGAACCACTCGTCGAGCTGCGTCTTCTTGCGCAAAGCGGCGTCTCCGGGCTCGGCCTGAGCCGTCTCGGGCCGCAGCCCGGGCTCGATCCAGTAACGCTGGTGCTCGAAGGGATAGGTCGGCAACGCCAGGCGGCGGCGCCCGTCAGCGAACAAGCCCGCACCGGAGATCTCCACACCGGCAAGCCAGAGCCGGCCGGCCGCGGTGAGCAGGAAAGCCCGCGCCGGACGTCGATCTCCGGCATGGGGCAAGGATGCCAGGAGCAGGCCGGCGTCTTCCCCGGCCTGTTCCCGGGCCAGCGTGGTCAACACGTTGCCCGGGCCCACCTCGACGAGCGCCCGGTCCGGCTCGTCGAGGAGCAATCCCACGCCATCGGCGAAACGGACCGTCGCCCGCAGGTGACGTACCCAGTACTCCGGGTCCGTCGCTTCTCCGGCGGTGATCCAGGAGCCTGTGACGTTGGAGACGAATGCAATCCGCGGCGGCGTCAGGGAGACTCTCCTGACCTCCTCCCGGAAGGGACCGAGCGCATCCTCCATCATGGCCGAGTGGAAGGCGTGCGAGGTGTGGAGCCGCCGGGAGGGGACGTTCGCCGATGCCAATCGCTTTTCGAGCTCCTCGATTGCCGCCACCGGACCCGTCGCTACGCAGCGCCGCGGAGCGTTCACCGCCGCCAGCTCCAAATCCTCGCCCAGCCACGCCGCCATCTCCGACTCCGGACGCGGGACCGCCAGCATCGCGCCCGCCGGCATCGCTCCCATCAGCCGGCCCCGTGCCGCGACCAGCGGCAGGACGTCCTCGAGGGAAAAAACCCCCCCCAGGCACGCCGCGACGTATTCACCGATCGAATGACCGAGCATCGCCTGGGGCTCGACGCCCCACGACATCCACAAACGCGCCAGGGCGTGCTCGAGCACGAAAAGCGCCGGCTGGGCGAGCGCTGTCTCGCGCAGCCGCGTCGCCGCTGGCGCCGCGCGCGCAGCCGCCGGAAAGAGCACCTCTTTCAGGTCCAGACCCAGGGGCTGCTCCAGAAGCTCGCAGCTACGATCGAGCGTCTGGCGGAAAAGCGACTCCTTTGCGTAGAGCTCGGCTCCCATCCCCGGCTGCTGTGCCCCCTGACCTGGAAACAGGAAGGTCACGGCCCGCGACCGCGGCTGGCGGAAGCTCCCCTGGAGGCGTGCGGAGTCCCTCTCCGTCAAGGCCCGGGCCGCGTCCAGCGAGTCTTCCGCGACCAGGATGCGCCGTGCCTCGAAGCGCCGCCGGCCTTCTAGAAGCGTCCACGACACGTCGGCCAGATCCTCCTCCGGCCGAGCCGCGAGATGTGCCGCCAGACGATCCGTCGTCGCCTCAAGGGCCGCGGGTGTCCGCGCCGAAAGCACCAGCAGATACGGCGGCGACGCGAGGGCCGGGGGCGAGACGTCAGGCGCCTCTTCCAAGACCGCGTGGGCGTTGGTTCCACCGAGGCCGAACGAGCTCACTCCGGCACGCCGTGGAAGCTGGTCCGTGTCCCAGGGCCGCAGCTCGGTGTTGACGAAAAACGGGCTCGACGCGAAGTCGATCTCCGGATTGGGGGTCTCGAAATGGAGGCTCGGCGGAATCTGCCGGTGCTCCAAGGCCAGAACCGTCTTGATCAGCCCCGTGACACCAGCTGCCGCGTCCAGATGGCCGAGGTTGCTCTTCACCGAACCGAGGGCGCAGAAGCCGTTTTCCCCGGTGCCGGCCCGAAACGCCCGGGTCAGTGCCCGGATCTCCACCGGATCCCCCAGCGGCGTGGCGGTGCCGTGGGCTTCGACATAGGTGATCGTCTCCGGGGAGACCCCCGCCTGCTGCTGGGCCTCGGCGATTACCGCCGCCTGGCCTTCGACGCTCGGAGCGGTGAAGCCGATCTTTCCGGACCCGTCGTTGTTGAGGGCCGTGCCCTTGATGACCGCATGGATCGGGTCACGCGCCTCCAGGGCGTCCGGTAGACGCTTCAAGACGACCACCCCTACGCCGTCGCCCTTGAGCGTCCCCGAGGCCCTGGCGTCGAAGCTCCGGCAGTGCCCGTCGGGCGAGAGAATCCCACCCTGGCGATAGAAATAGCCGGCACGCTGGGGGAAGCTCATCGAGGAACCACCGGCCAGGGCGGCGTCGCATTCCCCGTTGAGGAGACTCCGGCAGGCCTGATGCACGGCCACGAGCGAGGTCGAGCAAGCGGTGCCCAGGCTCATGGCCGGCCCCCTCAGATCGAAGCGGTAGGAGAGGAGTGTGGCCAGGTAGTCCTTGTCGTTGGCGAGCAAAACCTCCATGTCGGTGCCGGTTTCCAGCAGGGCGGGATGGGAGAAGAGGTTACGGAGGAAGTAGGTGCTCAGGCTGGCGCCGGCATAGACCGCGATCTCTCCCGGAAAACGCGTCGGATCGACGCCCGCGGCCTCCAGAGCCTCCCAGGCGACCTCCAGGAAGAATCGCTGTTGGGGATCCATGAGTTGTGCTTCCCGCGGGCTGAAGCCGAAAAAGCCGGCGTCGAAAAGCTCCACCTCGTCGAGCAGCGCGCGGGCCGGAACGTAGCTCGGGTCCGCGAGTGTCTCCGCGGGGACGCCTTGCGCCGCCAGCTCTTCGGGCGTAAAGAAAGTGACGGCTTCCCGGCCCGCGGCCAGGTTGCTCCAGAGCTCCTCCAGATTGCGCGCCCCGGGGAAGCGGCCGGCCATGCCGATGATGGCGATGTCCCCCGTGCCCGCTCCGGCACGCCGCCGGGGCCGCCGCGCTTCGGCCATCGCCGCCGGCCGCGGGTCGATCGCCCGGGCCAGCGAGGCGATGGTCGGGTGCTCGAACATCTCGACGGGCGAGATCCTGCGCCCAAGAGCTTTCCCCAGCTGGCTCGTCACCTGCGTCACCAGCAGAGAATGGCCGCCGAGATCGAAGAAGCTCTGATGGACCCCGACCTTCTCGCGACCCAGGAGGCGGCACCAGATCTCGGCCAGGATCCGTTCGAGCTCGGTGCGCGGCGGGGCGGCCGCGGAAGCCGCGGAATCCGGCTCGCCCGGGGCGGGCAGAGCCTGCCGATCGATCTTGCCGTTGGGAGTCAGCGGCAGCGCCTCCAGAACGACGAAGGCCGAAGGCATCATGTAGCCGGGAAGCTTCGTGGCGAGAGAGCTCCGCAAAGACTCGACGGTGGGCGCTTTCTTCCCGTCGTGGGCGGCCACGGCGTAGGCCACCAGGCGCTGGTCCCCGTCTTCGCCCGTCGGGCGCACCACCACCACCGCCTCCGCCACCGTCTCGTGGGAGGTGAGCGCCGCCTCGATTTCCCCGAGCTCGATGCGAAAGCCGCGGATCTTCACCTGGTAGTCCATGCGGCCGAGGAGGTCGAGGTGGCCGTCCGGGAGATAGCGGGCCAGGTCTCCCGTCCGGTAGAGCCGTGCTCCCGCCGCCGGGGGAAGGCGCCGCGCGCTCCAGGGGTCGGGGACGAAGCGCTCCGCCGTCAGCGCCGGCCGTGCCAGATATCCCCGAACCAGGCCGGCACCGCCGAGGTAGAGCTCCCCCGCCACGCCGTACGGTACGCCTCTCAGATCCCGATCCACGACATAGGCCTGGGTGCCAGGCAACGGACGCCCGATCGAGGGCTTGCCGTCGAGGTCCCTCTCCATCCGGCACCAGGTCGAATAGGTCGTGTCCTCCGACGGCCCGTAGAGGTTCCAGACCTCCTTGACCGCCGATTGCTCGTAGATTTGCCGCACCAGGCGGCCGGGCAGCGGCTCGCCGGCCAGGTTGACGGTCACGACCGACGACGCCACGCCCTTGATGCGCAACAGCTCCGTCATCGCCGAGGGTACGGTGTTGATCAACGTCACCTCGTCCCGAGCGGCCAGTTGGGGCAACGCGAGGGCATTGCGCGCCAGGATGACCTGGCCACCGGCGCTCAAGGGTGCGAAGAGCTCGAAAATGGAAAGGTCGAAGCAAATCGAGGTCGAGGCCAGGACGCCCTGAAGCCGCTCTCCGGAAAAGGCCTGCCGTGACCAGTCGAGGAGGGCGAGAGCGCTTCGGTGGGTGATGGCCACCCCCTTCGGCCGGCCGGTGGAGCCCGAGGTGTAGATGACGTAGGCCAGGTTGTCGGCACCCGACGTGGGCACGGGCCGTTCGCTCGGCTGTCCCAGGCCTTTTTCCCAGAAGGTGTCGAGGAAGAGCACGTGACGAGCACCGGCGGCCGAGCTTTCCAGGTGTTCCTGGGTCAGGAGCACTTCGGCGCCAGCGTCTTTCAGCATGAAGGCCAAACGCTCCCCCGGATAGGCCGGATCGAGAGGCACATAGGCACCGCCGGCCTTCCAGACCGCCAGGATGCCCGCCACCATCTCCGGCGTACGCTCCGTCGCCACGCCCACCAGCACTTCCGGCCCCACGCCGAGCTCGCGCAAGCGGTGGGCCAGCTGGTCGGCGTGGCGATCGAGCTCACTGTAGCTCCAACGGCGTTCGCCGCCGCCGCCCTCGAAGACCAGGGCCACCGCGTCGGGTGCCTTCCGGGCCTGCGCCTCGAAGGTCTGCTGGAGGCCCGTCACCGGCGCTGCGGGCGGCGCTTGGGCAGCGTTCCACTCGCCGGTCATCTGCCAGCGCTCGGCTGGCGTCAGAAGCTCCAGAGACGACGTCCTGCCCTCGGGACGCGTCAGGATCGACTCCACGAGCGCACGGTAGTGGTGCACCAGGCGGTCGATCGTGGTCTCGTCGAAAAGCCCGTTGGCGTACTCCAGGGCACCTGCGAGACCTCGCGGCTCGCGTCGCAACAGCAGCGTGAGGTCGAACTTCGCCGCGCCGCTGTCGGTCTCGACGCTTCTCAGGGTCAGCTCGCCAAGCCCCAGATCCTGCGTATCCAGGATCTCCACAGGAGCGTTCTCGTGAGCGAGCATCACTTGGAACAGCGGCGTACGATTACGGCTGCGCTCCGGCTGGATTTCTTCGACCAGCTTCTCGAAGGGCAGGTCCTGATGGGCGTAGGCCTCGAGCGACCTTTCCCGCACCCGGGCCAAGTGCTCGGGAAACGGTGGATCCTCCTCCATCTCCGTAAGGTCGCTGCGCAACACCAGGGTGTTGACGAAAAAACCGATCAATCCCTCGGTTTCGGAGCGGTTGCGGTTGGCGATCGGCGAGCCCAGCAGGATGTCCGGCTGCCCGGTGTAGCGATGGAGCAGAAGCATGAAGGCCGCGATCAGCACCATGAAAGGGGTGCTCGCGTGACGCTGGCCGAGCGCCTCGACGGCGTCGGCCAGGGATCGCGGGTAGACGAAGTAGCGGGTCGCTCCTGAAGCGCCCGGCAAGGCCGATCGCTGGCGATCGACGGGCAGATCGAGAAAGCTCGGAGCGCCGTCGAGCTCCCGGCGCCAGTACGCAAGGAGCTTCTCCAGCCTCTCGCCCTGGAGCTCCTGCCGCTGCCAGTGGGCGAAATCGGCGTACTGGATGCCAAGCTCTGGAAGGAGGGCCCTGGAACCGGAGACATGAGCCTTATAGAGAGCCACGAGCTCGCGGACGAAGAGGCCCATCGACCAGGCGTCGGAGCAGATGTGGTGCATGGTCACGAGCAGAGTGTGCTCCTCCGGCGTGAGCTGGAGCAGGGTGGCCCGGAGCAGGGGACCGCGGCTCAGGTCGAAAGGCCGCCGGGCCTCCTCGCCGGTCAACCGCCGGACCTCGGCGCGGCGCCGGGGCGCGGGCAGGCCGCGCAGGTCGAGGCGTGGCAGGGCCACCGCCTGCGCCGCGGCGATGACCTGGACGGGTCGTCCCCCGTCGGAGGCGAACGTGGTGCGCAAGGTCTCGTGGCGGCGCACGATCCCCTCCAGGCTATGTTCCAGAGCGTCGGCGTCCAGAGAGCCTTCCAGGCTCACCGCCGCGGGAAGGTTGTAGACCGCCGTTGCTGGTTCGAGCTGGTCGAGGAGCCACAGTCGCTGCTGGGCGAAGGAGAGCTCGGGCGCCATACCCACCGTACGCCGCGGGATGTGCGACGGCGCCTCCGCCGGGGCGATCAGCTGCTCCTCGACCGCCAGAGCCAGCTCGGCGAGGACCGGCAGCTCAAAGAGCGTACGCAGGGGGAGCTCGATCGCGAAAGCCTCGCGGACGCGCGAGACTACCTGGGTCGCCAGCAGCGAGTGGCCGCCGAGCTCGAAAAAGTTGTCGTCGACACCCACTCGGGGAGCGCCGGTGACCTCTTGGAAGATCTCCACCAACGCTTCCTCGACAAGCGTCGAGGGAGATCTCGGTTCCGCCGCCGCGGAATGGATCTCGGGCACCGGCAACCGCCGGCGGTCGACCTTTCCGTTCGAGCTCAAAGGCAGGGCGTCGAGGGTGACGAAAACCGACGGCACCATGTAGTCGGACACCCTCTCCTTGAGGAAACGGCGCAGTGTGTCGCGCCCCGGCGCCGTCCCGGCGTGGGGGACCACGTAGGCCACCAGGCAGACGTCGCCGGGCAGGTCGTCGCGCGCCACGACCGCGGCCTCGTCGAGCTCCGGGTGCTCGCCGAGCACCGCTTCGACCTCCGCCGGCTCGATGCGGAAGCCCCGGATCTTCACCTGAGCATCGACCCGGCCGAGGAGCTCGACGTCGCCGTCCACGAGATAGCGCGCCTGGTCCCCGGTCTTGTAGAGGCGCGCTCCCGGCTCGCCGCTGCGTGGATCGGGAACGAACGTCGCCGCCGTCAGGGCCGGCTGCCGGAAGTAACCCCGGGCCAGCCCCAACCCGCCCAGACACAGCTCCGCGGGCACGCCGACAGCGACGCTCCCGAGGTTCGGGTCGAGAAGGTAGAGCCGGGTGCCTCCGAAAGGACGACCGATCGGCACCTGGGCGTCGGCGTGCAGCCCCTCCACGTCGCCCTCGAGGTAGGACGAGTCGATGGTGACCTCGCTCAAACCGTAGGAGTTGATCGTCCGGGTGCCGGCGCCGGCGAGGCCGCACAGCTCCCGGAGCTCCCGCACGTACCAGACGTCGGACCCGACGACCAGGAGACGCATGAAGTCGAGCGTCTGCCCGGTCTCCTTCAGGTACTGCATCAGGGGACGGGCGACCGCCGGGACGAATTCGGCGCTGTCGATCCCGCGCCGCCGCATCAGCTGATAAAGCTCGGCCGCCTCCAGGAGCGTCTCTCGCGGACAGAGGACCAATCGGCCGCCGGAGCAGAGCGCGCGCACCAGGTCGCCGGCGAAGACGTCGAAGGAGAAGCTGGCCATCTGGAGGTGGCAGCTGGCACCGTCGCGCAGGCCGTAGGACTCCTCCCAGGCGAGATAGGCGTTGACCAGGCTGGCATGGGTGACCATCACCCCCTTCGGCCGGCCGGTGGAGCCCGAGGTGTAGATCACGTAGGCGAGGTTCTCCGGGCTCCCCTGAGCCACAGGGTTTGCCGCGCTCAAGCCTTCGTCGGTCAGGACGCGGTCCACCGGGAGAACCTCGCACCGGGCCTCCGGAAGCCCCTCGGCGAGGCGTTCCGTGGTCAGGAGAACGCCTGGCCGGGCCACCTCGAGGAGATAGCCCAGGCGTTCCCGGGTGTGGGTGACGTCCAGGGGCAGATAGGTCCCACCCGCCTTCAACACCCCCAGAACCGCGGCGATCATCTCCAGGGAGCGCTCGGCGAGGATGGCGACAAGATCCTCCGGCCCTATCCCAAGGCTCCGCAAGTGACGGGCCAGCCGGTTCGCCCGTGCGTTGAGCTCCCGGTAGGTGAGCTCCTGCTCCTCGAAGACGACGGCGACGCTGTCGGGAGCGCGCTCGACTTGAGCCTCGAACAGCCGGTGCACCAGAAGGCCTTCGGGACGGACGACCGCGGTGTCGTTCCAGGCCTTGAGCAGCTGGTGGCGCTCGGCAGGACCGAGAAGAGGCAGCTCCGAGAGCTCCTTCTGCCCAGTGGCGACGGCACTCCCGAGCAGCGTCTGGAAATGGCTCAGCAACCGCAGGATCGTGGTGCGATCGAAGAGGTCCGTCTTGTAGTCGACGTAGCCGTCGAGCTGCGCTCCCTCCTCCCACAACCACAGGGTCCAGTCGAAATTCGCCCAGATCGGACCGGGGATTTCCAGTGGCTCGACGGTGAGGCGCGACAACTCGAGGGTGGGCGCAGGAGTGTTCTGGAAGACCAGCGCCACCTGGAAGAGCGGCGAGACGCTCATCTCGCGTTCGACCTGGAGCTCCTCCAGAAGCTTCTCGAAAGGCAGGTCCTGGTGGCCGTAGGCCCCCAGGGCCACCTCGCGCACCCGGTCCACGAGCTTCAGGAATTCCGGGTTGCCCGCGAGATTCGTGCGCAGGACCAGGGTATTGACGAAAAAGCCGATCAGGTTCTCGAGCTCGCCCCGGTTGCGGTTGGCGATGAACGTCCCCATGCTGAGGTCATGCTGGCCCGTGTAACGGTGGAGGAGAGCCTTCGCCGCCGCCAGCAGGACGATGAAGGGCGTGGTCCCTTGCCGAGCGCAGAACTGCTTCAGAGCCTCGGAAAGCACGGCGGGGAACCGCACCGGGAGCTTGGCACCGCGCTCGTTGCGCACCGGCGGCCGCGGCCGGTCGGTGGGCAGTCGCAGCACCGGAGAGGCGTCTGCGAGCTGGCGCCGCCAGTAGGCGACGAGCGATTCGAGAGCCTCTCCCCGGAGCCGCCGCCGCTGCCAGACCGCGAAGTCCAGGTAATGGAAGGCGGGCTCGGGCAAGGGCGAAGACAATCCGGCGCGGAAGGCCTCGTAGAGCACCTTCACCTCCTGCAGAAAGATTCCCCGAGACCAACCGTCGAAGACGATGTGGTGGAGGGTCACAAGGAAGAGATGCTCCGTCTCGGCCAGGCGCATCAGGAGGGCGCGCAGGAGCGGGCCACGAGTGATGTCGAAGGGCTCAGCGGCGGCGGCGGCGGCCAGCTCCAGGGCTCGCGGTGAGCGCCGGGTGGCAGGAAGGTGGCGCAGATCCACCAACGGCACCGCCAGCTCGAGCTGCGGCGCGATCACCTGGACCGGCCCTTTTTCCGCGGCTGCGAACGTCGTGCGCAAAACCTCGTGGCGACGCACGACCTCACCCAGGCTCCGATGCAAGGCGAAAGCGTCGAGGGACCCGGTCAGGCGAACCAGCTGCGGCATGTTGAAAGCCGCGGTGCCGGGCTCGAACTGCTCCAGGAACCACAAGCGGATCTGGGAGAACGAAAGCGGCAGCTCGCCGTCGTGGGAGATACGCTTCAGAGGTATCTCCGTGGTGGCGCCAGTGCCTTCGAAAAAAGCAAGGATCTCGCTCTTGCGCCGTGCCAGCTCGGCGCGCAGGTCCGGAGTCAGGACGCCTTGAGGAGCGTTGAGGCGCAGCTGCTCGCCTTCCGTCCACACCCGGACGTCGATAGACCGGAGCTTCTCGAGAAGCTCGACGGTGCTCATATCTCTCCCTCCTCCCGGCCGATCCGCGCATCATCTGCCACGTTGGACATCTTTGCTTTCCTTCCTCGTGCAGTCTTTCATGGAGGTGTCAAGTAGAGGGTGCCCTTGGCCGCGGCCTCGACGCTGCCGCGGCTGAAACGCACCGGACGGTAACCGACTTCCTGCCATAGCAGGATCTGGTCCTCACGGTGGCGGTGAAAAAGATGAATGCTCTGACCCGTACTGTTGATCGCCTTCGACCGCGAGAGGTCGGAGAGGTCAGCAATGAACCGGTGCGAAACGCCTCCCACCACCGCGAAGGGCTGGGTGACGCTCGGGAAGGTGGCGAAGACCGTGAACGGCCCGCCGCGGCCTTCCATGGGATCGCTGTTGAAGAGGCCGTCGACCATCGACTGCCCCGTCTGCCCCAAGGGTTGGTGCGTGAAAACCATCGGGTGGAGCTTTCCCCAACGCCAGAGCGCGGGATCCTCGCCGTGGTTCTCGACGAGCCAGGCGACCGCGGAGCTGAGGCTGCGCCGCACCATGTCTCGTCGCGTTTCGACCTGCGGCGTCGTCCGGTCGTCGAACCAGGGATCGTCAGCTCGCGCGATCAGCTCGTCGAGTGTCGAGTGCTGCTGGAAGACGACGGCGGTGTCCTGGTCGAGCTTTTCGTCGTCGCCGAGCTCGTCGGCGACGACGTGGCGAAAGAGCTGCCACTGCCAGACATAGAAGACCGCCGCCCCGACGCGGTCGCTCTCGTAGCGCAGATCCCATTTCCGGACCTCCTCCAGAGCTCGCTTCTCGAGCGCGTCGCCGGGATCGACGACGAGCAGGTAGGGCCTTATCTTCTCGGCCAGGACCGAGAAGGTGTCGCCCTGGATTCGGGCCATGTCTTCGGCGGTGAAATCGTCGCCCTCGGCCAGGAGGTCGGAGATGCGCTGCGCGCGGCTGGGATCGGGCCAGTCGGTGGTGAGCTCGTAGGCGTAGTCGTCGGAGACCGTCTTGTTGTTGGCGGTGACGACGACACCGGACGGTGGGTTGTAGGACCACGGCAGCTCCGCGGCCGGAATGAAGCTCACCCAGTCATGCTCTCCGGTCCAGCCGGGCACCGGCACGGAGCCGTCGTGTCCGGCGCCGCGGATCGGATGGCGGCCGGTCGCCTGGTAGCCGATGTTGCCAAGGACGTCGGCGTAGACGAAGCTCAACGCCGGGGCGTCCCAGTAGGACAGGGCGCTTCGGAATTCGTCCCAACCGGTGGCCTGGTCGAGCTCGACGAGGGCGCGCAGCAGCCGCACCTCACCGAGGGCGATCCAGGAGAGGGCCATCGGCGGCTCGTCGCGGATCGTCTCGAAAGCCTCGTTGACGATCGGACCGTGGTGCGTGGAGTGGATCACAAGCTCCACGTCGTCGCCGCCCTTGACCTCGATCGTCTCGATCCGTGTTTCGAGGTCGCGCCATCCTTCCTGGAAGCGGTAGCGGGCCGGGCTTTCCACCTCGTCGAGCTCCTCGACGAAGAGGTCCTGGGTGTCCGTCGCGAGGCTGGTGATGCCCCAGGCGACGTGGCCGTTGTGCCCGGTGACCACCATCGGCAGGCCGGGGAAGGAGAAGCCGACGACGTCGAAGCGACCGCCGTGCAGGCCGTTCTCGTACCAGACCGAAGGCAGGGCGAGGCCCAGGTGAGGGTCGTTGGCGAGCAGCGGCTTGCCGCTGGCCGTACGGCTGCCGTGGACGACCCAGGCGTTGGAGCCCCAGGACGGCGTCGTGCCCAGGAACGGCGAGAGGCGACGCACGTCCGGCAAGAGGCCGTCCGGGACGAGCCATTGCGCCAGTCGGTCCCGGACCGCCGGAAGACCCAGGGCCGCCACACGGTCCGGGCTCCCGAGGCGGGCCTCCCGTTCCTCCTCCAGCGCTCCCTCCTCCGCCGCCGGCGTGGCGACGCCCGGCGGTGCGGGCGAGACGATGACCGGTCCGTCGTCGGGATAACGGGCCAGGATCCGCTCGGCGGCCTCGACGCCGAGCTCGTCGCCGAGCCGGCTGCGTAGATGGACGCGCGCTATCTCACGACTCATGTTGAGACCGATGTTGAGGCTCAGCATCTTGGTCCAGGTCAGGGTGTCGACGCCGGTCCAGGGCTCGGGCTCGACGGCGAGGAGACGAAACTCCAGCCCGACGTGGCCACGGTTGGCTTCGACATAGGCGTTGACGCCGGCGCTGTAGGCCTCGAGGATCGCCCGCAGCTCGTCGTCGAGCCGTTCCCAGTCCTCCCGCGCGGCGTGGCGCAGGCTGAGGATCCGGAAGAGCCGGTCGGTCTCGACGGCGCCGCGGCCGAAAAGCGAGGCCAGGCGTCCGCTGCCGAGGGTCCGGACCATGTGCATCTGCCACAGGCGGTCCTGGGCGTGGACGTAGCCCTGGGCGAAGAAGAGGTCGTGCTCGTTCTCGGCGTAGACGTGGGGGACTCCCCAGTCGTCGCGAATCACCTCGACCGGAGCGCGCAGACCGGCGACCTCCAGCCGGCCCTCCACCTGCGGCCAGGGCCGGCGGACCATGTAGACGACCGTCGCCAGGAGGACGCTCAGAAGGACGACGGCACCGACAGCCACCCAACGGACAACACGTTTCATTTTTCTCTCCTCCTGCTCTCTTGCAACCGCTGAGACGTCGGGCTGCGCGATCGTTTCCTGGTGCTTTTCGTAGGCCAGCAAGACCCGCGTCCGAGCGCTCAACAGCACGATGAGGGGGGTGAGGCCGAGGCCCAGGCCGCAAAGGGTGTAGACCGTGCCAATGTCCTGTTTGAGCAGATCGGTCACGACGCCGCTCAGGCCGGCGGCGATCGGCGTCGCGGCGAGGCTGATGGTGCCGAAAAGGCCCAGCACCCGGGCCCGGATCTCGTTGCTCGAAGCGAGCTGAATGGCGGTCAGCACGTGGATGCCGTTGAATCCGACGAAGGTGCCCGCCACCAGGATCAGGATCAGGGCATGCCAGCCCGAGTGGATGTGGCCGAGGATCATGCCGGAGATCGAAGCCACCGTTCCGGCGACCACGATCATCGCCACCCGGCGGCGTCCGCCGACCTTGAGAACTCCTGCCACGATCGCGCCCAGGGCGTTGCCCACCGCGAAGGTGGCGACCAGGTAACCGTACCAGTCGGGCGACGCCTCGAGATGATCCTCGACAAAGAAGGGAAAGAGGACCGCGATGGCAACCATGAAAACCATGTCCGCGACCGCCGCCACCAGGAGCATCGTCAGGCCGCGTTCGGCCCAGATGTAACGCAATCCCTCCAGGGTCTCCTGGCGAACGCTCGCCAGGACCTTGCGCCAGCTCGGGTTCGACTCGGGCAGCTTTTGGGGAATCTTGATGAAGAGCTCGCTGATCCCGGAAAAAATGTAGCTGACGCCGTTGAAGACGAAGAGCAACACAGGGCCGAGCAGGCGGAAAAGAACGCCGCCGACGGCCTGACCGAGGAACGTCGAGACGTTGATGGAAACCCCCAGCAGCGAATTGCCGGCGGTCACTTTGTCCGGCGGCACGAGATCGGGAATGGAGGCGAGGAGGGCTGGCCGGAAAAAAGATCCCAGGGCTCCCATCAGAAAAGCCGTCGACAACAGGCCGACCAGGACCACCTTCGGCTGGTCCGAGTAGACGTAGACCAACCCGGCGAGCCCCAACGACAAAGCGCCGCGGATGAAGTCGGTCATCAGGATGATGCCGCGCCGGGAGTAGCGGTCGGCGATGGCCCCGCCGAGGGGACCGAGCAGGGCTCCCGGCAGCGTCGAGGCCATGGTCACCAGGCCCACCCAGGTGGCGGAGCCGGTCTCGTGCTTCATCCAGAAGATCATGCTGATCAAGAACGCCTGGGTGCCGATGAAGCTGACGAACTGGCCTTGCCAGAGCAGCACGAAGTTCCAATTTAACAGTTTTTCTGGTGGGCTTGTGCCGCCACCGTCGTTCACGTTCGTCAAGCGGTTTCCTCCAGGATCTGTCGTAGCAGCTCGGCCAGGTTAGAAACGTTTTCGCGGGAAAGCAGGGTGACGTGGTCGCCGGGCACCGTGTGTACCACCGGGGTGGTGACGAGCCGTTCCCAGCCCAGGGCCGGAGCTTCGGCCGCCGTCTCCGAGTGGACGGAGCCCTCGGCCGCCCGCAGCAGGACGAGGGGGCCGTCATAGGGCGCCGGAGTGTAGGCGTGGGCGGCACGAAGGTTGCCCTTGTAGACGCGCAGCAGGCGGCGGACCTGCTCCTCGCCGGCCCCCGGCGGCAGGAAGCCCATTTCGCCCAAGGCCTCCAGGAACCGTTCCATCTGTCCACCGGCCGGCAGAGCGCGGAGCGCGTCGACCTCGAGACCCGGCTCGTGGCCGAGGAGGCGGGCCACGAAGGTGGCGACGTCGACGAGCCACGCCGCGTCGTCGTCGAAGAGGGCTTCGTCCACGTCACCACTGGGTGTCGCCGTGTCGAGAAGCGTCAGCAAGGTAACCTCCTCGTCTTGCTCCCGTAGCCGGCGGGCCATCTCGTAGGCCACCAGGCCGCCGAAGGACCAGCCGGCCAACCGGTAGGGCCCCGCGGGGAACGCGGCGCGGATCTCCGTCAGGTAGCTCGCCGCCATGTCCTCGATCCGGGTGAGGGGCTCGGCGTCGTCCTCCAGACCCCGGGACTGCAAGGCGTAGAAGGGCTGCTCCGGCCCCAGCTCCCGGGCGAGCGGCAGAAAGACGACGACGTTGCCTCCCGCCGGATGGACGAAGAAGAGCGGCCGTCGGCGCTCGGCGCCGCGCTGCAGCTCGACGAGCGAGGCGACCGGCCCCGCTTCCCGCCGCAGCTCCTGCGCCAGCCGCTCCACGGTCGCTCCCTGGAAGAGGGCCGAGAGCGGCAACGGCCGTCCCACCTCCTGCTCCAGCCGCGCCATCAGGCGCACGGCCGCCAGCGAATGGCCGCCGAGGGCGAAGAAGTCGTCGTCGACGCCGAGGCCGGCGACGCCCAGCACTTCTTCCCAGAGCCGCACCAGGCGCAGCTCCAGGGCGTCGCGGGGCGGCACTCTCTCGCCGGCGGTCCGTGGCCGGTCCGCGGGAGCCGGCAGCGCCTTGCGGTCGATCTTGCCGTTCGGCGTCAAGGGCAGCTCTGGAAGCTCGACGACGACCGACGGCACCATGTAGGGAGGCAGCTTCGCCGCCAGTGCCTCGCGGAGCGCTGCGACGTCGATCCCGTCGCCGGCCGGAACTACGTAGGCGACGAGCTGCGCCTCGCCGTCGCGCCGGAGGCGCGCCCCCGTACGACCCTGGCCGTCGCGGCGCGCCAGGGCCGCCGCCTGGGCGACCGACGGCTGCTCCAGCAGATGGGTCTCGACCTCGCCGAGCTCGATGCGGAAACCCCGCACCTTGACCTGGTGGTCCAGGCGGCCCAAGTATTCGAGGGTGCCGTCGCCGCGCCGGCGCGCCAGGTCCCCGGTACGGTAGAGGCGTCCGCCGCGGCGAAAGGCGTCGGGGACGAATTTCTCCGCCGTCAACGCCGGACGTCCCAGGTAGCCCCGAGTCACGCCGGCCCCGCCGATCAGGAGCTCGCCTGCCACACCGGCCGGCACCGGCCGGCCGCGGCGGTCGAAGACGTAGATCGACGTCCGGGCGATCGGCCGCCCCACGTGGACGGGGCCGGCGGTGACCCGGCAGATCGCCGACCACACGGTGGTCTCGGTGGGACCGTAGAGGTTCCACAGCTCGGGAGCGCGCTCGAGCATCCGTTCGGCGAGCTCGCGCGGCAGGGCCTCGCCGCCGCAGAGCATGCGCAGCCCCGGCGTCTCACCGGGCGACCAGCCGGCTTCGAGCAACATGCGCCAGGTGGCCGGCGTCGCCTGGAGGACGTCGGCGTCGCGCAGCAGAGTCCGCAGCCGCCGGCCGTCGGCTGCCTCCTCGCTCGTCGCCAGCACCACGGTCGCTCCGACCATGAGCGGCAGGAAAAGCTCCAGGACATGGATGTCGAACGACAGCGTCGTCACCGCGAGGAGTCTTTCCCCGGCACGAAGCCCCGGGGCTTCCCGCATCGACTCCAGGAAGTTGACGGCGTTCTCGTGGGTGACCGCGACGCCCTTGGGACGGCCGGTGGTACCCGAGGTGTAGAGCACGTAGGCCAGATTGCCGGGCGCAACCATCGCCTGCAGTGCCTGTCGGGAGGTCGGAGGCTCGCGTACGAGCTCCGCGACCTTGTCAACGGTCAGCACCAACCGGGCTCCCGAGTCCTCACGGATGAAGTCCAGGCGCTCGGCCGGGAACGCCGGGTCGAGCGGCAGGTAGGCGCCGCCGGCCTTCAGGACGCCGAGGACCGCCGTCATCATGGCGGTGGAGCGCTCCATCGAGATCCCGACCAGGACCTCGGGCGGTCCGGCGTGCCGGCCGACGCCGCGCTCGAGCAGACCGGCCGCCAGACGCCCGGCCCGCTCGTCGAGCTGGCGATAGCTCAGGCGCTCGTCGCCGCAGATCAGGGCGCAGTCCTCGGGCGCCGACGCGGCCCGCGCCTCGAAGAGTTGATGCAGGCCGAGCGAAGGGACCGCGTCGATCGGACGGTTCCATTCGACGAGCAACTGGTGGGCCGCCTCCACGGTGAGGAGCGGCAACTGCTCGACCGCCTGCTCCGCATCGGCCGCGGCCGCCGCCAGCAGGATCCGTAGGTGGCCCAGGAAACGGCGCACGGTGGTGGCGTCGAAGAGGTCGGTCGAATACTCCAGGGAGCCGGCGAGGCCGTCCGCGGTCTCGACGATCGAAAGGAAAAGGTCGAAACGCGACGTGCCGGTGTCCGCCACGAGCGGCTCCAGGGTGAGGCCGGCCAGCTCGACGGCCTCCCCACGCTGGTTCTGGAGCGAGAGCATGACCTGGAAGAGAGGCGTCCGCGAGAGGTCCCGCTCCGGGGCCAGGGCCTCGACCAGGCGCTCGAAGGGGAGGTCCTGGTGGGCGTAGGCGTCGAGGGCGCGGCTTCGCGTTCGCGCGAGGAGCTCGGCGAAGCTGGGATCGCCGTCGAGGTCGGCACGCAGCACGAGGGTGCTGGCGAAGAGGCCGATCAAGGGCTCCAGCTCGACGCGGTTGCGTCCGGCCACCGGGGTGCCGACGAGAAAACCGCGCTGGCCGCTGAGGCGTCCGAGCAGGGTCGAGAGCCCGGCGAAAAGCGTCATGAAGAGGGTCGTTCCGCGCTGCCGGCCAAGGGTGCGAAGAGCTCCGGTGAGCTCGCTCGGGAAGTCGAACGGCAGGAGCTTTCCGCGATAGCTCTGGGCCGCCGGACGCGGCCGGTCGGTCGGCAGCTCGAGGACGAGCGGCACGCCGGCCAGGGCCTCGGTCCAGTAGCCCAGCTGAGCCGCGGCGACGCCGCCCTGCCACTGGCGCTGCCAGACGGCGAAGTCCGCGTACTGGACGGCGAGCTCGGGTAGGCCGACCGGCTCGGTGTCCGTCGCGAAGGCGTTGTAGAGCACGGCCAGCTCATGGGCCAGGAGACCGATCGACCAGCCGTCGGCGACGATGTGGTGCAGCGAGAGCAGGAGGACGTGCTCGTCGCGGGGCGGCCTCCCGCCGGCCGGCGTCCCGGGGTCCGGCGTACCGGCGCGGTCCGGCGTACCGGCGAGCCGCGCCAGGGCGGCGCGCAAGACCGGACCGCTCGCCAGGTCGAAAGGCTGCCGGCTGTGCTCCGCCAGGCGATCGACGAGCCAGGCGTCGCGTTCCTCGCCGGGAGATCCCGCGAAGTCGAGCCGCGCGAGCGGTACCTGGGCCGCGTCCTCCAGGCGTTGCCGCGCCTCGCCGCCGGTGGCCGGATCGCCGGCCGCCGGAAAGCGGCTGCGCAGCACCTCGTGACGGCGGACCACCTCGGTCAGGGCCGCTTCGAGGGCCTGGGTGTCGAGCTCGCCGCGCAACCTCAAGGCGCCGGCCATGACGTAGGCCGGGCTTCCCGGCTCGAGCCGGTCGAGGATCCACAGGCGCTCCTGCGCAGAGGAGAGGGGTACGCCGTCGTCCGGGCGCGGCGCCGGCACGAGGGGCGGCAGCTCCGGCGCCGCGGCGCCGCGCGCTTCGCGGATCGCCTGGGCGAGGCCCGCCACGGTGGGCGTCTCGAAGACCCGGCGCACCGGCAGCGCCACGCCGAAGACGTCGCGCAGCCGGGAGAGCAGCTGGGTGGCGAGGAGCGAATGACCGCCGAGCTCGAAGAAGTCGGCGTGGGCGTCGATGCTCCCGACGGCCGTACCCCGGCCCAAAAGATCGCTCCAGAGGCCGGCCAGGACCTCCTCCTCCGGACCCAGGGCGAATCCTTCCCCCAGCTCGGCCGCCACACCCTCGGGCGCTGGCAGCGCGGCCCGGTCGAGCTTGCCGGTGCGGGTCAGCGGCAAGGCGTCGAGGAAGACGAAGGCCGCCGGCACCATGTAGTCAGGCAGCTCGCCGAGCAGGAAGGCGCGCAGCTCGCGCACCGTGGGTGCCGGCTCCGCCGCCACCACCCAGGCCGCCAGGCGGCGGCCGGCGGGCGTCCGGCCGGCGAACCGGTCGTCCCAGGTGCCGACGGCGCCTTCCCGCACTCCCGGGTGCGCCTCGAGGGCCGCTTCCACCTCCTGGGGCTCGATGCGGAAGCCCCGCACCTTGAACTGCCGGTCGGCGCGGCCGGCGAATTCGGCGCCGCCATCGGCGCGGTAGCGCCCCAGGTCGCCGGTGCGGTAAAAGCGGTCCCCCGGCGTGCCGGTGAAAGGGTTGGCGAGAAAGCGCTCGCGGTTCAGGGACTCGTCGTGCAGGTAGCCCAGCGCCATGTGGTGGCTGCGGAAGTAGATCTCGCCGAGCTCGCCGATGCCGGCAAGCTCGTTCTGACGGTTCAAGACCAGGATCTGGACGTCTCGGATGCCGCGGCCCAGGGGCAAGACGGCCTTCTCCCGCCGCAGCGCCTCGGCCGACGCCTCCTCGCGCGGCACCGGATGGTAGGAGAGCGAACGCTGGGTCTCGGTCGAACCGTAGAAGTTGATCGCCGTGACCGTCGAGGAGAGCGCGTAGAGCGCCGCCACGTCGCGCCGGGTGAGGACGTCGCCGATCAAAAAGGTGTAGCGCAGCGAATCCAGGTCACCGTTCGGCGCCGCGCCGGTGGACAGGATGCGCAGCATCGCCGGCGTCAGGTTCAGAATCGTCACTCCTTCCTCCGCGACCCAGCGGGCCAGGTACCCCGGCGCGAAGATCTCGTCGGGGTCGGGGACGCAGAGGGTGGCGCCGTACCAGAGCGGCATGAAGACGTCGCGGTGCAGCGGATCGTGCGACAGGGCCGAGAGCAGGCTGTGGCGGTCCTCCTCGTTGAAGCCGAAGGTCTCGGCGAGCCAGGGCAGGAAGTGGGTGAGCGAGCCGTGACGGCCGAGGATGCCCTTCGGCTTGCCGGTGGAGCCGGAGGTGAAGGCGACGTAGACCGGATCGTCGGGCCCCAGCTCAACGTCGGGATCCGCCGCCGGCAGATCGGCCAGGAACCGCTGCTCCGCCGCGCCGCGGCGCGACGGCAGTGCCAGACGGCAACGCAGGTCGTCGCCGAGCAGGTCGAAGAGCTCGCCGGGAGGCTCGCCGGCCCCAGCGACCTCGACGAGCCCCCGCGGACGCGACTGGCGGACGTACTCCAAAAGGCGCGGCACCGGGTAGGCCGGATCGAGGATGACGAAGACACCGCCGGCCTTCAGGATCCCCAGGAGAGCCCAGACCAGCGATGTGCTGCGGTGGGCGAAAATCGCCACCGTCTCGCCGGGCAGAAGACCCTGGGCCAGCAGGTGGTGGGCGAGTTGGTTGGCCCGCGCGTCGAGCTCGCCGTAGCTCCAACGGTCGTCCTTGTCGACGACCGCCAGGCGGTCCGGGTGCTCGGCGGCGCGGCGCGCGAAGCCGGCGTGGAGGGGTCCCCGCCAGGCGTCGGAGAGGGGTGCCTCGGGACGGGGCAGGAAGGCGGCGACGCGTTCGGTGACGAGCGACGGAGCGCTTGTCGCCGCGTCGGGGTCGGCTACCATCGCCTCCAGCAGCAGACGGTACTGGGCGGCCATCTCCGCGATCCGCTCGCCGTCGAAGAGATCGGCGTTGTAGACCAGGTTGGCGAGGAGCGTGCCGTCGCTTTGCTCGGCGGCGTAGACCGTCAGGTCGAACTTCGACGGCACCTCGACCTCGGACTCCAGCTCCATCGACAAACCGGGCAGCTCGAGCTCGCTCTCCGGGAGGTTGAGCATGTTGAAGAAGACCTGGAAGATCGGCGTGCGCGACAGGTCGCGTTCCGGGTAGAGCTCGGCCAGGAGCTTCTCGAAGGGGACGTCCTGGTGGGCGAATGCGCCGAGGGTGTCCTGGCGCACCTGGGCGAGCACCTCGCGGAAGGTGGGCTCGCCGGAGAGGTCGTCGTCCGAGAAATCGGTGCGCAGGACCAGCGTGTTGAGGAAGATGCCGATCAGCCCCTCGACCTCGGCGTGCTGGCGGCCGGCGATGGGAAAGCCCACGAGGACGTCGTCCTGGCCGCTGAGGCGCTTCAAGAGGACCTTGAAGGCGGTCACCAGGACCATGAAGAGGCTCGCTTCGGATTCTCGGGCGAGCTTGCGAAGGCCGCCGGCGAGGCCGGCGTCGAGCCGCAGGGCGTGGCGGGCGCCGTCGTAGGTCTGGACGGCGGGCCGTGGCCGGTCGAGGGGCAGCTCGAGGACGGTGAGGGGCGGCGCCAGGCGCTCGCGCCAATAGCCGAGCTGGCGCTCGAGCTCGCCGCCAGTCAGCTGTTCCCGCTGCCAGGCGGCGAAATCCGTGTACTGGACGGCGAGCTCGGGAAGCTCGGGCTCGACCCCTTCCCGGAGAGCCCGGTAGACCTCCGCGAGCTCGCTCACCAGCACGCCGAGGGACCAGCCGTCGGCGATGACGTGGTGGAGGTTCACCAGGAAGACGTGCTCGTCAAATTCCCCCGGAGGGGGACAAATGAGACCTTTCCCCGGAGGGGGACAAATGAGACGCAGCAAGCGAAAGTCGAAGAGCGGCCCGGCGACGAGGTCAAAAGAGAAGGCCGCGGCCTCCGCCACGTGGCGCGGCAGCTCGGCGGGGTCGGCCGTGATCAACGGCAGGGAGACCTCCAGGTGCTCGGCGATCACCGGTACCGGTTGACCGTCCACCGCCGTGAAGCGCATGCGCAGGGTGACGTGACGGTCCACGACGGCCTGGAGGCCGCGTTGCAGGAGCTCCGCCTCGAGGTCGCCGCGCAGACGCACGGCCGTGGGGATGTTGTAGGCGGGGGAGCCCGGGTCGAGCTGGTCGAGGAACCAGAGGCGTTCCTGGGCGAAAGAGGTGACCGGCCGCTCCGCCGACGGCTGGATCCGTGCCGCGCCTTCTTCCCGCGGCGTGGCGTCGAGGTGCGTGGCGAGCTCGGCGATCGAAGGTGCGTCGAAAAGAACGCCCACCGGCAACCGGACGCCGAAGTCGCGGCGCAGCCTCGCCACCACCCGGGTGGCGAGCAAGGAGTGGCCGCCGAGGTCGAAGAAGTTGTCGTGGACGCCGACCCTCTCGGCGCCCAGCACCTCGGCCCAGACCCGCGCCAACCGCTCCTCGACGTCGTTGCGAGGCGCCACGTACTCTGCCGCCCGGCCGGGTCCGGTGGCCTTGAGGACCGTCTCGGCGAGGGCGCGCCGGTTCACCTTGCCGTTGGGCAGGAGCGGCAGGCTGGCGCGCGGCACGATCCAGGCCGGCACCATGTAGTCGGGCAGCTTCTCGCCAGCGGCGGCGCGCACCGCCTCGACTAGCGGCTCCGCGTCGAGCCACTGCGGAGCCGGCGTCGCCGGTGCGCCCGTGCGTTGGCCGGGCCTGCGGGCATAGACGTTATAAAGCCCCGTGGCATGCATCGTTTCGTCCTGTTCCAGGGCGACCTGAAACCCCTTTTTTTCGAGCAGGTCGCAGACCTGGCGGAGGCGGTCCCCGACGTCGTGCACCTCGAGGACGGCCTGGCGGATCTTCGGCCAGTCCTCTTCGGCGATGCCGTGGAGCACCTCGAGCTCGCCTTTCTCGACGTCCACCTTCAACAGGTCGATCCGGCCGACGCCCTCGGCGCGCAGGACCTGCGAAACCGTACGCAGCTCGCACGTCACCCGCTCGCCCCGGAGACGTTCGTCGAGGAGCTCCTCCAGCATTTCTTCCGAAAGGTTTTCACCTTCCTCGTCGCGCCGGAGGCGCGCCCCACCATCACTGTTGCGCAGGAAGGCCCGTACCGCCTCGCGCTCCTGCGCCGCGTCGGCAAATTGACCCGAGAGGATCGAGACGTGCTGGTAGTAGGTGAATTCGACGCTTCCCGGAGCGCTCGAGAGGCCGCAGGCGAAAGCGCGTGCCGGCGCTCCCCAGAGATCGACGTTCCTCGCCAGCAGGTCGTGGATCGCCGGGATCGGCTCGAAGGAGTAGATGCGTCCCGAGCTGCCGACGTTGCGGCTCGCGAAGAGGGTGAAGACACCGATGTTGGCGCCGACGTCGAAGACCACGTCGCCTTCGTGGAGGGTGATGCCGTGTTGCAGGTAGGAGCGGAGCTCGAAGACCTCGTGGTAGAGGAAGTCGGTCTCGTTGGGATTCAGGTGCAGGAGGGGCTGGCCGTCCGGCAACCGGTAGAGGCGGCGCTCCGCGAGGGCCCCCTCCTCCTCCAGGCGCAGCAGCCGGCGGACCGGCAGCGCCTCGTCTTCGTCCGGCACCAGGAAGGCCACCAGACGTGGATCGCCGGATTCGCCTTCCAGCGTCAGCACGACCGCCTCGTGGACCGCCGGATGCGACGCCAGGGTCGCCTCGATCTCGCCAAGCTCGATGCGCAGGCCGCGGATCTTCACCTGGTGGTCGAGACGCCCCAGGTATTCCACCTTGCCGTCGTGGAGCGTCCGCGTCAGGTCGCCGGTCTTGTAGAGGCGTCCGCCGGGCTTTTCGGCGAAGGGGTCGGGCACGAGCTTCTCCGCCGTCAGGGCCGGCCGGCCGTGGTAGCCCCTCATCAGCTGGACACCGCCGAGGTAAAGCTCGCCGGGCACGGCGATCGGCGCCGGCACAAGCCTTCGGCCGAGGACCAGGACGTGGGTGTTGGTCACCGGCCGGCCGATTGGCACCATGGACCGCCGCGGCCGGCGTTCGCACGCCCAGTAGGTCACGTCGACCGCCGCCTCGGTCGGGCCGTAGAGGTTGTGCAGCTCCGCGTTCAGGCGGGCGTAGAAACGGCGCTGAAGGTCGAAGGGCAGGGCCTCGCCCGAGCAGACGACACGCCGCAACTTTCCGGAGGGGGCGTTGCACCGTTCGACGTCGCCCTCCTCCAGGAAGGCCGACAGCATCGACGGCACGAAGTGCAGGGTCGTGATCCCCTCCGACTCGATCGCCTCGACGAGATAGGCGCTGTCCTTGTGGCCTTCTCCTTTCGCGAAGACCTGCCGGGCGCCGTACATGTGGGGCCAGAAGAGCTCCCAGACCGAGACGTCGAAGCTCATCGGTGTTTTCTGGAGCACCCGGTCCTCGCCGGTCAGGCCGTAGGCCTCCTGCATCCACAGCAGTCGGTTGACGATCGCCCGGTGGGTGTTCATCGCCCCCTTGGGCCGGCCGGTCGAGCCCGAGGTGTAGATCATGTAGGCCAGGGAGTCGGGGGTCGCCACGTCGGGGCACGGCGCGGCACTGTGCCGGGCGATCGTTTCCCAGTCGCCGTCGAGGCGGACGATCCGGGGCTCGCCGGGGGTATCGCCTCCGGGGACGGCGTCCACCAGGTGGTCCTGGGTCAGGACCACCGGGACGGCGGCGTCCTCCATCATGAAAGCGACGCGTTCCGGCGGGTAGCCCGGGTCGAGGGGCACGTAGGCGGCGCCGGCCTTCAAGATGCCCAAGAGGCCGACCATCATCTCGAGCGAGCGTTCGGCGAAGACGCCCACCAGGTCTTCGTGCCTGACGCCGAGGGAGCACAGGTGCCGGGCCAGCTGGTTGGCGCGGGCGTCGAGCTCGCCACAGGTCAGCTCCGCGCCTTCGAAGACCACCGCCACGGCGTCGGGCGTTCGCGCCCCCTGCGCCGCGGTCAGCTGGTGGAGGCAGAGCTCGCCGGCGGGGTAGTGGCGATCCGTGGCGTTCCATTCGGCCACCACCTGGTGGCGCTCGGCCGGTGATGCCAGCTCCAGCTCCGCGACAGCGCTTTCCGGGCGGTCGACGACGGCTTCGAGGACCGTCTCGAAATGCCGGGCCAGGCGGACGACGGTGGTGCGGTCGAAGAGGTCGGTCGAATACTCGAAGAGCCCGGCGAGGCTGCCGTCCGGCTCCGGGCTCAGCGTCAGGGTCAGGTCGAACTTGGCCGAGCCGCCGTCTATGGGGATCGGCCGCAGGGCGAGGCCTTCGACCTCGATCGTCTCCACGGCGGCGTTCTGGAGGGCGAAGGCGATCTGAAAGAGCGGCGTGCGAGACCGGTCACGCTCCGGTTCGAGCGCCTCCACCAGCTGCTCGAACGGCACGTCCTGATGGGCGTAGGCCGCGAGCGCCGTCTCCCGCACCTGGTCGAGGAGCCCGGTCCACGGCGCGTCCGCGTCGACCCTGGCACGCAGCACCAGGGTGTTGACGAAAAAGCCGATCAGCTCTTCGACCTCGGTCCAACGCCGCCCGGCGACCGGCGTGCCCACGGTGACGTCGGCCTGGTCGGAGATCCGGTGAAGCAAGGCCTGGAATCCCGCCAGCAGCGCCATGAAGAGCGTCGTCGTGTCGCCGCGCCGGCGTGCGAGCGCTTCCAGACGCTCGCGCAGCGCGGCGGACAGCGACAGGGGCAGGACGGCACCGCGGCCCGAGCGCAGGGCCGGCCGCGGCCGGTCCAGCGGCAGGTCCAGCGGCTCCGGACCGGCGAGCGCCGAGCGCCAGTACCCGAGCTGGCTCTCCAGAAGCTCGCCCCGCAGCCAGCTCCGCTGCCAGAGCGCGAAGTCGGGATATTGGACCGGCAACGCCGGCAGCGGCGACGGCTCGCCGACGGCCAGGGCCCGGTAGAGAGCACCGATCTCGCGCACCAGGACACCGATCGACCAGCCGTCGGAAATGATGTGGTGCTGGTTCAGGAGGAAGAGGTGCCGCTTCGCTTCCAGCTTCACGAGGGCCGTTCGCAAGAGCGGTCCGTGGGCGAGGTCGAAGAGGCGGACGGCCTCGGCGGCGGCCCACTGCCGGGCGACCTCCCCGCGCCGCGGCGCCGGCAGTGCCGTCAGGTCGATCAACGGCAGGGCCTGGCGGCGGGGCGGCTCCACGACCTGCACCGGCTCGTCGCCGTGCTCGGCGAAATGGGTGCGCAGGACCTCGTGACGGCGCACGATCTCGTCCAGGCTGCCCCGCAGGGCGGGGACGTCCAACCGGCCGGACACCTCCAGGGTCGCGGGCATGTGGTACTCGGGGTTCCACGGCTCCAGTTGTGCGAGAAACCACAACCGTTGCTGGGTGAAGGAGAGCGGCGCCCGGCCCTGCGGGCCGCGCTCGGCGGCGGTCAGTGGGGGGAACTCTGCGAACGGCCCCGCCGGCTCCGCCTCGACCTTGGGAGCCAGGCCGCCGACGGTCGGCGTGTCGAAGAGCTCGGCGAGGGACAGCTCGACGCTGAAGGAGCGCCGGATCCGTGAGATGGCGCGGGTGGCGAGCAGGGAATGGCCACCGAGCTCGAAGAAGTCGTCCTCAAGGCCGACGCGCCGTACGTCGAGCAGGTCCGTCCAGATCTCCGCCAGCCGCTTCTCGGTGGAGGTCCGCGGGGCCACGTAGGCTCTCTGCGACACCTGCACGTCGGGCGACGGCAGGGCACGGCGGTCGACCTTGCCGTTCGGATCGAGCGGCAGCTCTTCGAGGGTCATGAAGACCTGCGGCACCATGTAGGATGGCAACGTGGCGGCGAGGGCCTCGTGGAGGTCGCCCGGCGGCGACTCGCCGGCGGCGGGCACGACATAGCCCACGAGCCGTTTGTCCCCGTCCCTTGCCACGTGGACCGCGACCGCGGCCCGCACCACCCCCGGCAGATCGGTGAGGTGGGCCTCGATTTCAGCGAGCTCGACGCGGAAGCCACGGATCTTGACCTGACGGTCCGCCCGCCCCAGGAACTCGACGTCGCCGCCGTCCAGATAACGCGCCAGGTCGCCGGTACTGTAGAGCCGCGCGCCGGGCTCGGTGCTCCACAGGTCGGGGACGAAGGCCGCGGCGGTCTGGGCCGGGGCGTTCAGATAACCGCGGGCCAGGCCGTCGCCCCCGGTGTAGAGAGCGCCCGGCACGCCGAGCGGCACGGGCTCCATGGCGGCGTCCGCCAGGTAGATCCGAGTGTTGGCGATAGGACGGCCGACGGGCACCGGAGCCCGGCAGACGGTACCAGGCCTCATCGGGTGGCAGCAGGTGAACGTGGTGTTTTCGGTCGGGCCGTAGCCGTTGATCAGACGTCCTTCGCCTCGCATACGCTCCAGCATCTCGCGCACGTGGGGCACGGAAAGGACGTCGCCGCCGGCGAGCAGTTGGCGCACTCCGGCGAGGCTCTCCGGATGCGTTTCGACCATTTGCTGGAACAGCCCCGAGGTCAGCCACAGGGTCGTGACGCCGTGGCGGGTGACGGAGGCCGCCAATCGGTCGAGGGACAGAGGACCGGCCGGATGGAGGACCAGGCGGCCGCCGTTAAGCAGAGGTCCCCACAGCTCGAGGGTCGAGGCGTCGAAGGAGGCCGGCGCCAGGTGCAGGAAGACCTCGTCGGGGCCGAAGGACGCAAAGCTCGTCTCGCGCACCAGCCGTACCACGGCGCGGTGCGGCACGGCGACGCCCTTCGGCCGTCCTGTCGTACCGGAGGTGTACATCACGTAGCACAGGGAGTCGGGACCGCTCTGCGCCCGATACCGCGGGGCCCTCGGCGGGCCCCCCCCATCCCCGTCGACGATGAAGGTCGGCGCTTCCGCCGGCAGCCGGTCGACAAGGCTCTCCTGGGTCAGGACGACGGAGGCTGCGGCATCTTCGACCAGCATCGCCAGGCGCGCTTTCGGATAGCTGGGGTCGAACGGCGCGTACGCCGCGCCCGCTTTGAGGACGGCGAGAACGGCGAGGACCATCTCGGGAGAACGCTCCACGAAGAGCCCGACCAGGTTCTCCTGCCCCTGCGAGAGGGCGAGCCGGCCGCGCAGCTGGTCCGCCAGCTGATCGGAACGCCGCGCCAGCTCGCCGTAAGACATCTCCGCGACGGCGCCGTCCGGCCGTTCCCAGACGAGCGCCACCGTGTCAGGTGTTCGTGCGGCCTGTGCGTCGAAGAGCTCGTGGACCGTCGTCTGCCGGGGATAGTCCGTGCCGGTGGCGTTCCATTCCACGAGGATCTGTCGCCGTTGGGCCGCAGAGAGGATCGGCAGCGCCGTGAGCGTGCTCTCCGGATGCGCCACGATCGCTTGGAGCAGGGTCGCGAAGTGCCCGGCCGTGCGCACGACGGTGGCGCGGTCGAAGAGGTCGGTCGCATACTCGAAAAGCCCCGTGAGGCCGCCGGCTTCCGGGCTCAGGATGAGGGTCAGGTCGAACTTCGCCGAGCCGCTGTCCATGGGCATGGGCCGCAGGGCGAGGCCCGCCAACTCGACCGGCTCGACAGTGGCGTTCTGGAGGGCGAAGACGGCCTGGAAAAGCGGCGTGCGGGAGCGGTCGCGCTGCGGCTCGAGGGTCTCGACCAGCTGCTCGAACGGCACGTCCTGGTGCTCGTAGGCCGCCATGGCCGTCCTCCGGACCTGGTCGAGCAACGCGGTCCACGGCGCGCCGCCGTCGAGGCGTGCGCGCAGGACCAGCGTGTTGACGAAAAAGCCGATCAAGTCTTCGATCTCGGCCCACCGCCGGCCGGCGATGGGCGAGCCCACGGTGAGGTCGTGCTGGCCGCTCAAACGGTACAGTAAGGTCTGGAAGGCGGCGAGCAGAGCCATGAAGAGAGTGGCTCCATGCGTGCGGCTCACCCTTTCCAGGCCGTCGCGCAGCTCTGCCGGCAAGGTGACCAGGTAGGTCGCGCCGTGGCCCGAGCGCATGGCCGGACGCGGCCGGTCCGGGGGCAGGTCCAGGGGTTGGAGACCGGCAAGCGTCCCGCGCCAGTATTCGAGCTGTTTTTCGAGCAGCTCGCCGTGCAGCCAGGCGCGTTGCCAGACGGCGAAGTCGGCGTACTGGACGTCCAATTCGCCCAGCGGCGAAGGACGACCGGCGGCAAAGGCCTGATAGAGGACGGCGATCTCGCGGGTGAGCACGCCGATCGACCAGCCGTCGGAAATGACGTGGTGCTGGTTGAGCAGGAAGACGTGCCGTGTCGGTGCGAGGCGCACGAGGGTGGTGCGCAGGAGGGGTCCGCGGGCGAGGTCGAAGAGCCGCACGGCCTCCTCCGCGACCAGCGGTTCAAGGACCTTTTCACCCAGGTCGGGGGCGAGGCCGCTCAGGTCGACGAGCGGCAACGGGTGCCGCCGGGGGGGCTCGACCCACTGGACGGGCTGGTCGTCCTCCTGAGCGAAGCGGGTGCGCAGGCTTTCGTGGCGTCGGACGATTTCGTCGAGAACCCGTTGCAGCACCGCCACGTCGAGTGTTCCTTCGGCGGCAATCGCGGCCGGGAGGTGGTACTCGGGGTTCCAGGGTTCCAGCTGGGAGAGGAACCACAACCTTTGTTGGGCGAAGGAGAGCGGCGCCCTGCCGTCGGGATCCCGCGTCGTGGCGGTGAGCGGCGGCAAGGCAGCGGTCGTTCCCACCTGCTCGATCGCCGCCGCCACGCGGGCGACGCTCGGCGTGTCGAAAAGCTCGCTCAGGGAAAGCTCGACACCGAGGGTACGCCGGATCCGTGAAACGGCGCGGGTGGCGAGCAAGGAATGGCCGCCAAGGTTGAAGAAGTCGTCATGGACACCGACCTGCTCGACGCCCAGCACCTCGGCCCAGATCTCCGCCAGCCGCTCCTCGGTGGCGGTGCGCGGTGCCACGTACTCTGCCGTGCGAGCCGTCCCGGCGGCCCCGGGAGTCATTTCGGCGAGGGCACGGCGGTCGACCTTGCCGTTGGGCAGCAGGGGGAGGCTGGCGCGCAACGTGATCCCCTGCGGCACCATGTAGTCGGGCAGCTTCTCGCCGGCCGCGGCGCGCACTGCCGCGACGAGATCGTCGGCATCGAGCCATTGCCGGGACGGCTTCGCGGCGTTGCCGGCGCGTTCCCCCGGCCGCCGGGCGTAGACGTTGTACAGCCCCGTCGCCCGCATCGTCTCGTCCTGCTCCAGGGCGACCTCGAAACCCTTGACTTCGAAGAGGTCGCACACCCGGCGGAGGCGGTCCTCGACGTCGTGGACCTCGAGGACGGCCTGGCCGATCTTCGGCCAGTCCTCCGCGGCGATGCCGGCCAGAACCTCGAGCTCGCCTTTTTCGACGTCGACCTTCAACAGGTCGATGCGTTCGACGCCTTCGGCCCGCAGGACGTCCGAAACCGTGCGCAGCTCGCAGGTCACCCGCTGGCCCCGGAGCCTCTCGTCGAGAAGCTCCTCGATCATCTCTGCCGAAAGATTTTCATCCTTGCCCGGGTCGTTGCGCAGGAAAGCCCGAACGGCTTCGCGTTCCTCCCCGGCGTCGGCGAACTGGCCCGAGAGGATCGAGATGTGCTGGTAGTAGGTGAACTCGACGCTCCCCGGCGCGCTCGACAGGCCGCATTCGAAAGTGCGTGCCGGGGCTCCCCAGAGCACGGCGTTCCTGGCCAGCAGGTCGTGGATCGCCGGGATCGGCTCGAAGGCGAAGATGCGGCCTTCAGGACCGACGTGGCGGCTGGCGAAGAGGGTGAAGACGCCGATGTTGGCGCCGACGTCGAAGACCACGTCGCCTTCATGGAGGGTGATGCCGTGCCGCAGGTAGGAGCTGAGCTCGAAGACCTCCTGGTAGAGGAAGTCGGTCTCATTGGGATTCAAGTGGAGGATGGGCATGCCGTCGGGCAGGTGGTAGAGCCGCCGGTCGGCGAGGGCACCGTCCTCTTCCAGGCGCAGCAGGCGGCGAACGGGCAGGGCCTCCTCCTCGTCGGGGACGAGGAAGGCCACCAGGCGCGGATCGGCCGAGGTGTGCAACGTCCCCTTGGGGGGATCGAGGGGGGAGCTCAACGTCCCCTTGGGGGGATCGAGGGGGGAGCTCTCTATCGTCAGGACGACGGCCTCGTGGATCGCCGGATGGGCCGCCAGGGTGGCTTCGATCTCGCCGAGCTCGATGCGCAGGCCGCGGATCTTCACCTGGTGGTCCAGGCGGTCGAGGTATTCGACGTTGCCGTCGGCGAGGGTCCGCGTCAGGTCGCCGGTCTTGTAGAGGCGTCCGCCGGGCGTCTCGGAAAGGGGATCGGGGACGACCTTTTCCGCCGTCAGGGCGGGACGGCCATGGTAGCCACGCATCAGCTGGACGCCGCCGATGTGCAGCTCTCCCGGGACGCCGATGGGCGCCGGCCGGAGTGTACGGTCGAGGACGAGGATGCGCGTGTTGGTCACCGGCCGGCCGATGGGCACCATGGAACGGCTGGGCCGGCGTTCGCAGGCCCAATAGGTGACGTCGACCGCCGCCTCGGTCGGACCGTAGAGGTTGTGGAGCTCGGCGTCGAGGCGGGCGTAGAAACGCCGCTGGAGGTCGAAGGGCAAGGCCTCGCCGGAGCAGACGACCCGCTTGAGGCAGGCGTTGCAGCGTTCGACGTCGCTCTCTTCAAGAAAGGCGGCGAGCATCGACGGCACAAAGTGGAGCGTCGTGATGCCTTCGCGTTCGATCAGGTCCACCAGGTAGGCACTGTCCTTGTGTCCCTCGGGCCTGGCGAAGACCTGGCGGGCGCCGAACATGTGGGGCCAGAAGAGCTCCCAGACCGAGACGTCGAAGCTGAAGGGAGTTTTCTGGAGCACCCGGTCGCCGGGCGTCAGGCCGTAGGCTTCCTGCATCCAGAGGAGGCGGTTGACGATCGCCCGATGGGTGTTCACGGCCCCCTTGGGACGGCCCGTCGAGCCCGAGGTGTAGATCATGTAGGCGAGGGCGTCGGGATGGACCTCGACGCCGCAGGGCGTCGTGCTCTGCCGGGCGACCGCCGGCCAGTCGCCGTCGAGGCGAACGAGCCGGGCCTCGCCAGGGACACGGTCGACCAGGTGGTCCTGGGTCAGGACCACCGCGGCGCCGACGTCCTTCAGCATGAAGGCGACCCGCTCCCGGGGGTAGCCGGGGTCGAGGGGCACGTAGGCGGCGCCGGCCTTCAAGACGGCCAGCAGGCCGACCATCATTTCGAGGGAGCGCTCGGCAAAGACGCCCACCAAGTCCTCGTCCTTGACGCCGAGAGAGCGCAGGTGTCGGGCCAACTGGTTGGTGCGTTCGTCGAGCTGGCGGCAGGTCAACGTCGTGTTTTCAAAGGACACCGCCACCGCGTCAGGTGTCCGCGCCGCCTGGGCCTCGATCAGCTGGTGAAGGCTGATGTCGCCTTCGGGGTAGAGGCGCCCGGTGTCGTTCCACTCGGTGACGATCTGGCGGCGTTCGGCCGGCGACATCACGTCGAGGGCCGTGACGGGTGTTTCGGGGTGTGCCACGACCGCCCCGAGCAGGGTCTCGAAGTGCTCGGCCATGCGGACGACGGTGGCGCGGTCGAAGAGGTCGCTCGCGTATTCGATCCGGCCTCCAAGACCGTCCTCCTCCGGCCACAGTTCGAAGAGCAGGTCGAATTTCGTGGTGGTCGCGGGAATCACCAGCGGGCTCAGGGTCAGTCCCTCAACGATCAGGGGCTCGATCGGCACGTTCTGGAACGCCAGCATCACCTGCACGAGCGGCGGGCGCCCGCGCTCGCGTGACAACGGGAGGGCCTCCACGAGCTTCTCAAAAGGTACGTCCTGGTGGGCGAAGGCCGCCAGGACCGTCTTGCGAACCGCCGTCAGATGGTTCGAAAAGGACGGTGCCTCCGACAGGTCGCCGCGCAGCGCCACGGTGTTGACGAAGAAGCCGATGAGCTCTTCGACCTCGCGGCGCCGGCGTCCCGCCACCGGCGAGCCGACGACCACGTCTTGCTGGCCCGTGAGGCGCGAGATCAGTACTTCGGACGCCGCGAGCAATGCCATGTAAAGGGTTGCCTCATGCTGCCGGGCGAGCGTTTCGAGGGAATCGGACAACGATCCGTCGAGCTGGAAACGATGCTCAGCGCCGCGGCCGGAGAACACCGGTGGCCGCGGTCGATCGGTGGGTAGCTGCAAGGTCGGTGCCGCGGCGAGCTCCCGGCGCCACCAGGTGAGTTGCCGCTCCAGCTCGCCTGCGTCCAGCCACTGCCTTTGCCAGACGGCGTAGTCGGCATATTGCACCGGTAGCGCTGGCAGCGTCGGCTCGTGGCCCGCCGCCAGAGCGCGATAGAAGGCACCGAGCTCGCGTACCGTCACGGCGACCGACCAGCCGTCTGAAATGATGTGGCTCTGATTGAAGATCAGGGCATGCTCGTGGTCCTGCAATCGGACCAGGGTGGTGCGCAGTAAAGGGCCCCGCGCCAGGTCGAACAGCCACGCCGCCTCGGCTCGGATCCGTCGACCGAGCTCGCGTTGCCGAGGCTCGGCCGCCAGACGCCCCAGGTCGATCAACGGCAGGGCTTGAGACCGTGGCCGGTCGATCACCTGGACCGGGCCGGCGTCGGTCTCGACGAAGCGGGTGCGCAGGGCTTCGTGTCGGCGGACCAGGGCATCGAGACTGTCGCGCAGAAACGTCGTGTTGACGGGCCCGTGGATCGTCACCGCCTCGACCATGGTGTAGCTCGGATTGTCCGGCTCCAGGAGAGCGAGGAACCACAACCGCTGCTGCGCGAAGGAGAGGGGCAGCGGCTGGTCACGCGGTGCGCCGACCAGGGGCGGCTGCGATGCGTCAACCGACCCGGAGGCGACGTACTCCGCCAGGTCCGCCACGGTGGGCGCGTCGAAGAGGCGCTCGATCGTCAGCTCGATCCCCAGAGCCGCCTCGACGCGCGACACCATCTGGATGGCCAGCAGAGAGTTCCCCCCCAGGTCGAAATAGTTGTCGTGGACGCCGACCTGGGAGAGGCCCAAGAGCTCCTGCCAGATGGTGACCAACGCCCTTTCGGCCTCGTTACGCGGCGCGGCGTAGCCGGTCCCGATCTCCGGGCGTTCGTCCGTGGCCATCCCGGCAGGGTCCTCCAGGCTTTCGTGACGCTCGGCCGCCGGTGCGGGTCCGAACAGCGGCCGGCCCGGCTCGAGCCAGTAGCGCCGCCGTTCGAAGGGATAGCTCGGCAGGGTGAGAAGGCGCCGGCCGGCGCCGCAGAAACCCTGCTCATCCAAGGGCACGCCCGCCGACCACAGCCGCCCGGCCGCGGTGAGCAGGAAGGCCTGGTCACCGCGCTGGTCGCTGGCGTGGGGCAGTGACGGCACCAGCACGGCACCGGGGCTCGATTGCCGTGCCAGCGTCGTCAGCGTATTGCCCGGCCCGACCTCGAGCAACGCCGGCTCCGACGCGGCGAGGAGCTCGTCGACACCGTCGGAGAACCGCACCGGGGCGCGCATCTGGCGCACCCAGTACTCCGGGTCCGTCGCCTCCTGGTCGGTGATCCAACGGCCGCTGACGTTGGAGACGAAGGGAATGGCCGGGGCGGCCAGGCGCAGCCGCGCCACCACCTCGCGCAACGGCTCCGTCGCGCCGTCCATCATCGCCGAATGAAAGGCGTGGGAGGTGTGCAGACGCCGGCAGGAGATCGCCTGCGCCTCCAGCCGTTCGGCCAGCGCCTCGACGGCCGCCGCGGGTCCTGACACGACGCAGCGTTCGGCGGCGTTGACCGCCGCCAACTCGACCGCGTCGCCGAGCAGCGCCCTCGTCTCCGCTTCCGGGCGCGACACCGCGAGCATCGAGCCCGGAGGCATCTCGGCCATCGCCCGGCCGCGCGCCGCGACCAGGACCAGCGCTTCCTCGAGCGAAAAGACCCCCGCCAGGCAGGCCGCGGTGACCTCGCCCACCGAATGGCCGAGCATCGACTGCGGCACGACGCCCCAGGACATCCACAGCCGGGCCAACGCATGTTCGACCACGAAAAGCGCCGGTTGCGCCAGCGCCGTGTCGCGCAGTCGTGCCGCGGCGTCCGCGCCGCGGTCGGCGCCGTAGAGCACCTCGCGCAGGTCGCGGTCGAGGTGGGGCCGCAAGAGGTCGCAACTGTCGTCGACCAGCTGCCGGTAGAGCGGTTCCGCCGCGTAGGTCTGCGCGGTCATGCCCGGGTACTGGGAGCCCTGTCCCGGGAAGAGGAAGGCGGCCGGACGTTCGTTCGTCTCCTGGTCCTGGAAGCTGTCGAGGAGTCGGCCGGAGTCGCGGTCCGTCAACCCCCGCACGGCGTCGGCGACGTCCTCGGCGAGGAGGATACGCCGGGCCTGAAAACGCCGCCGCCCCCGCATCAGGGTCCAGGCGACGTCGGCCAGGTCCTCCGGCGTCGCCGTGGCGTTGTCGCGCAGGTGCCGCGCCAGTCGATCGGTCGCCGCCTCGAGTGCCGGGCGGCTGCGCGCCGAGAGGAGGAGCAACTGAGGGCCCCGCGCCGGCGGGACCGCGGCGACAGGCGGCGGCGCCTCCTCGAGGACGGCGTGGGCGTTGGTACCGCCGATACCGAAGGAGCTCACCCCGGCACGGCGCGGCTGCGTTTCCCAATCTCGCAACTCGGTGTTGACGTAAAACGGGCTCGACGGGAAGTCGATTTCCGGATTGGGGTTTTCGAAGTGCAGGCTGGGTGGGATTTGACCGTGTTCCAGGGCCAGCACGGTTTTGATCAGTCCCGCCACCCCGGCCGCCGCGTCCAGGTGTCCGAAGTTGGACTTGACCGAACCCAGGGCACAGAAATTTTTCTTTGCCGTACCCGCCCGGAAGGCCCGGGTGAGCGCGCGGACCTCGATCGGGTCTCCGAGCGGCGTCGCCGTGCCGTGGGCTTCGACGTAGGTGACCGACTCCGGAGACACTCCGGCACGGCGTTGGGCCTCGGCGATCACCGCCGACTGTCCCTCGACGCTCGGCGCCGTAAAACCGATCTTGGCGGAGCCGTCGTTGTTGAGCGCCGAGCCCTTGACCACGGCGCGGATCCGGTCGCCGTCGGCCAGCGCGTCGTCCAGGCGTTTGAGCACGACCAGGCCGACGCCGTTGCTCTGCAGCATCCCCAGGCCGCGCGCGTCGAAGGGACGGCAGTGACCGTCGGGCGAGTGGATTCCACCTTTGCGGTAGCGGTATCCGGTCTGCTGCGGGACCGTGACACAAGATCCGCCCGCCAACGCGGCGTCGCACTCGCCGTCGAGGAGAGCCCGGCAAGCCAGGTGGACCGCCACCAGAGAGGTGGAGCAGGCCGTGTTGACGTTGAGGCTCGGACCCTTGAGGTTGAGGTGATAGGAGAGCAGCGTCGGCAGGAAGTCCTTGTCGTTGGCGGCGACGACCTCGAAAACGGCCTCTTCGCCAAGCAGATCGGCGTTGGAGAGGACGTTGAAGATCAGGTAGGTGCTCAGGCTGACCCCGGCGTAGACGCCGATCGCTCCGGGAAAGCGACTCGGGTCGCAGCCCGTGTCTTCGAGGGCCTCCACGGCCACTTCCAGAGCGATGCGCTGCTGCGGGTCCGTCAGCCGCGCCTGGCGCGAGGTCATCCCGAAAAAGGCGGCGTCGAAAAGGTCGGCGCCTTCGACGACGCCGCGCGCCGCCACGTAGTCCGAAGCCGCGCCGACGTCCGGCGCCACTCCGGCCTGCACGAGCTCGTCGGCGGTGAAAAAGGAGACGCTCTCGCGGCCTGCCGCCAGGTTGTGCCAGAGCTGCGTCACGTCGCGCGCCCCGGGGAAACGACACGCCATGCCGACGACGGCGACGTCTTCCGTCGGGGTGGGGCGCCGTGGACGCCGTGGGGCGGGCACGGTCTCGACGTCGGCAGCGGGCTCGGCGAGGCGCCGCGCCAGGGCCGCGATCGAGGGATGCTCGAACATCTCCATCAGGGGGACCTCGCGGCCGAGAGCCTCCGAGAGCCGGTAGACGACCTGGGCGGCCAGGAGGGAGTGCCCTCCGAGGTCGAAGAAGCTTTGACGGATTCCCACCTCTTCGACTTGCAGGACGTCACGCCAGATCCGCGCCAGCATGCGCTCCGTCTCGTTGCGGGGCATGGCTTCGAGGTCGACGGCAGGACCCGTGGGGGCCGGCAGGGCCTTGCGGTCCACCTTGCCGTTGGGGGAAAGCGGCAGCTCGTCGAGGATCGTGAAGCTCGCCGGCAACATGTAGTCGGGAAGCCGGCTGGCCAGGTGCTCACGCAAGGCGTCGACGTCGACGCCTTCCGACGTGACGACGTAGGCCGCCAGACGCCGGTCGCCTGCAACGTCCTCCCGGGACAGGAGGACGGCGGTGCGTACCGCGGGGTGGCCCGCGAGCGTCGCTTCGATCTCGCCGAGCTCGATGCGGAAGCCGCGGACCTTGACCTGGTGGTCGATGCGCCCGAGGAAGTCCAGCCGGCCGTCCGGCAGTTGCCGCACCAGGTCTCCGGAGCGGTAGACGCGCCGGCCGGAGGTCCGGCCGCCGCCGCTCCAGGCGTCCGGGACGAACCGCTCTGCCGTCAGTGCGGGGCGGTTGAGATAGCCTCGGGCGAGGGAGGAGCCGCCGATCAGCAATTCGCCGGGCACCCCGACGGGAGCTTCCCGGAGGTGGCGGTCCGCGACGCGTACGAGGACGTTGGGAATCGGCCGGCCGATGGTCGGCCGGCGGCCGGGCCGGCAGACGGCGAGCGTCGAACAGACCGTCGCCTCCGTCGGTCCGTAACCGTTGAAGTACCGGCGGCCGACGGCCCAGCGCTCGACGTGCTCGGCCCCGGAAGCCTCGCCGGCGACGATCAGGGTCCGCAACTCGGGCAGACCGGCGGGCGAAAGCACGGTGAGTGCCGAAGGGGGAAGGGTGACGAAGGTGATACGGCGCTGCTGCAACAGCTTGTGGAGGTCCGGCCCGGGAAGCATCTCTTCCGCGGCCGCGACGTGCAGCGCCGCTCCTGAGCACAGCGCGTGAAAGATCTCGAAAACCGACGCGTCGAAGCTCAGCGAAGGAAAGAAGAGGATACGGTCTCGCGGATTTGCAAGAAACGTCGTTCTCTGAGCCGCGATCAGGTTGCGGACACCGCCGTGGGTCACCTCGACACCCTTCGGCCGGCCGGTCGATCCGGAGGTGTAGATGACGTAGGAGACGTTCCCGGCATGGCACGCAACCCGAAGCGGCTCCGTGCTCTCGGCGGCGGCGGAAGCGGCGGCGGCGGGCAACTCGACGACACTGCCGGTGAAGGAATCCGGGACGATGGACGACCAGTCGACGTCCGGGAGAGTCAGGATCACTTCGAGGGACGCGTCCTCGATCATGAAAGCCAGGCGTTCGCCCGGATAGGCCGGGTCGAGCGGGACGTAGACCCCGCCGGCTTTCTGCACGGCGAGAAACGACTGGACGGCCTCGGCCGAGCGCGGCATCAGGACGCCGACACGGCTCTCCGTCGCCTCCCGGCCGGCAGCGGACCGGCCGACACCCCGTCTATGGAGGTAGCGCGCCAACTGGTTCGTCTGCCGCCCGAGCTCGCCATAGCTCCACTCGTCCTGGGCCGTGACCAGGGCAGGAGCCTGCGGAGCGGCGGTGGCACACGCCCTGAAGACGTCGTGGGCAAAACCGTCGACGGGCAACCCCGCCGCGGTGTCGTTCCATTCTCCCCGCAGCTGCCAGCGTTCCACGGCCGACATCAGCGGCAGCGCCTGAACCTTGTGTCCGGGATCCTCCGCGACCGCTTCCAGAAAGACCTCGAAACGGCGCCGCAGTCGATCCACGCTGGTTCGGTCGTAGAGGTCCGTCGAGTACTCCAGGATGCCGCGCAATCCTTCCCGGGTCTCGCTCAGGCTCAACACCAGGTCGAGCTTCGCCGTCCCGGTATCCAATTCTCGGGGCGTCAGGGTCAGCTCACCGAGGCTCACGCGTTCGATTCGCGAGACGCTTTCGAAGACGAACATCGTCTGGATCAAAGGCGGCCGGCCCCGATCCCGCGACGGCTGGAGGTCCTCGACCAGGAGCTCGAAAGGGAGGTCTTGGTGGCTCTGGGCACCCCGCACGGTCTCGGACACCCGTTGCAGGACCTCGGCGAACGGGGGATTCCCGCCGAGGTCCGTACGCAGCACGAGAGTGTTGACGAAAAAACCGATCAGGTCTTCGAGCTCACGCTGGCGGCGGCCGGCGACCGGTGAGCCCACCGTGACGTCGGTGACGCCCGCATGCCGGGCGAGGAACGTCTGGAAAGCCGCCAGCAGGGTCATGAAAAAAGTCGCGTCCCGGCTGCGGCCGAGGTCCTTGAGCGCGTCGCTGAGCCGTGCCGGCAAGGTGAAGTACAGACACCGTCCACGCCCGCTGGGCACGGGCGGCCGCGGCCGGTCGGAGGGCATCTCCAGAGCCGCCGGTCCTCCCGCGAGTCGGCGGCGCCACCAGGCCCGTTGCGGCGGCGCCACCTGCTCGAGAAAGTGGCGCTGCCAGAGCGCGAAATCCGCGTACTGCACGCTCAGCGTGGGCAGGGCCGCCGCTTCGCCCGACGCCAAAGCCGTGTAGAGGGCGACGAACTCCTTGACCAGGACGCCGAGGGACCAGCCGTCGGTGACGATGTGGTGCTGGTTGAGAAGCAGCACGTGGGAGCTCTCGCCGAGCGCCAGCAGGGCGATCCGCAAGAGGGGGCCCTGGCGCAGGTCGAAGGGTCTTGAGGCTTCCTCGGCGGCGCGGCGTTCCAGCTCCGAGGCACGGTGCGGCGCCGGCAAACCGGTGAGGTCGACGACCGGCAACGGCAGCTCGCCGGGCGCCTCGATCACCTGTAGGGGCCCCTCGGCGCCCTCGACAAAACGAGTCCGCAGGATCTCGTGCCGGCGCACGATCTCAGCAAGGCTCCGCAGCAGGTTCCGCGGGTCGAGCCGACCTTCAAGCTCGATGGCTGCGGGAATGTTGTAGGACGGGTTGTCCGGCTCCAGGCGATGAAGGAACCACAAACGCTGCTGGGCGTAAGACAGTGGAAAGGAGGACCGGTCCTGTCGTGACAGGGACTCGATCGCCGGGGCGTGGCGCGCGGCGCCGAGCAGTGAAAGGACGCTCTCTTTGTGCCGGGCGAGCTGGGAGCGCAACTCTGCTGTCAAAACCCCCGGCGCGGCACTGTAACGCAGCCGCCCCTCTGCCGCCCAGAGCCGGACGCCCAATTCTTTCAGGTGTGACAACAGGTCGAGCGCGTCCATGCCGGTTCTTTGTTGCTCTTTCATGGCTCCAGCGGAAGTACAGACGCATGACGCGTTTAGAAGAAGAACGTCATCTTGACGATGAGCGAACGATCCGTGGGGCCGGAGAGACCCGAGTGGCCGAACAGGTCGCGGAGCTCGTTGTACACCAGGTAGGCCGCGGCTCCCGGCCGGTAGGTCCATCGGACGCTGACGTTGGCGCTTAAGTTGTTATCCTTGCGCCACTCGACGATGGCCTTCCCGGCAAGCGTCGGTGACGTCGCGTAGGTCACGTTCAACGACACGAAGTCGACGACGAAATCGTGGGGTTGGTTGACGTCGGTGTTATCGCGGGACGGCAGGTTGACCTCGGTGTGCTCGTAGAACAACCGCGTGAAGAGCCCGCGTACGGCCCGCGTGCGAAGACCGAAGATGACGGTGCTCAAGTTACCGTCGTAGAACTCTCCCCACTGAAGTCTTGCGTAGGGGAAAAAGGCATTCCCCGGCGCCCCTTGCCAGCCGATGAACGGATTCGTAAATTCGTACCTCCCTGGCGGGATGACGATGCCCGGACGTATTTCAAAGGGGGCGTCCAGCACCTCGATGTTGTCGTAGAGGATCAAATACAGTCCTGCCCAGTTTTTCGAGTGGATACCGAGCTCAAAGAAACTGTTCTGTGATTCGAGCTCACCGTCCTGGCCGACAACTCGGTTGAAGTCTGCGGCCAGGATGAGGGGGCCCAGTCCCTCGGGGCGAAGGCTACGGAACAGAGTGCTACTCCACTCGCGGATTCCGGTCCGCTTGAAAAATCCCATCGCCGGATCGAAGTCCTCGCCGATGTCGAGATAAGAGCCTCTGACAAAGGCCGCGTCGCTCTCCCAGACGAAGTCGGCCAGGGCCGCCCAGTCGGTCTCACCCGTCGGTCTCTCGGTCTGCGCCAGGAAACCTCCGGTCTTGAAGTGCTTGCTGAGGCCGAGGTCCCAGTCCACCCCCGCGCCGCTGCTGTCCGGGCCGCCCTTGACGGCCTTGTTGAGGAACATCACGCCTAGCGAGGAACGCTTGAGGACGTCTTTCTTGAGGCGTAGCGCCGTGTAGTTGGTCTGCGGCTCGAAAAGCTCTTGACCGTCTTGGTCGCGGTAAGTGAAGTCCTCGGTCGTGAGCGTCAGCAGGCCGAGGTTCACGCCACCGAGCTGACCGGAGAGCTTGGCGCCGCCGAGCACCGGGATTTGCTGCCGTCCGTCCTCGGTCAGGCCGATTCGGCGGCTGAAGAAGAAGATGTAATCGGCGATTCCGGTGTTCTTGTCCGGACGCTCGCCGAAGTAGAAGTTGTTGGCGTTTTCCAGGAAGAAGTCACGCTTCTCGGGAAAGAATAGCGGAAAACGGGTCAGGTTGGTCTGTTGTGCGTCGATTTCCGTTTCGGCGAAGTCGAGGTTGTAGGTCAGGTCCAGGGTGAGCTTCGAGGTCAGGTTCTTCTTGATGTCGATGCCGACCTCGAAGTCCTCGTCGTCACCCTCGTCGCTCTGGTCCACCCGCGCCAGGACATACGGCATCACATCCCACGAGCGTCCCTGCCGGATCCCCTTCATCCCGCTCAGGTTCCCGGCTTGCGAAATCTTGAAGATCGCATTGAGGGGCCTGGCGCTGTCCGTCGACTGCCAGAGCGTGTATTCACGACTGTGGATGACGACCCGTTGGACGTTGAACCCCCAGGTATGCTCCTCCGTTTCGGCGAAGCGCAGGTTCCGAACCGGGATCGCGAGCTCCGCGACCCAACCCTCCTCGTCGCGCGAGGTGGCCGAGAACCAGACGCCGTCCCAATTGTAGTTGACGTCGTCGCCGTCGCCCCGCACCAACGCGTCGACCTGCGCTCCGACCGGGTTGATCCCGAAGAAAAAGGCGCTCTTGTTGTCGTTGAAGGTGTCGAAGACGATATGCACCGAGTCTTCGTTCTGGAGCAGGACGTCACGTTCCATCAGAACTGAGTTGATCGTCGACGGATCCGCCGTGTAGCATCGTGCACCGATGTAGATGTTGTCCTCGTCATAGCCGATCAGGATCTCCGTCCTCTCGGTCGCCGGAGCGCCGGGGGTCGGGTTGACCTGCCGAAAGCCGTCGATGACCGTGGCTGTCTGCCAGACATCCTCGTCGAGGCGGCCGTCGATCTTCGGTGCCTCTGTAAAAAGCGGTACGTCGACGGTCGGTGGGGCCTCCTGGGCGTGCAGGATCTGGCCCAGAAGAATGAACGTTCCCAATGTCGCTGTCGTTTTCATTTCGTCATCCTTTTGCGTGTTCGGTTTTCAGATTTCGCCCTCTTCCAGGTTTTCGGCCGGCGTGCTGTCCGGCGCCTGACCGGCGACCCACAGGACGGTCTCGACGTTCTTCGCCAGCCGCGCCACCGTGTTTCCCGAAAAGAGGTATTCGAGGGGGATCTCGACCGCGAAGGTCTCGCGCAGCCGCGACGCCAGCTGGGTGGCGAGCAGCGAGTGGCCGCCGAGGTCGAGGAAGCTGTCGTGAACGCCGATCTTCTCGACTCCCAGGAGCTCCTGCCAGAGCGCGGCGATCTTCTCCTCCGTCTCGTTGCGGGGCGCCACGTAGTCCGTTTCGAGCTCCGGACGTGCGTGCAGGCTGGCCGGCGGCTCGGCGACGCCGCCAGCCTCCGTACCGTCCGCGGGGTCCTGCCCGCCGGACGCGGTCATGGTCGGGCGCGCCTCCGGCGCGACGGTCGCGCGGCGCTCGATCCAGTAGCGGTGACGCTCGAAGGAATAGGGCGGCAAGGCGACGCGGCGGCGGCCGGCAAAGAGCCGTTGCGGATCGAGACGGCGGCCGTGAAGCCACAGCCGTCCCAGGGCTTCCAGGAGAGCCGCCGGGTCCTCCACCTCGGTGTCCCGGGGATGACGCATCGAGGCGACGGCGGTCAGGTCGTTCGACGTCTGCCGCACCAGGGTGGTGAGCGACCGGCCCGGTCCTACCTCGAGGAAGATCGGCTCGCCCTCGCCGGCCAGCGCGTCGACGCCGTCGGCGAAGCGCACCGTGCCGCGCAGGTGCCGCGCCCAATACGACGGATCGGTGGCCTCGGCGGCCGTCACCAGGGCGCCGCTGAGGTTCGAAACGAAGGGCAGTCGGGGGGAGCGCAACTCGACCTTGCACACCTCGGCGGTGAAGCGGTCGAGGATGGGCTCCATCATCGGCGAGTGGAAGGCGTGGGAGGTGTGCAGCCGGCGGCCCTCCACGCCGCGCTCCCCGAGCCGTCGGCCGAGCTCGTCCACCGCGCTCGGCGGCCCCGACACGACGCACAGGCGCGCCGCGTTGACCGCCGCCAGGGCGAGCTCGCCGGTGACGAGCGGTGCCACCTCGTCCTCCGCCAGGGGCACGGCGAGCATCTCGCCGGCCGGCATCTCCTGCATCAGGGCACCGCGCGCCGCCACCAGGGCGAGAGCGTCCTCCGGCGAAAAGACCCCGGCCAGCGCCGCGGCCACGTACTCGCCGACCGAGTGACCGATCATCGCCGCGGGCTCGACGCCCAGCTCCCGCCACAGGACGGCCAAGGCGTACTCGACGGCGAAGAGCGCCGGCTGCGCCACCGCCGTTGAGGTGAGGCGCTGCCGCGCTTCCTCCTCCCGACCGGCCGGCGGAAAGAGGATCTCGCGCAGGTCGCAATCCAACTGCGGACGCAGCTGCTCGGCGGCGCGGTCGACCTCCTGCCGAAAGGCCGGCTCGTCCTCGTAGAGGCCGCGTCCCATGCCGACGTGCTGGGCGCCCTGGCCCGAAAACATGAAGACGACGGGCCGTTTCCACGGCTCCTGGAGGCCAGCGTGGCTGCGCAGACGCCCTTCGTCCCGGCCGGCGAGCGCCGCGGCCGCGTCGGCCGGATCGCGGCACACCACGATGCGCCGGTGGCCGAAAGCCCGGCGCCCTGCCGCCAGGGTCCAGGCCACGTCCGCCAGGGCGAGGTCCGGATGGGCGTCGAGGTGCTCGCCCAGGTTGGCGGTAGCGCGGTCGAGGGCCGGCCGTGTCTTCGCCGACAGCACCAGCAGCTGCCAGGGCCGTGACGGCCCTCCGGGCTCGCGCTCCGGTGCCTCCTCGAGGACAACATGGGCGTTGGTGCCGCCGATCCCGAACGAGCTCACTCCGGCGCGGCGCGGCGCCCCCGCGGGCGGCTCCCAGGGGCGCAGCTCTCGGACCACCTCGACCGGCGAGGCCGCGAAGTCGATCTTCGGGTTGGGCTCCGCGAAGTGGAGGCTCGGCGGGATCTCCCGGTGCTCGAGGGCGAGGACGGTCTTGACGAGCCCCGCGACGCCGGCCGCCACGTCGAGATGGCCGACGTTGGACTTGAGCGAGCCGAGACCGCAAAAGCCCCTGGCGTCGGTCTCGGCGCCGAAGGCCCGGGTCAGCGCCTCGACCTCGATCGGGTCGCCGAGGCTCGTGCCGGTGCCGTGGGCCTCGACGTAGGAGATGGTCTCGGCCTCGACGCCGGCGACCGCCAGCGCCTCGGAGATCACCCGCGCCTGCCCCTCGACGCCCGGCGCCGTGTAGCCGACCTTCTGCGAGCCGTCGTTGTTGACCGCCGAGCCCAGGATCACGGCGCGGATCGGATCGCCGTCGGCAAGCGCGTCCTGAAGGCGCTTCAGGACGACGACGGCGACCCCGGAGCCGAAGACGGTCCCCTGGGCCTTCTCGTCGAAGGCCCGGCAGTGGCCGTCGGGAGAGAGGATCGATCCTTCCTGGTAGCGGTAACCCGTACGTTGCGCGACGTTGATCGAGACGCCGCCGGCGAGCGCCATGTCGCAGGCTTCCGTGAGCAGGCTCTCGACGGCCAGGTGGACGGCGACCAGTGACGTCGAGCAGGCGCACTGGACGGTGAAGGCCGGCCCCCGCAGGTTGAGCTTGTAGGCGACGCGGGTGGCGAGCGTGTCGGCGGCGTTGCCCATCAGCAGCTGGAGCGGGTCCCAACGGCTTTCGGCGCTACGCGCCAGGAGATGGAAGAGAAGGTAGGTGCTGGTCGTGGCGCCGGCGAAGAGGCCCGTCGTCTCGCCGCTGGCCGAGGGATCGTAGCCGGCGTTTTCCAGAGCCTGCCAGGAGCACTCCAGGAAGACGCGCTGCTGCGGGTCCAGGATCTCGGCCTCGCGGGGGCTGAAGCCGAAGAAGG
>CBDUYN010000010.1:0-107739 GCA_965371445.1 uncultured bacterium | reverse complement strand
CTATAGATGAAAAGATCCGATCGCGGCCCGCCCTGAAGGGGCCTCTCGGAGAGAGCGTCGAGCCGAGGCGGGAACAAGCCAGCAACGGGTTTGTTCCTTGGGAGGGCAAGGACTTGGAAGTCGTGGAGCGAAGCTCCGAGCCTGAGATGGAGCCCTCCGGCAGTGGGTCGTGGCACGCCTTGCCCTTGTTCGGGGGCTGGTCGCCCCCGAAGACACGCCACCCAGACCTGGGAGCTACATGCTCGTGGGCCTGAGGCGCGCTAGGAGTACAGCGTCAGATCACTCATCCAATCAGCTCCCGCAAGACCCGAGGCAGGTTCCCGGATTCGTCTGAGCCCACCATCGCCAGCCGACCGTAGCGACGACCAAGAGGCTCCTCCCCACGCTGCCCCGGATAGCCCACCAGGAGCGCCCGTAGAGCAAATCGCCTCGCAGATGACGCATCGCGAGTACGTCGGGCGGCAAGGCCAGTTGCGAGGGCAGGAGCGCGTCCGGTTTGCCGCGGCGTTGGATACCCGCCAGTCCGGCGCCCTGAGCCTGACCCTGAGCGCCTCCGTCGTCGTCGCGACGCAGGTCCGCGGTGAGCAGACGACGCTGAGCTCTTGCAAAGGGCGGTAGAGCGGCAGCCTTGGGCAGCAGACGAAGCGGCAGACCCGGATCGTCGCGCACGGCGTCGGGGCCGAGCATGTCGAGAAGAGTGAGCACCCGCGCGTCGGCAGCCTGGCGCAGGAGGACCCCTGGGAAAGGCTCGGGGCGAACGGACGAAGACGAGGGCTAGGAGCTCTCGTCGAACACCTCGCCCTTCGACGCCGCAGACGCGGTCCGACGGAGCCAGCGCCTGAGCCTCTCGACGTCGGTCGTGGCGCGGATCCGTTCGTCCTCCTCCTCGGAAAGAACGAAGCCGCGGGAGCGCAAAAGGATCAGGACGGCTTCCGCGAGGCCCTCGGCTTTGCCTTGTGAGCGGCCGCGCTTCTCGCTTTTCTTCTTCATCTCGAGGATGCTGGGATCGCCCTTGGCCTCGAGCGCCCGTGCGATCGCCTTCCTGGCCAGCTCCGGATCGAGGAGGGCGGCGAGCGGTAGGGGAACGGCCAGACAGGGGGCCCGAAGGCTTTGACGCAGGTCCAGCGACTCCCCCCAGTTGTTCTCGCTCTTCACCCACTCACAGACCACCTTCTTCCTGACGAAGACACCGATCTGACGCGGCACTCCGCGTGCCGCGAAGCCCTCGGCTCGGGTGTCGGTCTCTTGCTTCGGGCGCTTGTGGACCACCTCGAAGACCAACTCCTCGAGGTAGCGCGTCCCTGTTGTCGGGTCGATCCCTGCCCGGCGCACGCAGGTGTCGCTGGCGTACTCGTGCTCGACATCGACGCGGGTCTTGAGGTCCGTCGAGCCCACGTAGCCCTCGGCCAGGTGAGCGTCGACGAGCGAGTCGAGCTTGAAGTGCGGGTCGGCGTGGCCCGCCGCAGCCGGGGAGGCCCTCTTCTTGAGGCCACCGATGCGCTCCAAGCGGTCGATCTCGTCGGGCTCGTCGCGGTACTTGTCGACCGGCGGCAGAATGACCGGCAGCGGCTCCGCTGCGGCGGGAGAAAGTTCCGGAGTGGACAACCCGGCCTGCTGCAGGACCGCCCCGGAAACGTACGGCACATCCTCCCCAGGGGCGCCAGGCGAGGACGCGGCTGGCGAAGCAAGGAGCCTGAGGCTGTCCGATTTCTTGTCCATGTAGTGATGTTACCAGATTCTACGGGGGTCCCGCATTCGAGATGGGGACTTCGTCCCCGGGGCGGAGCCGTTCGTCCTCCTCCTCGAAAGGCACGAAGCGGCAATCAAGGTAGCGCACCAGCAGCGCCCGTACCGCCGACTGAGGCTCCAGGTCCTCCTCTGCCCCGAACCACGCGTGGCTCAGAAGCAGCACCACCGGCTCCGGAGGACCACCGCGCAACGTCTCCCGCAGCTTCTCCGCCGCCCGCAGCTTCTCCGCCGAACGTGCGGGCTGGAAGCTCCGCTCCGTCCAGCAGGACAAAAGCTGCGACCGACGATCCAGCACTTGGAAGCGGCTCCGTCCACCGGCGGTGACGAGCATCGCCGGCAGGCCCGTGTCGAGCAGCGTGCGGCCGACGAGCATCGTGGCCAGGCGCGTCACCTTCTCCACCGGACCGAAGGTCGGCGGCGACACGTCGAGCAGGATCACCGTCGGACGAAGACGCTCCGGGATGTGACCCGGCCCGTCGCTTGATGGTAGCCAACCGCGGTGAATGGCGCTATCATGAAGCCTCCGCGGGACTCCGCGAGCGGTTGGTGTCTTGATCCGACGAGGAGACCGGTGATGAGCAGCACGACCACACTCTCCAAAGAGACTCCGGCGCCCTCGGCCGACGACCGTCCCCTGATGACAGCGGACGACTTCGTACAGGCTGTCCGCTTTGCCCTGGCCAACGATCAGGCCGGGGAGGCGCGTCGTGCTGCCGCGCGGGGCGCAGCCGACTTCCCGAGTCACCCATGGCTCCGGAAGGCCAACCGAGTCCTCAATCCCAGCCGAATCGTGGCGAAGCCGGCCACAGCTCCCGACCGCTCGCGGGAATTCGCCTGGCTCCGCAAGCACAGCGTCGAGTACCGGGGCCGTTGGGTGGCCCTCCACGGGGCCGAGCTTCTCTCTTCCGGAGCGCGACTTGAAGACGTCCTCAGCGAGGTCCGCTCGCGCAACCTCGACGTCAAGCCCCTGGTACATCACATTGAGTGACTACGATGTTGAAGCTCCTCGGTTTTCGGGAATGGCATCGTATTACGATTCGATGCCCGGGGTTTCGACTTTGGACCCCCGTATCTTCCTCCGCCTGGGTCTCTACGGACCCGACATCGAGTTTCTTGCCATGGTCGACACGGCAGCACCGTGGTGTATCCTCAAACCTACTCTCGCCCTCCTCATGGAGGACCATCTCAAGGAACTGGCGGAAGAAGCCGTGCTCAGCAGCCGCTTAGGGCGGTTCACAGGCAGCCTCTGTCGAGGTACGACAACGATCCTGGCGGAACGAGGGGAAGAGTTTGACGTGGACACGACGTTCTTCTTGTCCCCGGAGTGGCCGGGTGGAAACTTCGTGGGGTACCAGGGCTTCCTGGAACGATTCCTGTTTGCTGTCGATGCCAGTAAGAACCGATTCTACTTCGGGTCTTCTTAAGGGCTGGCGCGGGCGTCCCAGCGAAGAGCCACCACGGCCACCGTGGGGTGGTCACTCATCCGATCAGCTCCCGCAAGACCCGAGGCAGGCTCTCGGACTCGTCCGAGCCCACCATCGCCAGCCGACCGTAACGACGACCAAGAGGCTCCACCTCACTCTGCCCCGGATAGCGCACCAGGAGCGCCCGTACCGCCGACTGAGGCTTCGGATCGTCCTCAGCCCCGAACCACGCGTGGCTCAGAAGCAGCACCACCGGTTCCAGAGGACCGCCGCGCAACGTCTCCCGCAGCTTCTCCGCCGCCCGGAGCGTCTCCGCCGGACGGGCGGGCTCGAGGCTCCGCTCCGTCCAGCAGGACAGAAGCTGCGACCGACGATCCAGTACTTGGAAGCAGCTGCGTCCGCCGGCGGTGACGAGCATCGCCGGCAGGCCCGCGTCGAGCAGCGTGCGGCCGACGAGCATCGCGGCCAGGCGCGTCACCTTCTCCACCGGACCGAAGGTCGGCGGCGACACGTCGAGCAGGATCACCGTCGGACGAAGACGCGGCGGCTCACCGCCCGTTTGGGCGCGGTAGAGTAGATCGCCTCGCAGATGACGCATCGCGAGGACGTCGGGCGGCAAGGCCAGCTGCGAGGGCAGGAGCGCGTCCGGTTTGCCGCGACGCTGGATACCCGCCAGTCCGGCACCCCAGGCCTGACCCTGAGCGCGTCCGTCATCGTCGCGACGCAGGTCCGCGGTGAGCAGACGACGCTGAGCTCTTGCAAAGGGCGGTAGAGCGGCAGCCTTGGGCAGCAGACGAAGCGGCAGACCCGGATCGTCGCGCACGGCGTCGGGGCCGAGCATGTCGAGCAGAGTGAGGACTCGCGCGTCGATGCCGTCGGCAGCCTGGCGCAGGAGGACCCCGGGGAAAGGCTCGGGGCGGGGAGGGATCTCCTCATCGTGGAGCGCTTCGTCGAGGGCGTCGCGAAGATCCGCGGAGTTAGTGCCGGTCGGTGGACGCCATTCGTCGAGGAGCACGGTGCGGAGCAAGAGGGCGATCAGCCCGGCGCGGGACGCGGTTGGCCACCGCAGACACCTTAGCCTTTGGATGCCGGGATGGTCGCGAAGATCCTCCGGCACCTCCTCGTGGATCCGTCCGGTCAGGAGGTCGTCGAGCTGGCTCAGGAGAGACAGTGGCGGCGTCAGATTGAGACGGTAGAGCGCCGTGACCATGCCGAGGAGATGGGTCCAGGACGGTGCGGACCGGGCTTGGGGGTCAGGCCGATTACCGTGGTCTTGGGAAGGCAGGCTTGGATGGTGTCCGACGGTAGCTCCCTGGCTTCAGCGCCCTAGGTGGGGTCAACGGGTCACAAGCGTTGCTGAGGCCGTCGCCGTCGAAGTCCCTCTGGTCGGGGTTGGATGTGAGCTGGCAGTTGTCGTCGCCATCGACGACGCCGTCGTTGTCGTCGTCGGGATCACAGGCGCCGTTACCGTCGCCATCGTTGTCGGCTTGGTCGGGGTTGGCTGCCAGCGGGCAATTGTCGTCGCCGTCTGAGACGCCATCGTTGTCGTGAGTCGGGTCACAGAGGTCGTCGAGGTCATCTCCATCGAAGTCTGCCTGGTCGAGTTTGGCCGTGAGGGTCTCGGATCGATTGCTATTTGTCTCCGCCCCCAGCTGAGAGCGATTGCATCAAAGACCTTTCACCGATTCCGGCTGTGGGAGCGGCCCGGGATCGCCCGAAACGATAAAACTCGCCCAATAGTAAGGATGACGGGTGCCCTCCGCCAACGGGTCCGCCGTCTCACCGGGAACAGAAATGCGCTTACCCCCTCGGAGGTGGGTGTTGGTTATTGGCAGTGGCTCACCGCGCAGGGCCGCGAGTTGCAGTAGGCGCATGGCCTCGGCTCGCGGAACACCCATCTGGAGTTGCTCGTACCATGAAACCATCAACTCTTTGGTCGGTTCGTCGGCTATCTGCCACAAGCTCATGACTTGTGTTTTCGCTCCTGCTAGAACCAGAGCTCGACGCAGGCCGAAGACTCCTTGGTTCAACCCGAACATCGCCGACGCCGGTCTCACAGGCTGAGAGCACGACAACCTCTGTACCCCAGAGATCGAGATCCGTCACCTCTAACGCCGTTAGCATGCCGTCGTTGGCTCCTTGGGCCTCGTGCCAGCGATTAAAACCGCTCAAAGCTAGGCCCGAGCGCAGCAATGGATCATCCAGATCAGCGGATAGCCAATTCCGAGTGGTAGGTGTATCCCAGGGATGTTCGTTGGGCAGATCTGGAAGGAAGAAACCATGCGTGGCCAGGTGTAACATTCGGGGACCATGAAGCTTTTTGATGGCGGCCTCAGTCGCAGCATCACCCGTCAGAATCCGGTCTTCAGACACTTGAAGGACTCTTGCGATGGCCTGGGCCTCCTTCGCAGTCGCGGGCAAACGCTGAAATCGCAGCGCTCCGATCTCGCCCGAGCGCTTACCCTTACCCCGGCTATCGTCAAACCGAGGTGAGGCATTAAAGTCCGGATCCCCAAGAATCAGGGGCTGCTCTTGGCTTGGTATCTTGGTGCCGAAGCGAAGGAGATCCCGTCCACTGGTGACGTAGCTCAGGCCGTAGCGTTCAATGAGGTACCGACCAGTTTCATCCAAGAGCGCCGCAAAAGGAATCAGATTGAGTTCGCCGTCAGGTGAGAGTACCAGCCAATCTGAATCTCCAAGGAGAGGCCTTACCTTTTCCATGGTGAGCACGTCCAGGCCACGAGCGAGTTGATGCACGTCATGTTGCCGTCGAGCGACCGCTTGGCGGAAGGCATCCGCAGCTGCGTCAATGGCTTCAGCATCGCCGAGTTTTATCCACTTCGGATCGCCCGATCGGCGGAGTACGTAGACCACGTACTCCCGTTTTCCGCGCTTGTTATCCGTCGCCTTATCTACGAAAGGCTCGTAAACGAAGAACTCCACTAGTGATCCTCGCTCAGGAATCCGTGCTTGGACAGCTTCCAAAGAGATCGGAGTCAGCTTTTGTCGAAGCACAGCACTACGTGAAGCTAGCTTTCCTGTAATCCGTTGGATATCTAGATCCAACTGCTGAAGCCTTTCATAATCACTTGAGCTGTGTGAGGCAAAGGAGTGCAAAAGGAGATAGGCCCGTGCCTCTCGGAGTTTGGTGAGCATCTGCAATAGTTTATTATCCTCGACGCTCATGTGACTTCGTATTAATCGCAGACCGGAAACAGCAGCATCGAGTATTCGCCCCTTACGCCTTAGGATAGAATTTAGAGCCATACGGGCCGCCCGAGCATCATTTGGGGCAGCGCGGAGACGAAAGGAAATTGCATAATAATCCGGACCCACATTTGACTGAAAAAACATCTGCCTCTCTTGTTCTGAACCAATTGCGATAATTGCAGCGAATGAGATTTCCCGGATATCCAGAGAGCGTGCTAAGAGTATGATTGCTCGATTGATGTCTCCTGTAAACTCAAGCAGGGAACCTAAGTTACTGAGATCCGTGGCGGTGACCAAGTGCTCAGTCCCAAATATTTTTTCATTGATAGCTAAAGCTCTTTCCAAATAGTCTTGGGCCTTCTTCAGGTTATTCATGCGTCTAAACAAAATTCCAAGGTTGCTCAAGCTAACAGCTGTGCGAGGATGTTTCAATCCAAAAACTTCTTCGTGAATCGCGAGTGCGCCTTCATAGTAGCCTCGGGCGGACTCGAGATCTCCCATATCCTCACGTACAGACCCCAGATTGGTGAGACTTATAGCCATGTCTGGATGCGCAGGACCAAACACCTTTGAACGAATAGCTAGCGAGTGCTCATAAAATGGCTGAGCGATTGCTGGGTGCCCCATTTTGCGGACGAGATTTCCCAAGTAATCGTAACTACTTGCCGTATTCGGATGCTCCGGACCGAGCACTTTCTCGCGAATCTTCAAGGCACGATCAAGGAAGGAATAGGCGCCTTTCAAATCGCCCAGCTCTGCCTGAATTTCTCCCAGCCTGATAAAGCTCAGTGCCGTCTGTGGATGTTCGGGCCCAAGTATTTGCCTCTGAATCCTCAGGGCCCTCTCAAAGTAAGGCTTGGCGTCCTGCAATCCACCCAGCGTCTGAAGTAGATCTCCTAGATTGATGAGGGCCAACGCTGTTTTGGGATGATTCGCTCCCGAAGCACTTTCTAGAATTCTCAAGGCACGTTCTAGATACTGCTTGGCACCGTTGAAATCTCCCATGACTTGAAGCAGGATACCGAGATTATTGACACTGTTAGCCGTTTCAGGGTGATTGGGACCGAGAGCCATCTCAATAATCGACAAAGAGCGCTCAAAATAGAGTCGAGCTTTCGCCATTTCGCCCTTTTGTTGGTATATATCCCCGAGGTTGCCGAGGGTAATAGCGATATGATGATCAGTGGGCGAAAGCACCCTTTCGCGAATCTCTAAGGCACGCTCAAGGCGAGAAATCGCGTTCTTAAATTGACCTGTCATTTGCAATACATAGCCAAGGTTATTGAGACTTGTGGCCGTATCGGGGTGACTTGGGCCCAGAGCTATTTCTTGAATCTTCAGCGCACGTTCAAAATAGGACTCTGCGAGGGTATAATCACCTAATTCTTGGATAACAAACCCCATTATGTTAAGGCTTGTGGCTGTTTCTGGATTGTTGAGTCCGAGAATACTCTTCCGGATTCTTAGCGCCCGTTCCGCGAGAATTGCAGAGTACTTAGGGTGACCTGCTTGTAATAATCTCGCTACTCCACTGTCGAGCTCCGCAACCTCGATGAGAAGCTGATCTTGTTTTTCTTGATTTGTTAAAGAATGAGAGTGATTGAGGGTCTGGAGATTTGTGAGGAGCGCAGCTGTACTGGGATGGTCAGGGCCGAGAATTTTTTTCGAAATCAAAAATGCGCGCTTCAAGTAATACTTAGCGCCCGTCCGATCGTCCCTGCCCAGTAGCAGTGCCCCTAAGTTATTAAGCGTCATTATTGTATCAGGATGATCGACTCCGTATATCTCTTCATGGATTGCAAGCACCCACCTCGTAATTACCACGGCACCCTGCAGGTTGCGTTCCTCGGCCAGTCGGAATGCTTCATTACTCATAGATTCCGCAATTTCAAGCGCCTTTGAGCGTTCATCAGACGACAGCTCGACAGTAAGCTGAGCGGTGGCTGTCCGATCTTCCCCCGGCTCTTTGATGTGGCGCCGTATGATCTCGTCGAGATCCTGACTTAGCACGTGTCCGGTTCCCAGACTTTGCAGAACAACGAGGAGAGTGACGACAAGGTGCCCTCGATGACTCATCAATATGACCAAAGGAACGGATATTTCTCTAAACGCTCTCATCGCTCAATCTCCTGGTTCACCCTTGTCTTGACCTGACACACGTTATCTGCGACTGAAGGATCACTTCTGAGAGTTTGCTTTATGGTCGAGGTCAGAGTCCACTACTTCAAACGACACCCTATCAATCGACCAGGTCGTCGGCGTGAGCGTAAACGGATCCCCCCGTGTCACCACCCCCCGGTTGCGGAACAATCTCTCAAGAGGATGCTTCCCGCGCGGATCCCGGCCACGGACGCCCCCTGCGCTCAGCACGAAGGGATCGGACAACGGCTCCGAAGTGACCAGCAGAAAATACGTATCGATGCCGTGGGGCTCGCCCATCTCCAACACCGGCTGCCGTCCGATCTCTATCTCGGCCGGAGGCGGTCCCCCAGTCATGTCGGGCAGCCTGTTTTCCACGCTGCCCCGCTCTCCCAGAGGATAGACCAGCGTGCTCTTGCCATCGCTGTCGATGAAAAAGGCGTAGACGTAGAGCGGATCGAACGGCTTTTCAAGAGCCTCGGGATCGGCTCGGAGCACGAGGCCGTACTTCTCGCCCTCGACGAGACGACGACGGGAATCGCCGCCGTCCTTGAGCTCCCTGGTTTCACTCTTGCGCAGAGCAAGCCGATAGGGGAAGAGGTCCGTGGTCGGCGGCTCCAGGGTGAGCCAGGCCCGGATCCGGCCAAGGCGCAGGACGAGGTCCTCCAGAGTTCTGGCGCTCGTCGTCGCGCCGGTCTTTGCGTCGAAGGGCACCCACCGAGTGTGGAGCGGCAGGGACGAGGTGGCCTCGTCGCCGGCCGTCACACCGGGGCGGATCCAGGCGTATTCGAGCGTCCCTGGCCGCCAGCGTCCGGTGAGAACGTAGATCGCCTCCGCATTGTCCGGAACTTTTTCGACCAAGTCGTGAACCGTTCCATCTCCCAGACGGATTCGCTGCCGCAGATCCGGCGTCAGGGGCAGATGTACGAAGAGGCGGACATCGCCCTGGTCCGGGAGTGCCTGGCGGAGATCCTCGATCCCTGGCCGGGCTCCCAGGGACTGCTTGCCGCCGTGCTGGGCCCACAGGCGCCACGAGCCGGTCCGCCAGTCAAGCACGTGGGTCGGCTTCTCGGCCACGGGATCAAGCACCCAGCGCACACGGCTGCCGTCCGCGACATCCGCCAGCCCGCGGACGAAGGCCCGCAACTTGTCGGCTGTGGTCTCAATCGTCGGGATCCAGACCTGGAGGCTGGCCTCCTCGAGCACGGCCCATTGCTCGAACTCGAAGAGATCGCCGGGCTGGACGAGCGTCGTCGGGTCGCCGGCTTTCTGGTCGTCCTTGCTCTGGATCCGAGCGTAGCTGCGGGTCAGCTCGACTTCGACGAGGGTCAACCGGAGCGCGGCCACGGCTGGATTGTCCGCTTCTTTGCCGCTCACCGGGCGGAGCACGCTGCCCTTCGACAGGCCGTCGGCCCAACCGCCTTGGAGAACCACCCGAGCGTCGGCGTCCACGCCGAGCACGGCGGCGCTGAGCCGCTGCTCCTTGACGGCGCCGCCGAAGAGCGGCGCCGCCCGCCGGCTCGGAGGACCGGCGATCACCGGTTCCTGTTGAAAGCCCGCGGCGCGCAGCCGACTGCGGGTGCTTTGAAAGAGCCGGGCCGCGGACTCCCCGGGTGACGCGCGAGCGAGGGAACGCAGCAGGCTCAGGGTGAAGGCGCCGTGCGCTTCGTCCCGCTCGTCGTTCATCTCCTGGGCGAGCTCGAAATCCTGCGCCGCCGAAAGGATCAGGGCGTCGCGACCTTCGAGCTCGGGACCCGGGTCGGTCTCGTCGTCGGCATCTCCCGGCTGGGGATCGAGGAAGCGTAGCGAACGCTCGGTGGGCAGGCCGCGGACGCCCGAGCCACTGTGACAGGTGTCGAGGATGACAGTGAGGCGAGCGCCGCGGTCGAGCACGCGGTTGAAGAGCCGGCGTAGCTCCTTGTCGCGGATGTCCGGACGGCCGCGGACGGCGTCGACCGGCACCAGGGTTTCGTCTTTCCCGTCCGGCTCCGGGGATTTCGAGTTGGCGACCTGGGAGCCGTGACCGGCGAAGTAGAAGACGACTTCGTCGCCAGCCTTCGCCGGCGCGATCATGTGGCTCTCGATCGCGGCCAGGATGGAGTCGCGGGTGGCGGCGGCGTCGAGGAGGAGCTCGACGTCGAAGTCGTAGCGGTCCTCAAGGAGTCGGGCCACGGCTTCGGCGTCGTTGACGGCGCCGCCCAAGTCGCGCCAGCGGCGGGCGACCGTGATGTCGGTTCGTGGCTGAGCAGCGACGTAGCGGTCGATGCCCACGACAAGAGCACGACGCTCTGGAGCTTGTGATGGTGTCTCGGACACGAGCCTTGCGGGAAGCAAGATGATAAGGAGGTGACCGATCGCGCCGATCAGCCTCACCGAGTATCCTATGCGACCGAATCGAGATTCCTCATCGTGACTGATCATGAGTACCCTTTTGAGCGTCAATGGATTCCGCTTCCGTCCGCCACGTTCCGAGCCGACTGGTCAATCATAGAATACATAGAACCTCGACTCTTGGAGAAGTCGAGGTCCTCGCGAAACGCTGGCTGGAGGCTGCTTGCGCCTCCTACCCTAGCCCCTGATCTGGAAACATCGCCCGCGAATTTTCGAAGCGCCACGCGGGGAGCCGCTTTTGCCGCCAGAGGCGAGCAGGCCCATGCTGTTAAGTCGACTTTCATCGCCGGGCACCCACCTCAGCGGACACGCTAGCTAGCGATGAGCTCCATGCTCGGCTAAGAGCTTCATGATGCTTTCTCTCGTCTCTTCGCTCAGGTGCGGCGCTTCGATGACGGCTTGCATTGGAGTACCGCCTTGGCGACTCTTATTCGGATCAGCGCCAAATCTTAACAACAACTTGACCTGATACTCGAAACCGTTCCATGCAGCGCCAATCAATGGAGTAAACCCATTGATACACTGCACGTCTGGATCTGCACCTGCTTCAAGAAAGATTTCCATTTCCCACGTTTTCAATATGCCCTCTGTTTGCAGATAACAGATAGCCGGCTCGCGGGCTATCTGCCCTCCACCAAATCGGTACACGGCTAAACGAGCATCAAGATTGATTCTATTACTAACTAAGTCCCTAAGTTCCTTGCCTCTCTCTGCTAACAGCGCAATATTCCAAAGATAGCTGCTGAGCACAAGTCGCTCAAGAAGAGGCGCTAGGATTGACCACACTTCGCTACTATCACTGACTTTCGCCTGCAAATATGTCTCAAAAATAAAGAGTTCTGCGCCAAAATCAAGTTTTCTGATTTCTAGCGGCATACCTTTCTTCCAGTTCCAGTCTTCCGAGAGCTCCCTCCATAACCCCCACGCGTCTGCAATCTCTTCGTCTTTATGATTGCTACTAGTGAAGTCCAGCGCACCTAATAACCCTGCGATCTCGTCCGCTCGACCTGCGCGAACACCTAGTAAGAACTTGAGCTCGTTTCCTGTAAACTCACTATGGAGTTCTTCAACGGTACTTGGCTTGGCCGGCCCAAACAATCCTTGCGCGCAGAGATTAGGTGCGGCACCAAGAGCAATTGCAGAAATAAAAATCGCGAGCCCGTAAAAAAATTTCTTCTTCATTGATTGCGCTCCTTCTGATTAAGAGGCCACTTAGATTTGTCCGAGAAAATCGACTTGGGATCTGGAGTTCATCTCAGCGGCTCTGCGTTACGCCTTCCGGAATCTCAGAGGAAATTATTTTTAAAACTGGACCTGGGCCAGCATGAGAGAAGTCGAAGAGCCTAGGCTTCTGGGGACTTGTCTCGGCTAGGATTATTGCGCCCCGGCCATTACCGACGATCTGGCTGTAAAGCTCCGGGACTCTGGTCACCGCGTAGGCGAGCCATTCGCCCACATAAAGACGACCGTCGACGGGATTGCGATCGGCCGCGCCGTCACCTAGACCTTCCCGTAAAAGAGCATAGGTCAGGAGCCCCTGCCGGACGCTTTCGCTCTCAATGGCGACAGCGTCGTTTTGCGTCGCCGCCAGGACTCGCATTCCCTTGTTGTAGGCGAGTTCGCCAAGACCGCGGCTGCCCATCGGGCCAGGCCGAAAGCCTTGAGAATCGATCGTCGCAGCGGAGTAGCAGGCGTCAACGATGAGTACGATCTCGGACGCGTCCACGTCTTGCAGCCAACTGGCCAACTCGGTTGAGGATACGGCTCCCGACAGATCCCAGGTTTCGAGGCCCCCCTTCCGAACGCCATCGAAGTCTGACGGCAGGAAATAGAAGACCCCGCTACGATCTACGACGCCGTGTCCTGCTAAGCTGATCAGCACCAGATCCTCTGGCGACGTACGTTGCAGCTCACCCTCAGGTAACGCGATCTCCGGTGGCCGTCCTCCGAGCCGGGCCAGTGCCTCGCGTAGATGGGCCTTCTCCGCCCAAGAAGTGCTCGATTCTTCAGAAGCGAGGACCACTGAAACGATCTCTTCATAGGTTCCGAGTTCGCGGAGCGCTTCGCTCAAAGTGGAACCGAAGAGATGAGCGTCGGCGGCAGCATAGGTCAGATCGAGTTGATCGTCGCGATAATCGCTAACACCCACGTTGATCAGATAGACTTTCCCTGGCCGGAATGGAAGTTCCTCGGGAAGCGTGAAGGATCGGCTCGCCGTACTGCTCTTGATGCGGTCAGAATTGAAAGCGTAGGCTTCGAACGTCACCTCAGGAAACCTCTTGTGGGCGGGTAGTCGAATACCCTCGAAGCGGATCCGAGTTCGGCCGGAAGATGGGTCGGGCTCCAAGTGCACTGCTCCGCCTGCTTGCGGGACAGCAGCCACCAGGCGTTGATCGCGGAAGAGGCGCAAGTCCTCCACGCCGGAAACGATTCCCATGCGTGGATCAACTACCTGTTCCTCTATATCGACGATGACGTCGACCTCACGGGGGGCCGATCGCTGCTCGATCTCCGCGATCTCGATCGCGGGTCGCAGAAGGTTGCGACTGTCTAATCTCTGGATCGTCGGCAAGTCGACGCCGACGATGCGACGCGCCAGCAGCCCCGGAGTAAAGTAATCGCGCAAGAAGAACTCCACCGGATAGGTCTCTAAGGGTTGCCCAGCTAGCACCCAAGCCACCCCCGGTAAGTTGCCCGGCCGATCAGAGTCATACCGACCCTCTTCGTCGATAACGAGCCAGCTGCCGTCGATGAACCGCACGAGGCCGACCAATCGAGTTTCGGCACTCACATCCCAGAGCTCTACCCGAACCTCTGTCGCGCTCGCCAGAATGCGGTGGTCCGGCGACAAGGCCAGGGCCGTTATAGGGGACTTTAGGCCTTCGACTTGCAGCAACGGTTCACCATCTGCCACCGCGAAGATACCGAGGCGGCCGCCGGACGTTCCCGTCAGGATGAACCGACCGTCCGCTGACACCTTTCGTACTGAGACCGAGTCTTCGGATACCCACCGTCGCTCTTCGGCGCCCGGCTCACCCGGCTTCTGGCTACCGCCGCTAGGTTGCGAATCCGGCATCTCTGCGTAGACCTGGACCCCTTCTCGCAGATCCCAGAGAACCGTTCCGATATCCTCGTAGCTCACCGCTAAAGCCGGACTCTCGCCGTGAAACCAAAGGCTCTTGACGGGCCTGGCAAAGCCCCGAAGGGTCTGGACGGTTTCACCCGTAGCGACTCGCAGATGGCGCGCTCCGCCGTCTTCCGAACCCGCCAAGAGGTACTCACCACCGTCGCTCGCTGCCAAGGCCAGCACCGGTGCTCCCGAAAGTTCGAAGGAGATGATCGTTCGGCCTTCTGGCAGCTTCCAGACGTGGACCCTGCCGTCGCGCCCGGCCGTCGCAACCCGATCCTCAGCGAGAAAAACAACCGCCGTGGCCTGCCCTCCATGGGCCGTCAGCTGCAACAGGCTCTGACCGGTCGTTTCCCAGACCTGAAGAGAGCCTTCGGCGTTCACCGCCGCCAGGCGTTGGCCGCTCGCCGAGAAGGCCAAGTCGTTGATGCTAGAGGTCCCCTGGTGACGCCAGAACTCCTCACCGCTGTCTCCGTCCCAGACGGCGGTCACTCCTCCGCGATTGGCCGTCGCGATGTGGGTGCCGTCTCGGGTGCCACGTATCCTCGTGAAACGGGTTCTGCCGACGAACTTCAAAGTCTGTCTGGGATTTGGCTCCACTTCGACACAATCCCGCGGCCATTGCCCGGTCTCTTGTCGCGCACGCAGCACCATCGCCGTATCGCAGCGTGGAGTCGCAGCCGCAACCGCGACTCTCGAGTCCGTCGATACCAACACCCGCTCTTGCATTATGGGATACGCCTCCAACGAGGTGATACCGCGATGGTATTTCCGGCCCGCCCCCATGAGCTCTCCACTGTGGAGACTCCACACGCGGAGGTTGCCGTCGGAGTCTCCAGAATATCCCATCATGCCACCCGTGGCATCGAGGGCGGTCACGGGCGCGTCATGCGCGGAGATCAGAAGCATCTCGCGCCCCATCGCCACGTCCCACACGCGGATACTCCCATCGGCTCCGCCAGTCAAAGCGAGGCGATCATCCTCCACGAAGTGAACTGCGGTGACTGGTCCGCGATGTCCGGATCTGATTTGGAGTCTGTTGCGGTCGTTGGAGAAAGAAGAAGGAGCTGCGCCGCCAGTCGAGCCCTGTTGAAAGCTCCCATCGCGAAACCCGGCTAGCTCTTCCGGATCCAGATGGCTAACTTGTTCGTAACCTACTGGTATTCCATAGAGGTTCCAGGGAGGATCTTCTTCGCGAATCGCGTCGAAGTCAAGCTCGATCAAAACACGAGTCTCTTGGTAATTGAACTTGAAGTCAAGGATCATTCGTACGATCATACCTCCATCTTGAGCCAGACGGCGAGCCGTACCTTCAGCCATGGCAGCGACCCTGAGATCTGTCGTCTGCAAATCGATTACCTTCTCGATATCTACACCTGGCAGATCGTTGACGAGGCATAAGGTCTGGCGCCGGCCACCTTCGACGGAGGTGACTTGGGTCGCCTCTTTGCATTCTTTTTCGCGGCCGCCCTCTTCAAAGTCGAGGTCGAGCTCCGCTCCGGAATAATCAAGCCGCCTGGAAGGTGGCAAGATTTCTGTGAGATTGAATGGCCACCGTGTCTCGACATAAGTCTTCCGACCATGCGACAGAACGAGCACGCGATCGAGCTCGTAGTTGATAATGATGGAAATCGCGACCATATTCCATCGAGCATTTTCTGGCGACAACCAGATGTCCTTTTGAAGCCCCGCGTCATCCAAGCTTATATCGTTGATTGAGCCAGTGAATCTGAGATGGGTATCTGCCAAAGCTAGGCTATTGGCAAATAGCCACATGGCCGTCAATACCCAACCCGAGTGGAGAATTCTTTTGCGCATAACTAGGGTACCTCGGGAAGGCGGCGGCGCTTTTCGTATTCTTCGGGTATCTCGCAGCTGCCTTCGGGCAGTGGCTCGTCAGTGACGGAATCTAGGACTACTTTCGTCTCGATTGAGTACTCGGGCAACTCCATCTCACCGCCCCAGCTGATTACGACGCCCTGGAGTTTACGAAGCTCACTGACGGCGGTGGCGTCGAAATGCAAGCCAAATCTCTCCACGAAGAGAAGCTCGGAATATTTTTCGAGATCGACGCCGGGAACGTCTTTTGCCATACACACAGCTATGTCGGCTTCACTCATCACCGAAACCAGCGTCAGGGCAAATGGAACACACGGCCATTTGTAGGAGGTTTCTTGCGGCTCCCTTTCAGGTTCGACGAACAGAGTGAAGCCGTTGGCGACGACGCCTCCGAAGAACTCCTTCGGCAGAATCTCTGTCGCTGCAAACGGCCTACCCGTCTCGACATAGAAGAACTCGTCGTGGAAAAGAACTGCCACTCTGTCGGTACGGTAGTCGATGATGAGCGATATGGAGCCTTCGTCCTGGCGGGAGCACGCCTCTCCGATCCAGACCGTCTTCTCCAGTCCGGTTTCCCTGTGGTTTTCGTTACCCATTGAAATCTGGTAGTGCAACACGGTCGCGGCCACCGCCGCGACTGGGACAGCCAAGGAGGCTAGTCCCATCAAACCGGTAAGTACACACGAAGCTCTGAGTCCCATAGCTACTCCTCATTCAAAGAATTTGGAATGTGAAATTTGTTCTCCAGGAATCTTGTTGAGAAAGAAGAAAGTGTGCCGACACTGCTTCTCCTCGACAAGGATTCGCCGGCTCTTCTGCCACGTGTTCCCTTTCGGCGCTTGAGCATCTCTAGAGTACCTTCTCGACGATTTTCTTCCTCTCGGCGCCTCCGTTTATCGATGGCTCTTTGGTCGTTCATAGCTCTCCCTATCTGTGGCGGTAAAGGCCGCTTCCGATGCGGTCTGGCCCCTCCGCGTTGATGCTTACCCTTATAGACACGTCGGCACGAGTTTTGGAGGAGAGGATCTAACGGCGTCGAGCTCCAGTCGTAGTCAAGAGCTCTCCTGATACCCTGCTCCGCACGCCACCTAAGTTCGTTCTCGCTGCACGCCGCAAGAGCTCGACGAAACGTCTCGAGCGCCAACTCCGGGTGATCGAGACGCAGATAGACCTTGCCCAAAGTCAAATCGCGCCCGACCGAGGTCTCCGCTGACTCCAGCTGTCGGGCCGCCTCCTGGAAGAGCTCGGCTCCAAGATAAACTGCCGCACGAGTCGAGGATTCTTCCTCGCTGCCGAGAGCCTCGAGCACGCCGCGAAAAGGGCGGGCCTCGGCCCCGGACAACGGGTAGAGGATCGTTTTTCCAGAGCGGATCCACTCCGAGCCCCGGACGGCGACCACTTCGAGCCGGTAGAGCTCGCCCGGCACTACGGACCATCTGGCCGCGGGCCACGCACGGGAACATACCCGGCGTCCACGAAAGGTCTCGTTCTCCAGGCACTGTACATCCGACTCCTCGACTGTGATCCGTTCAAAACGCCTCTTCTGCCCGGTGAGCTCCAGATGGTAGGCCTCGGCGTCCGCCACCTCGACCCAGCGCACCGTTGCCGGTGGATCGAGCAGGCGGTGACATCCAAGCCGGACGCCCACGTCCTCAGGGCATCGGGGACTCAGCAAAACCGGCTGACGGTCGAAGTCCTTGGGGTCGCCACGGGCCTCGAAGATGAGCTCCAGGCTCCCGAAATGGAGCACCAGCTGCTCCGCGGCGTGCCACTCGGATCGGCAAATTTCTGGCCCCATTTCGAAGCTCTCGTCACGCCGACGAACTTCGCCGGTGGTACAGACAAACCTCACCGACGCGCCGTCCGCCAGCTCGAGACGCTGCCCCTCCGCCACCGCCTGGTAGTCGTGCGCGGGCCGTTTCTCGCCGTCCGGGGCTGCCACCTTCACGTCACCCCGGACGTCCGTCAAAAGCGCCAGAATCCGGGTTTCCTCGACTGGTTGCGCCGGAGAGGGTGGTGCAACGGCCAACAAACTTCCGATCGTGGCCAGGACGGGGAAGCAGTTTCGACATTTCATCTCAATCTCCACAGGACTCGTTCATGCGCTCTACAGCGTCGCGGCGGCTTTGCAGCTCCGGATCTTCCTCGACGATCTTGAGATACTCGCGCCAGGTTTCGCACGCCGCAGTCGCCGCGATAGCGTTCTGCCGCGCCAGTGCTCCCCGCGCCGCGGCGAGGAAGTACATCGCTTCCGCGAAAGCCTCTTTCGTGAGTGCCGGACGCTCCTCGACCGCCGCTTCGAGAAGCCTCACGGCGTCTTTCGGCCGGCCTTCGCTTAGCTCCAGGCGGCCGAGATTCTTCTCGACGAACGGCAGGAGGTCGTCGTCCGCCAACCGATAGGCGCACTCCAGCACCTCGCGCGTCCGTTCGAGGTCGCCGAGCTCCAAGAGGGTGAAGCCGAGGTTGTTGTTGCCCTGGGCGTTGAACCGATCGAGCTCGATCGCCCGCTCGTAGGTACGGACGGCCTCCTCCAGATGCGGCCGATACTGTCGTGGCTCGCCTCCCTCGACACGCCACCAAGTGGCCTGGCGCTCCAACGCCAGCGCCAGGTTGAAGTGGTAGAGAGCATGCTCCGGACGAAGCTCGACGGCGCGGCGCAACCGCTCGATCGCCGCTTCAGGCTGCTCGGGCCGCAGCAGGACCCGGCCGAGGTTGTTGTGCGCCGTGGCATAGTCCGGATCGAGCTCCAACGCCCCGAGTAGACGGCGCTCGGCTTCCTCGAAATCCTCGAGCAGGAAGGCGAGCACACCCAGACGGTTTAGCATACGGGCTTGCGGCGAAGAGGGCGGTGCCACGAGCCGACGGCGCTCCTCGGAGGTCAGCTCGACGTCCAGAGCCTCGAGCATGTCGTTCATCAAGCCAGCCTGGAGATGATCGATGCCGCCGAAGTCGTCGGGGCGGTCGACCTGCTCGAAGCTCGTGCCTTGCAAGCTCGCATCGCTCAACGTGGCGCGCAGGACGACGTTCTGATCTGCGTCGCGCCGGATCTGTCCGGAAACCGTCACGTCGAAGCAACACGGAGGGAGATTCGCGGGCCTCTTGTCAAGAACCTGGAGCGCGTTGGTCCCACGCAGGACGTCTCGCCACCGTTCGGTGGTCTCGAGGGCCCAGAGCGTCTCCTCGCGGGAGGCGTCGGCCGGCGCGGTCCAGGGCTCGACGACAACCCGACGCGGCGCTTCGGCGAAAGGGGAGGCCGAGGAATCGAGGGGCTGGCAGCGCAACTGCTCAACGCGCGCCGCGCCGAAGCTTCCCCAGGCGGCGAGCGCCAGGAGAGGCAGCGTGAAGAGCGCCCCCGAGAAGCCGCGGTGATCGGCGACCGTCTGGCTGAGATCGCGCGTCAGCTCCTTGGATTGGTAGAGCGTCCACAGCTGCTTTCCCAACCAGCCGACACCGCCCAGGGCAACGAGGATCACGGTCAGTGCGGATCGCAGTGGCGCCGGCTCCCACACCCAGAGCGATGCCAAACCGGCCAACAGCGCAAGCCCCACGCCGGCACTCCCCAGGGCCGCCAGCCCGACCCCGCTCGGTCGCCAGCTTCCCGGCTCGGCCGCTCCGGCGTTCTCCGGAGGGACCTCGAAGAGCTCACCGTGATCGGTGCGCAAAAAGAGCACCGGGGTCGCCCACTCCGCCGGCCAGACGGGTCCTGTCCGCTCATGGCGGTGGATCCTCTTGCGCGCCGCGGCCAGGGCCCGCTCGAGCGGGTCACCGGCCGCGAGCCGGTGATAGAAGCCTTTGCTGAGCTCGACGGCGGCGCGGTCGCTGATGACGGCCTGCATGGCCACGACGGCCGTCAGGCCGGCCGACACCATCGCCATGGCGACGCCGGCTGGCCCTCGCTCGAGATTTCGTGCCGTGTAGCAGGCGTTGAGCACCACGAGGCGCAGGTCGCGGCGATAGTCGGCGAGCTCTTCCGCAAGGTGCGAGGCCGGGATGGGATCGCTTTCGCCGTTCTCGTCCAAGAGGCACAGCACCCACTCCTCCTGATCTCTGTCAAAGCCGCCGTGGCCCATGAAATGCAAGACGTCGTAGCTCTCGTCGTCCAACGCCTCGAGGAGCTGATCGAGGGTAGGGCCCTCGAGGCGGTCGAGCCGCACGCAGGGATGATCCTGCCAGATCGTCTCGAGCACCTCCCATTCGCGGTGGAGCGCCAGAGGTCGCTGGTCCTCGGGCTCGGCCATCACCGCCAGGACGCGTAAATGGCGGACAGCCCGCGGGCGGCCCGGCGGATGGAGGACCGCCGGATGGCGGACGATCGGCGTGTCCCGACTGAGGGTCAGGAAGTCCCCGCCGTCTGAACGCACAAGCTCCCAGGGCAGTGAAGAGAGACGCCGCAGCTCCGGGGTGTCAGAAGGGATGCGCAGCCGGATGCGCAGCCCGTGCTGCCGCTCTTCGACCCGGCCGCGGCTTTCGTAGTACAGCTGCCGGGCCCGACCGTCAAACAACGCCTTGAAGAGCTGACGTCCGAGCTCTCGGGCCGCGGACGGCGGGGTGCTGGCTGTAGGCTGCCACCCCTTGTCGGAGGCGAACCCGGCCAGCTCGTCGACGGAGAAGGGAAGCTTCAAAGAAGCGCTCCATTCTCCAGCCGGCGACATCACCTCGCGGCAGTAGCCCTCGCCGTCCCAGCCGAGGGTGACGACGAAGTCTTCGTAGTCCACCCGTTTGCCCCTCGCGTCCTGGCTACTTCTTCACGAAGCTGCGACCAGCGTCCTTCTCCGATTCACTTCCGCCCTCGGTGGCTTGTGTAGTGGTCCCGGGCCCTTTGCTCCCGGCGTTCTCTTGCGGGGGGGCCTTGGTGTCGTCCTGGGCTCTCGGCGTCTTGTCACTCATGCTCGTCTCCTCTACGTCGTGGACCCGGTACCCACCGGGTCAGGTTTAGCGTCTACTTCTGTAGACACGGGAGACGGAGTTTGGGAGGAGAGGAGGGGGGTCAGCGCCAGTCGCCCTGGAGGACGAACCCAGCCCAGTAATAGGGCGCTTGCCACCGAGGTTCGGCGAGCATCGAGAGCTGGGCTTCCCGAAGGGCCTGAGCCGGGGGCAGATCGTCGCGGAGCAGGCCTTGGTAGAAGCGAGCCATCAACTCGGCAGTCGCCTGGTCGTTGACGTTCCAGAAGCTCACCACCAGCCGTGCCGCGCCAGCGTAGAAGAAGCCGTGGGTGAGACCGACGAGACCTTCGCCCCGCACCTCGCGGCCCAGGGCGCTGCGGCAGGCGCTGAGCACCACCAGGTCGGCCGACAGACGCAGGTCGAAGAGCTCGTGGGTCCGCAACAGCCCGTCGCGAGACTGGCCAGCCTCGTCGACCAGTGCCAACACGAGTCCGGAGAGGGCTGGATGGCGGTCATTGAGGAGACCGTGGGTGGCCACGTGGACGATGCGGTAATGTTCGAGCTGGCCACTCAGCATCAGCTCCCGGCTGGCCTCGACTCCCACGGCCCGGAGCCGCTCGGGCGCCTCGACCAGGGAGAGAATGGCCTCCGCCTCGACACCCGAGAAAGGGAGGCGTTCGAAACGGGTGTCGAAGTCGCGGCTCACGCGTTCCAGGTCACGATCCGAATCGCGGAAGGAGCTGCCGAGGCCGCGGGCTCCTGCCTCCCGAGTGGAATCGTGGGGGGACTCCGACAAGCGCGGATCGTTCGGCTGAAAGACCGGATCCGCCACCACGGCCAGGGCTCGGGCCGCCGGGGGACGCTTCGAAAGCTCCCGGCGGAGCAAGGCCAGGACGGAGGCGGAGGGCAGGTGAACGATTTCGTGATCGACAAGCAGCGGACGTGCCAGACCGTCGGCTCGGGGTACCGGCAGGGCGGCGAACGGGACGTAGTGGAGCACGCCGTCGCCGACGATCAGCAAACGCTTGGTCCCCAGCTGTCCAGCCGCCGGTCCGAGGACGGCATCGCTCAGGGCCTCGACGTCCATGGCAGCCTGCCTGCGGAATCCCCTCCGATGGCTTCGGGGCAGAAGGTCGTGGACTTGGCGGGCGAGCTCGTCGAGCTTCGAACGCGGCGCCAGCACATGGCTCGTCAGCGTCTCCCGGCCCACGATCCACAGGAAGCTGCGGTCCTCTCCGAGGCTGTAGGCCAGAAGCAGCGTCTCGTCGTCGAGGACCTCGCGACGGATCTGATCCAGGTTGAGGGGCCGGGGCTCGTGCACCGACGACGCTCCCGCGCTGCGGATCTCGCCTTGGAGCTTCTCGTATTCCAGGAGCAAACGGCGCAGCTTTCTTTCCAAGGCGTGGGCCAGCGCGTTCGAACCCGCGGCGAGAAGCTCGATGCGCCGGCGCTCCCAGGCGTTGATCTGCGTCCGCAGGATCCGTTCGCGTTCCAGCAACTCGGGATCGGCTGTCTCCCGTAGGCCCGCTGAGGCTTCGGTCAGGCTTTCCAGCAGGGTACGTGCCCGCGACCGTTCGCTCGCCTCGAAGGCCCGGGCGGCGTGCCCCTGGCCCGGCTCCTTGGCTTCCAGCTCCATCAGGAGGTCGACGTAGGCGGTGTAGTCGTCGTAGCGTACGGCGAGGTAGGAGCTGCGCAGCCACCGGCTCTGCAGACGGCCGCGCACCGACTCGATGAGCTCGAGGGCCGCTTCCAGGTGCTCGCGCGCCGCGGGGAGCCGTCCCAGCTGTCGCTCCACCCGGGCGAGGGCGACCAGGGCAGCGGTCTGGCCGTTCAAGACTCCGATCTCGCGGAAGGTCCGCAGGGCCCGCTCGAGAGGATCGATCGCCACCTCGGCTCTCCCCATGGCAAGGTGGGCTCTGCCCAGGTTGACCCGCGTGTAGGCCTCGTTCAGCCGACTGCCCGCGGACCGCTTTAGGGCCTGAGAATAAGAATCGAGGGCCTCGCTGTAGCGTCCCGCCAGGAGGTAGAGCGTGCCTCGCTTGTCAAGAGTCACCGCCTCTCTCTGCTCGTCGTTGACGGCTCGCTGCAAGCGGAGGGCCTCGTCGTAGGCCGCCAGAGCGGCGTCGAGGCGACCCTGGAGGCTGTGCGCCCAGCCAATGCCGGTGAGGGTCACGGCCTGACCGCCGCGATCCTCCGTCTCGCGGCGCGATTCCAGGGCCTGGGAGAGAAAGTCGAGCCCCTCTTCGGGACGTCCGAGGGAGACGTAGAGGATCCCCTGGTTGTGGAGCACCAGGGACAGGTTGCTCTGGTTTCCCAACAGCTGCCATTCCCGGCGTGCCCGGTCGTAGGCGACGAGGGCTTCCTGCATCTCGCCAAGGGAGGCGTGGAGCACGCCGAGGTTGTTGAAGGCGAGGGCCGTGGCGAGGCGATGCCCCACGGGACGAGAGGCCGCGAGCGCCTTCTCGAAGAGCTCGCGCGCCCGCTGAGGACGTCCTGCCAGACGGTAAGCCTCCCCCGCGTCGTTGTAGAGCGGCGCCCTCTCCCAGCCGTTACCCTGGTGACGGTAACGGTCGACAGCCTGGTCGAAGTAACGAATCGCCTCGTCCACGTCTCTCCGGGCGAGGAGCACCTGGCCGATGCGCCAACAGGTCCGGGCCTCGAGCAGGAGCTCCCCGGCGTGACGGAAATGATCCAGAGCCTGCGTGTAAGCCCGAAGAGCGTCGCCGCGGGTTTCTGCCCCCTTCTGTCGCCAAGGCTCCGCCAGGGCATAGAGCCGCATCCCCGCGGCCCGTGCCCGGTCGCGGTCGCTGGCCGATCCGAGGGTCGCCACATGAAGACGGTAGTGGCCGCGAGCCTTCGCGGACGGCGCGGTGACTTCGAGCTGGTGCTCGCCTTCCCGCGAGGCGACGACCGCCAGGGGCTCCGGTCCGTCCGGCCCGTTGGGTCCGTCGACCGCCAGCAGCCTTCGTCCCTGGGGATCGAAGAGGACGAGGGCGACGTCGACGTCGTGCTGGGTCACGACGACGTGCAGGGCGTCGCCGGCCCGGAGCGCGACGCTGTAAGCGTGGCGCTCATGACCCGCGATCGTCCGCACGACGTCGGTACCGGCGCTCAGCGGGGAGTTTTCGCTGCCGTTGCGTCCAGCTTGCGGTGGCGCCGTTCCGGCGGTGGGGGCCGCTCGTCCGAAAAAGGCCGCCAGGGCCAGGCCAGCGAGGGCCGTGCTTCCCAGCACAGCGCCATACCGTGACTTCATGGTTCGGGATACCTCACCGCCGTTCCCCGTCCGGCGAGCGGATCGCCGGAGCTTCGACCTCGAGAGACGGGAGCAAGGCTATCAGGCGGCGGGTCCGAAGCGGTATTCGATCGCCAAGCGGTAGGTCGCCAGATTCTCCCGTCGCTCGCCGTCGACGCCCCGCAAGGTGATGCGGTAACGGCCCGCGGGCAGGAAGCCGCGCGGAAGCTCCAGGGTGAAGATGCCCTCAAAAGAGCGCCGCAGCTCCGTGCTGCTCCAAACGGGCTCTTCTCCCGCGCCCCAAATCTCCACCTGGTAGGTGGTGTAGGAATACCGGCCGTGCAGGGCGAGGACCAGGAAGATACCGTCGGCGTCGGCCGAGATCCGCAGGGGCTCCCCCTCCGTCCGCTCACCCTGCTCGCTCTCCGGCACCAGCTCGACGATTGGCAGGTTCAGGCGCGGCCCAGGGCTCCCTGAGAGATCGGTGAAAAGAACCCAGGAGAGTCCGAGGCTCAGGAGCAGCAGCACAGCGGCGGCCGACTGAGCAAAGCGTAGCGAGCCGAACAGGTGCGAAAGCCACCCGTCCTTCGGGTGGTGTGACGGAGGAGCTCCCGCGGAAGGCAGCTTCGGTCCAGCCTCAGAGACCGGCGTCCTCTCCTCCTGTGGCGTCCCCGGGGGCACTCCCAGGCGTTCCTGGAATCGCTGCCACTGACGCGACACGTCGTCCTCGCTCACGCGGTGACGCTCCTCGATCGGCTCTACCTCGGGGAAATGGCGGGCGTCGAGCAGAGCCCTGGCCACCTCGGGGGAGGTCGCGGCTCGTTCCAGGAGCCGCTCGCGCTCCTCGTCCTCCATCCGGCCCGAGCGGAAGCGCAGCAACTCGTCCGGGGAGACGGTCGCGGTCCCGGCGCGTTTTGTGGCCAGGATCGTCCGGACGGCGGCCTTGAGGTCTTTCTCGCTCATTTCGATTCTCTTCCGACCTCGAAGTCGGCGACGTCGAAGTGTTCCTTCAGGATGGGCTGGAGCCGCTCCCGCGCCGCCTTGAGATGCGCCTTCACAGTGGTGATCGAGACTCCCGTCAGCTCCCCGATCTCGCGGTAACTGAGTCCTTGGAGGTACAAGAAGGTGCATTGCCGCATCTTGGGCGGCAACTGATCGAGGCCATCGTGCAACACTGCAGTCCGTTCCTCGGCCATCGCCTGCTCCAGGGGGTCGCGAGCCGGATCCGGTGGCTCGACGTCGGATCCCCCCGCCTCACTTCGTTCGATCTCTTCTTCCAGCGAGACCTCCTCTGCTCGTCTCTTGAGGGCGTCCTGACTACGCAGAGCGTTCTTCCACACATTGGCGGCGATCTGGAACATCCAGGTGTCGAAGCTCGCCTCGAAGCGGAACTTCTTCACATTCCTATAGACACTGAAGAGCACCTCTTGGGCGAGGTCTTCCGCGTCAGAGACGCCGCGATTCCGGAAAAAGTGGACGACGGAAGGGAGGTAATGAAGGAAGAGCTCTTGGAAATGCTCCTCCTTCGAGCGCCCTGCCTGGATTTCCCGCATCAAGTGCTCGACGTCCGGGTCCTTGTCTTGTGAGGCCATTTCGGGGGTTTGCTCGTCAGCGTCGGGCTCGGATCTCCAGGGTCCGCGGCGGCGAGTGTACCCGCTTTAGCCGACGTCGCACCATGGCTCACCTCGATCGGCCTGTTCGCCTCCGGCGGCGACATCCTTCACCAGATCTCGATCGCCGTTCTGGTCATCGCCCTGGGCGCTGGTCGACAACGCCATTGTCATGGTCGAAACGATCCAATGGCGTCTCGACCGTGGCGAAAACGCCCGCCAGGCGGCAGCTGCGGCGGTGCGTGAGCTCGCCCTGCTCCTCGGCACGGCCACCGGCACGACGCTCGCGGTTTTCGTGCCCATGCTGCTCGCCAAGGGCGGTACGGCCGACTTCACGCGGCTGCGTCAAGACGGCGCCGCCCTGCGCCAGGCTCTCGCGCTCTACCGCGACGCTCTCGCCAAGCTCGAAGGGCTGACCGAGCCGCCGACCGAGCCCGAGCACGTCGACCTGTGGGCTGCCCGCACGACGCGCCGTGTCGGGCAGATGCTCGACGGTCTCGGCGAGCTGCAAGAAGCGCTCGGGGTCTACGAGCGCGCTCTCGGCGCCTATCGCGAGCTTGGCGCCGACTTCGAGCTCACGCCCCTGCTCAACAGCGCCGGCCATGCCTACCGTCAGCTCGGCGAGCCCGCGCGGGCGCGGCAAGCCTTCGAGCGGGCGCTCGAGATCTCGCGCTCCCTCGACAACCGCATCGGCGAAGGCACCGCGCTCAACAACCTCGGTGTGCTCAGCGAGGCCCTCGGCGAAACCCAAGCGGCACTCGATTTCTATCGCCAGGCCCTCACGATCTGGCGCGAGCTCGGCCGCGCGGCCTATGAGGCCACGACCCTGCACAACCTCGGCGTTAGCCATGTCACCCTCGGCCGGCCCGACGAGGGGCTCGTCTTCCTGGAACAGGCTCTCGCTCTGCTGCGCGAGCACGACAATCGGCGCGACCTGGCGATCACCCTGACGGCGATCGGCTGGGCCCACCAGGGCGACGGCCAGCACGACGAAGCGCTCGCCGCGTACGCCGAAGCGATCGAGCTGGCGCGCGGCGTCGAGGATCGGCAAAACCAGGCCGTGACGCTCAACCTGCGCGGCGACGTCTACCGCGAGCAAGGCGCCTGGGCCGCGGCCAGGGCCTCGTACGAGGAGGCTCTCGCGCTGCTCGAAGGAACCGGCGAAGGGATCAACGAAGCGCACCTCTTGACCCAGCTCGGCCGGGTGGAGGAGGAAAGCGGCAAGCTCGACACGGCACGCTCCCTGCACGAGCGTGCGCTGGATCTTTTCCGCCGCGCCGGCAACCTCGACGGCGAGGCCACGGCCCTGCTCGGCCTGGCGCGCACGGCGCGGCTCGACGGCGACCCGGCGACGGCACTGGCACGCGCCGAGGAAGCGATGGGCCTGGTGGAGTCGTTGCGCCGCCGCCTGCAGAGCCTGGCCTTTCGCAGCTCCTACTTCGCGTCGCGTTTCGACGATCACGGCTTCTACGTCGACCTGTTGATGGAGCTCGGACAGGCAGAGCGAGCGTTTGAGACGCGTGAGCGGGCTCGCGCGCTGAGCCTTTCCGAGAGCCTGGCCGAAGCCCGCGTCGACGTCGCCGGCCACGCGGCGCCGGAGCTGCTGAAGCGCGAGCGCGCCCTGCGGCGGACCATCAACGCCAAAGAGCACCTCCGCCTGCGCCTGCACGGCGACGACGGCCCAGCGGCGGCCAAGGTCGACATCGAGCTCAACGCCCTTTTGCTCGACTACGAAACCGTACGCGGCGAGATCCGCGTCAGCGGGCGGCGCCGCGTGGGCGCGATCGAGCCGGAAGCGCCGAGCGTGGAGGAAATCCGGAACCTGCTCGACGACGACACGCACCTGCTGGCCTTCTCGCTCGGCGCCTCACGCAGCTTTCTGTGGTGGGTGAGCCGCGAGGGCTTCCAAGGCTTCGACCTGCCGCCGCGCAAGACTCTCGAAGCGCTCGCCCGGCGTCTGCACGAAGGGCTGCCGCGCAAAGACCAAAGCCTGGGGCAGCAGACCGAGCTCGACCGCCGTGAGCTGAGCGGGATGCTTCTGGGCGAGGTCGAGCCCCTGCTCGACGCCGAGCGCCTCGTCGTGCTCGCCGACGGCGCGCTGCATCCCATCCCTTTCGGCGTCTTGTCGCGGCCGTCCACGCCCGAGCGCTTCCTCGTCGAAGATCATGAGATCGTCTCCCTGGCGTCGACCACGGTCCTCGAGCTGCTGCGCGGAGGACGCCCGGCGCGCGAGCTGCCCCCGACCCTCGCGGTGATCGCCGATCCAGTCTTCCAGGCCGACGACCCGCGTCTTTCCGGCGGTGAAGCATCCAACGAAGCGTCCGCCACCGTCGCTGCGTCGCGCGATCTCGACCGCGCGGTTCGTGACTTCGAGATCGAGAGCCTCTCCCGCCTGCTGCATTCCGGTCGGGAAGCGGCGGCGATTCTCGCGCTGCTGCCGTCCGAACGGCGTTTCCAGGCCCTCGGCTTCGACGCCACGCGCGAGGCCGTCCTCGGCAGCGAGCTGGCGTCGTTCTCGATCGTCCACTTCGCCACCCATGGCCTGCTCAACGACCGCCATCCGGCGCTCTCGGGGCTCGTTTTCTCCCTGGTGGACGCGAAGGGGCGCCCGCGCGACGGCTTCCTGCGGGTCCACGAGATCCCTTCGCTGCGCCTCGACGCCGAGCTCGTCGTGCTTAGCGCCTGCCAGACGGCCCTCGGACGCGATGTCCGCGGCGAGGGGCTCGTCGGGCTGGCGCAGGGTTTCTTCGCGACGGGGGCGTCGCAGGTGATCGTCAGCGCGTGGAGCGTCAACGACCAGGCGACCGCGGAGCTCATGGTGCGCTTCTACCGCGGCCTGCTCGAGGACGGCCTGTCGGCCTCGCAGGCCTTGCGTGAGGCACAGCTGTCCATGCTCGAAGAGGAGCGGTGGCGGGCGCCGTACTTCTGGGCGGCGTTCATGCTCCAGGGTGATTGGCGCTGAATTGCCCCAGAGGGGCATCAACGAAACACATTCTCGCGATTCGGATCCTCCCATCGCGCGCGGTGTGGTGTCTACAACCGCAGACACCCGAGCCGCACGTCCGCGGGCTCGCGATAACCAGGAGGAGACCGAACATGGCAGACGATCAGAAACCCCTGAAGGGCCACGATGACCAACCGGGCCCCAAACAGGTCGGGCGAAGCGCCGAGGTGATGACGGCGGTCGAAGACGAGCCGGAACCCAAACCGGCCGGCACTCGAGACGGCTCGGATTTAAAGCGGAAATTGGCGGAGGACTGAGAGGGAAACCAACGTCCGGGGCGTCCGGGGGCACCAACGCCCGGGGGCCGGCCTCTTAGGGAGCTCCGTTCTCGCGCTGCGCCAAGGCTTCGTATACCTGGTGCCTATCCTGGACTGCGCTGGCTCGCGGTACCGCCACCCACTCCCTGCTCCTCGTCATTCAGCCGGCGCTCGTCGAAGCGATCAGCTCCAGGACGGCGGCGGCGAATTCGCCGGGCGAATCCTCTTGCAAGAAGTGTCCGCCGCGTAGCGTCGTGTGCTTCTGTTCCTTGGCGCCCGGGATCCGCTCCTGCATATAGCGGTCGCCGCCGCGGGTGATCGGGTCACCGCTGCTGAAGGTCGTAAGAAACGGCTTCTCCCAGGCCTTGAAGACCTCCCACGCCTTCCGGCAGGCCGGTGCGGCGGGATCGTCGGGCGAGGTTGGCACGAGGGCCGGAAAGGCCCGGGTCCCGGCCTTGTAGGCCGACGACGGAAACGGCGCGTCGTAGGCGCGGCGCTCCTCCGGATGGAGCTTACGCCGGGTGCCGGCCTCAACGATCCGGGAGATCGGAAAAAGCGGCGACCAGCGGGCAAAGGCCCGCCAGACCTTGAAGACACCGGGCATCTTCTGATCGCCGGTCACGAGCATCCCGTTGCCGATCACGATGCGCGCGAACCGGGCCTCGTTCTCGGCCGCGACGCGCAGCCCGATGAGCGATCCCCAGTCCTGTCCGACGAGGGTGATCCGCCGCAGGTCGAGCGCCTCGACGAGCCCCCTGATCCAGTCGACGTGGGCCTGGTAGGAGTAGTCGGCGACCGACGCCGGCTTGTCGGACTTGCCGAATCCGACGAGGTCGGGCGCGATCACTCGGTGCTCCTCGGCGCAGGGCGGGATCATGAAGCGGTAGAGGTAGGACCACGACGGCTCGCCGTGGAGCATCAGGATAGGATCTGCGTCGCGCGGTCCTTCGTCGACGTAATGGAGCCGTACGCCGTCGACTTCGACGAAGTGGGGCGCGAAGGGATAGTCCTTCAGGCTCTCGAATCGTTCGTCCGGCGTTCGTAGGATCTTCATCGGCGGTGCTCCTGGCGGATCGTTCTTGTCTGCTCGCTCTCGGTCAGAGACCTAAAGCAATGCGTAGATGGTGGTTGACCTCACTCATCAGATCGTTCTCCATCTTTCCCAGAGTACGCAACACGAGGTTCTTGTGGAGCAGGGCCAGCTTGTGGGCTCTGAGCACCGACCGACGTCTCAGCCCCGTACTTGGAAAGGAAGGATGCGAGGATTCCAGAATGAAATCTGTCGGCAGAAGCTGCCCAGGTACGGCCGAGGAGACGAAAAGACAGAGCACGTCGTCCAAGGCGGCGATCAGTGAATCGGGCGTCAGGACGACGGCAGGACGAACCTTGGTGCCGGTCAAATCTGTGAATGGGTAACGGACAAGGACGACGCTGCCACGTCGGGTCACGGAGTCGCCCATCGGACCGGTTCCCCGTCCTCGATCGAATAGACGTCCTCCTCGGAGCCGAGCCAGTCGAAGCTCCCGGAAGCAGCCACCAGCGACACGAGCTCCTCGACGGGAACGTCGTCCGTGGCGAGGTGAAGCTTCTGGAGCTGTCGCCGAGCCAGGAGGAAAGCTGCAAAGCTCTCGATCTCTGCTTGCTCCTGCGGTGTCATGGCGGCGAGCAGTCGGGTAAGCTGGTGGGACATGATCAAGTCTCCTGGGTCGTTGAGCCAACAGAAGCTTGGGCTTCACGGTCTCCGCGAAGGAAGTCTAACATACCCTCACCCAGGCTCTCGGAGGCGCTCGGTCGCGTTACAGGAAAATCGCCAACCTTGTTGACGATTTTACGGGAAAATCGCCAAACGACCCCAGAAGGTCACTCCTCCCGCAACGCCTCGAGCGGATCGATCCGCGTGGCGCGCCGCGCCGGACGGTAGCAGGCCAGGAAAGACACCGCCGCCAAGAGCGGACCGACGGCAAGGAAAGTCGCCGGATCCCAAGACGTCACGCCAAAGAGCATCGCCTCCAGGAAGCGTCCGAGGACGAGCGACGCCACCACACCCGTCACCAGGCCGATCAGCGTCCACGCCATGCCCTGGCCCACGATCAGCTGGAGGATCTGCCGCGGCGCCGCGCCGAGCGCCACGCGAGTGCCGATCTCCCGGATGCGCTGCCCCACCGAGAACGACAGCACGCCATAGATGCCGATCGACGCCAGCACCACGGCCAGGAGGCCAAAAGTGACCACCAGGATCATCGACACGCGTTGGGTCGTGAGCGAAGCGGCCAGCTCGGCCTCCAGGGTGTTGACGTTGTAGAGCGGCAGCTCCGGGTCGACCTCCAGGATCGCGTCGCGTAGAGGGCCGGCGAAAGCCGTGGGTAGAAGCTCGGCCTTCACCACGAAGGTCATGCCGCGGCGCAGGTTCTGGCGGTAGGGGAAGTAGATCGTCTCCTTGGTGATGGGCCGTTCCAGGGTCGAAACCTTGACGGGCTCCACCACCCCCACGATCCGGTAGGCGGACGAGTCCGGACCGCCACGGCGGAGGCGCTGTCCGATCGGGTCGGACTCCGGCCAGTATTTCTCCACCAGGGTGCGGTCGACGACGACGACTCCGTCGCCGTCGCCTTCGACCAGGGCGTCGGAGCTTTCGAACCCCCGGCCCGTCAGGACGGAGATCTCCAGGGTCTCGAAATAGTCCTCGTCAACGACGCGCACCAGGGCATGGGGAGCCGCCTCCCCGGCACCCGGCTCGTAGCCTTCGATCGAGTAGGAGCCCGAGGACGAGCTCCCCGAAAACGGCGCCGCCGTGATCACCCCGGCCGATTTCACCCCGGGCAACGCCCGGATGCGTTCGAGCGCCTGCTCGTAGAAGAGGACGATCTTGGGATCGTCATCGCCGTACTTCGCGTTCGGCAGCCGGACCTGGGCGGTCACCACGTTTTCATGGCTGAAGCCGGGATCCTCGTCCTGTAGAGCGACAAAGGTGCGGATCAAAAGGCCGGCGCCGACGAGGAGCATGAGGGCCATGGCCATCTCGGCGATCACCAGGAAATGGCGGGTGCGTCCGCGGCTCGAGCTGCCGCGGTCGCCGCCTTCCTTCAAGATCGCGTTGGGCTGGAGACGCCACAGCGAGACGATCGGGAAGAGGCCGAAGACGACGCCGGTCAGGAGGGCAAGGACGAGCGTCGCGCCGAGGACCGGGAGGTTGAGCTGCACGGTGGCGATCGTGCCGGCTGCCGGATCGATGCCGAAGCGGCTCAGGAGCTTGAGCCCCAAAGCCCCGACCGCGATGCCGGCCGCTCCGCCGAGCAGGCCGAGAAGCAGGCTCTCGACGAGCAACTGCCGGGCCAGTGCGAGGCGTCCGGCGCCCATCGCGGTACGGACCGCGAGCTCCTTACGGCGGCCGTTGAGCCGTGCCAGGAGCAGGTTGGCGACGTTGGCGCAGGCGATCAGAAGCACCAGACCCACCACCGCCTGGAGCAGGAGCAACATCGGACGCCGGCTGCCGAAAAGCTCCTCGCGGTAGTCGATCACCATGCCGCCGAAGCCGCTCGACTCCCAGAACTCGCGGACCTCCGGGAAGCGTTCCCGGTTACGCTCGTGGATGGCGTCGATCTGGCTCTGGGCCTGCTCGATGGAGGCGCCGGGAGCGAGCCGCGCCACCATCGACGAGAATTCGTGGCCGCGTGCGTCGTCGGAGCGCTGCTCGGGAGTGGGTGCGAAGGGCTTCCAGAGCCGGACGCGGGGATTGGGAAAGGCGAAGCCCTCGCCCATGACGCCGAGCACGCGGTGCGGCTCCCCGTTGAGACGGATGTCGCGTCCGACGAGAGACCGGTCCCCCCCGAACCGGCTTTGCCACAGGGCGTAGGAGAGGACGACCACGTTGTCGCGTCCCGGTTGATCCTCCTCTTCGGAGAACGCCGTGCCCAGCCACGCCTGGGTCTTGAGCAGCGGGAAAAGCGTTGCGGTCGTGTGGACGCCGATGAGCCTTTCCGGCGGCCCCTCGCCCGTCAGGTTGAAGCTCCTGTAGTTGTAGAGGGCGCTTTCTTCGAAGGCCTCGACCCCTTCGCGGCGGTCGAAGTAGTCGGGGATCGAGACCGAGGCCTGGGGCAGGTCCATCAGCGGGTATTTGTTCCAGACCTGGACCAGCCGTTCGGACTCCGGATAGGGCAGCTCGGCGAGCAGGACGCCATGGATGACGCTGAAGATCGCGGTGTTGGCGCCGATGCCGAGCGCCAGGGTCAGGACCGTCAGCGTGGTCACGGCCGGCGACCTCAACAGCATGCGTAGTCCGATACGAAGATCTCCCATGGCGTCCTCCTGTTGTCTTCCCGTGGTGCGGCTCCGGAGCTCTTGGCGAAGCCGTCTCATCTATTTACTGGATTGGGGCGAAGAAGTTACCGCCCTTCGTAGACGTCAACATCCCTTGAGGCGCCGCGGACCTCGGCCAAGCGCCGCCGCTCGCCGCTCGCGACCTGCGTGTCGAGCCCGGGGGCTGCGCTCGAGGCCCGAGGACGAGGTCCGGACGGAGCTGGCGAAGATCGAAGAGGCTTTGAGGGCCCTGCGGCGTACCCTCGAGGACCCCTACACGCCGCTCGACGAGACGGCCTTCCTCCTGGCTCCTGAGAGCCGCCGATCCAAAAAGACCACACTTCAGAGCTTTGCATGCTTCATAGACAGAGATTCATGCTTTTCGAGTCTAGTCTCTGTCTGATAAGATTTCTTCGGGGACTTGTTTCCGGGATCTCTCTTTGTGTAGAATCTTCTTCTGGAGGGTCGGCTTGAAAGGTCACGGAATATGGAGATCGGCACTATCGTCATGGATCGGAAGGCGCCCGGCCTGCTCTTGGAGCCGGGACGTCACGTGGAGCTCCCCGATCTCTTCCGGGCCTTGGAAGAGGGGCTCGACTCCAGAGGTTGCAGGAATCTGCTGGCCCACGTCGGTTCGGGATGTCCGGAGTGTTGTAAGGTCGTCGGGATATTGGCCGAGCTGATGAAGGAGGAGCCTCGGTGTCCGCCTCCGGACGGGCCGTGGTCGCCGGTAGTCTCGGCGGTCTGGCGATGGGCCATGGCGGCGGGATGGCCGGGCGCGCTGAGCCGGCTTCGGGGGAAGCACCGGTGGTTCGCCATCTCGAGAGACCTCGAGTCGTTCGTCTTCTCCCGGCTGGTCATTGAGGAGATGTTGCACCGGGTCCTGACCCGCGACGGAGGTTTGACCCGTGGCGGAGGTCAACAGCTCGTCGAGGCCACCTACGAGCTTTTTGCAGGCTTGCCGGCTCTTGACGGCCCCCAAGGGCCGGAGTCTCTCTGGCGCTACCTGGCCTCGCATCACAGGGAACACCTGGTCCTGCTCCGGGGTTACCGGATCGCGGAGTCGGGAGCGGAGGCGAGGAAGCCGCTCCAGGAGTTGATCGCCGGAGTCGACCGCGACTTCGATGCCGAGATCCTGGCCACCCTCTACGAGCTGAGCGCCGACGCGGCTCGTGGAGCGGGGGATTTTCGCCGGGCGATCCAGGACCTGAGGGAGTCCCGAAAGCTCCTCCGTATCTCAGGAGCCGACGACGAAATTCCCGGCAGACTGGCGGAGCACCTGCTGCGTCTGGGGATGGCGTGGTCCGGCGACGGCATGCCCCGCCGCGCGATCGAAGCTTTCGCAGACGGCCTACGACTGCAGTCCCTATTGGATCCCCATACGCGGGCGGAGACGCTGCATCACCTGGCCGGGGCGGAGATTGCCGCCAGCCGCTACAAAGACGCCAAGACTCATCTGGAGGAGGCTGAGCAGCTCTTTCAGGCCCACGCTACGGCCCGGATACGGCTGGAGCAGGACTGGATGTGGGCTGTGATCGACCAGCAGGCAGGCCGTTACGCTGCCGCGGAGAAGCGCTTCCGGAAGGTTCTTGAGGTATTGAAGGAGTGCGGTTCACCCAAGGAGGTTGCCCTGGTGTTTGCAAACCTCAGCCAGCTCTACGAGCGGACCGGCGACAGCTCCAAGATGCTCAACGTGGTCTTCGACTACCTGGACGTGCTGCGTCGCAGGCCGGATGTCCGGATGGCCTACGAGGCGGAGCTCGTCGAAGTCGCCTCTGCCTACGGGCTCGACCTTTCAGCTCTGATCGGAACCGGAGGACCCCTGAACTGACGTGTCGGAGTCCAACGAGACGAAACGCAGCGCCAAGCTTTCAGTGTTCTTAGGGTCGAGCTCTTCGTAGACGTCCTTCATCCATTCCGTCAAGACGGTGAAGAAGGCATCAAGGGGCTTGGCTTGCTCGGGCTTGGAGCCGTCTTCGACGAAGACATTGTAGTCGGACTCGGTTCGGATCTTGCCGGCCTCGCTGCGGGCGGCTTCCATCACGATGTTGTCTTTAGGGAGTGGGCCGGCGACGCCGACGGCCTTCCCGGCGTCTACGAGGGTCGCCGTTTTCGGGTCGCGCTTCTTCCGGACAGCCAGGCTGACGCCCATGTAGTCGTAGATGGAAAAGAAGCCGCCTCGAAGCAAGCTCTCGAGGTCCGCGCCACTCACGTCGTCCGCGCCTTTCGCGTTCAGCTCCTTGGCGATGTCCCGGACGCTCACTTTGTGGATCTTCATCCGTTTTTTGAGGAGCAGGAGGGCTGCGTCGGTGAGCTCGGTGGCTTCCGGTCCCAGCCAGCCGAGCAGGCTGACATAAGCGTTGGCGAGAGATCGGTCCCTCAGGGATTTGAGGAGGCGACCGGCGGGAGCGAGGGCTTCGGCGGGAAGCTCGTCGAGCAGGACGTGCAACTGTTCTCTGGTCATGGGACCATGCTACCACAAGTCCACGCCGCGGTCTTTCAGCTCTCTCGGCCGTCGCAACACCCTGTGCCACGGGTCCTGCCGTGCTCGCCGCTCGCGACCTGGAGCGTGTCGAGCCCCGGCTTGCCGTCCTGCCAGCTGAAGAAGGCGATCGTGCGGCCGTCTGGAGAGAAGGCCGGACGGTGCGCGTCGTCGACGTTTTCGGAGTATACCGTCCGCGATAGCCGGAACCTACCGCCGGCCCACACGTACCTAAGCCGTCCGGGGAACGAACCCCGGAGGAAGGAGCAGGAATGTACTCAGCCAGGAGATTTGCCGTCGTCGGCCCGATGCTCGCGGTGCTCGGCCTGTGCGCGGCGTCCGCCTTTGCCCAGGTCCATCGTCACGTCCCGCTGCCGGAGGGAGCGGTCGGCGAACGCATTCAGGCCCTGATCGACACCTTCAACGCCAACGACGCCGAACGCACGCGCACGTTCGTCAACGACGCGTTCACCGAGAGCTTTCGCGATATGGCCCCCATGGAGACGCACCTCTCGGTCTTCGCCGACACCTACCGCCAGTCACAGGGCTACGACTTCTACGGCCTGCGCGAGTACGACGGCGAGGCGCCGGTCGAAGGCTTGGTGGTGATCGTCCGCAACCGGTTGACGGAGGGCTGGCAGGCCCTCGTCGTCGACGTCGAGGAGGAGCCCCCGCATCGCATCGCCGGCCTGCAGGTCTTCCCCGCCCGGCCTCCCGCCGAGCTGGCGCAGGCCGAGGAGGAGCTCACCGACGAGGAGGTCGTCGCCCGCCTCGACGCATTCGTCAAGCGTCTCGCCGAGCACGACGTCTTCTCCGGCACGGTGCTCCTCGCCCGTGACGGCAAAGTGCTTTACCAGAGCGTCCACGGCCTCGCCAGCAAGCGCTTCGACGTCGCCAACCGGATCGACACCAAGTTCAACCTCGGCTCGATGAACAAGATGTTCACCGGGGTAGCGATTCTGCAGCTGGTCGAACGCGAGAAGCTCGCCCTCGACGACCCGCTGTCGAAGTACGTCGGCACGGACTGGCTGCCGCGCGAGATCACCGACAAGATCCGCATCGAGCACCTCCTGACCCATACGTCGGGACTGGGGAGCTACTTCAACGAGACCTACATGGAGGCGTCGAAGCTACGCTTCCGCGAGCTGGAAGACTACAAGCCCCTCGTCGCGGACGAGACGCTCGCCTTCGAGCCCGGCACCGACTGGCGCTACAGCAACACGGGGATGTTCATGCTCGGCGTCGTCATCGAAAAAGCGACGGGCCAGAATTACTTCGACTACATCCGCGAGAATGTCTACAAGGTGGCCGGGATGACGGGCTCCGACTGCTACGACATGGACCGTCCGGTGCCGAACCTGGCGATCGGCTACACGCTGGACGACGGCGAGTGGCGCAACAACCTCTACCTGCACGTCGTCCGCGGCGGTCCGGCAGGGGGCGGCTTCTCGACGGTGGAGGACCTCCTGCGTTTCGACCAGGCGCTACGCGGCCACAAGCTCTTGAGCGCCGAGTCCACCGAGGAGCTGTGGAAGGGCAGGCCCGATCTGGGCTCTTCCGAGTACGGCTACGGCTTCGGGATCGGCGGTACGCCGGACGACAGGATCGTCGGCCACAGCGGCGGCTTCTCGGGGATCAGCTCGAACCTCGACATGTTTCTCGACTCGGGCTACACCGTGGCGGTGATGTCGAACTACGACAGCGGTGCGTCGCCGATTCAGAACAAAATCCGGGAGCTGATCGCCGCCCGCCGTTAGCGCGACCGGCGACCGTCCCGTATAATCCGAATCCATGAACACCCCAGCCGATTCCTCCTCCCGTCGCTCGACCCCTGTCGAGGGGCCGTTACGCCGTGGCACCGTGGTGACGGCGCTCGCGTTGTCGATGCTGATCTTCGGTCTGCAGATCTTCAGTAGTCGTTTCCCTTCGCCGAGGCCGGACGACGCTCCGGCAGACGAGTTCTCGGCCGGACGCGCCGCCGACGTGCTCGGTGAGCTCTTGGCCGAGAACGTGCCGCACCCGGTGGGCAGTGCCGAGAACCGGCGCGTCAAGGAGCGGATCGTCGTTCGCCTCGAAGCCCTCGGAGCGATTGTCGAGGAGCAGCGGACCGTCGGATGTCACCGTCGAGTCCCGCGTTGCGCCTTCGTCGAGAACGTCCTGGCGAAGATCCCCGGCCGCGGGCCGGGTCCCGCGGTCCTGCTCATGGCCCACTACGACTCCGTCCCGATGTCGCCCGGGGCCGGGGACGACGGCGCCGGGGTGGCGGCCCTGCTGGAGGTGGCTCGGATCCTCGCCGCCGAGGCGCCGTTCAGGAATCCTGTGATCCTGGCGTTCACCGACGCCGAGGAGCTCGGGCTCCTCGGCGCCGAAGCCTTTTTCGGCCAGCACCCCTGGGCGGAAGAGGTCGGCGTCGTCTTGAACGTCGAAGGGAGCGGATCTGAAGGCGAGAGCCTGTTGCTGCGGACCGGTCCGGACAGCCGCTGGGTCGTCGACGCGTTCCGGCGGAGCGTCCGTCACCCAAGCGCCTTTTCCGTCGCCGACGAGGTCTTCAAGCACATGCCCAACGACACCGACTTCTCGGTGGCACAAAGGGCCGGGCTGCCGGGAATTGACTTCTCCTTCGCCGGAGAGCGCAACCACTACCACTCACCGCTCGACACGCTGGAGAACCTGAGCCGGGTCACCCTCCAGCACCACGGGGAGAACGTTCTGCCCCTCACCCGGGAGCTGGCGTCGATGGATCTCACCGGTCACGCGGGAGGCGACAAGCTCTATCATTCGCTGGGCCAGGTCATGACGATCACCTGGAACCAGGGAAACAACGTGCCGCTCGCGGTGCTCGGATTCCTGCTGCTGGCGGCGGCGGCCGTGACCGTCGTACGCGGCGGCGAGACGTCCGGACGCAGGATCGCCGTCGGCACACTGGCGTCGCTCCTGACCGTCCTCGCGGTGGTGCTCTTCAACCTTGGGGTCTTCAAGGTCCTCGCGCTGCTCAACGGTACGACGGTGGCGTGGCCGGCCCAGGAGTGGCCGTTCCGGCTCTGCCTGGCCGCAACGACGCTGGCCGCCGCCCTCACGGTGACCTGGGCGTTGGGCCGGTTCCTGGACTTCTGGTCGTCGCTGCTGGGAGCCTGGATCTTCTACTTGCTCCTGGCGGCCGCGAGTGTCGCCTATCTTCCCGTCGCCGCCAATCTTTTCTTGATCCCGGTCCTCGGTTCCGGCCTGCTGATCGTGGCGTTGGCATTGTGGCGTCAGCTCCGACACAGGAGAGAGGCGCTGGCGATTCTGACCCTCGCCATGGCGACACTCTTCACCCTCAAGCCAGCGGCGCTCTTCGAGCAGACGCAGGGCTATCAGCTCATCGTCGCGACGTTTCCCTTCGTGGCGCTCTACGTCGTGGCCCTTCATCCTCTGCTGCGGTGTGCCGACGTTCGGCCGTGGAAACCCCTGCTCGCGTCCGTCGCCGTCCTCGGCGTGGGGATGGTCTGCGCCACGGCTCTACCGCTTTACTCCGAATGGAGGCCGCAGCTTCTCAACGTCCTACACGTCGAGGACCACGACCAGGGGCAGGCACATTGGATGATCTACAGCTCGAACCCGGTTCCGCCGGCGATGGCGGACGTCGCCGACTTCCGGCGTCCGGAGACTTCCATCTTGCCTTGGAGCGAGAGGACGGACCGTCCGGTGGCCGTCGCGCCGGTGACTGGTGATGCCGCACCGGTGCTCACGGTGACGGCGTCTCCGGAAGTGGAGGAGGGCCGTCGCCTGAGCCTACATCTTGAATCGCTGCGCGGCGCTCGTCATGTTCAACTGATGATTCCGGAGTCCGCCGGCCTGCGTTCGGCGACCCTGGCCGGGCAGAGTCTGAAGGTGGAGCTGCGCAGTGGACAGCAATGGCATCGACTCGCCGTCAGCGGTGTGCCGGAGAGTGGCTTCGACCTCGATGTCGAGATCGCGACGAGCGAGACGTCCGAGTGGTTCGTTCTCGACTGGACGAGCGAGCTCCCGGCGGCGGCCGAGGCCCTCCTCGCGGCGCGTTCGCCTCTCGCGGCGCCGGTCCATCGCGGAGATCAGGCGATCGTCTTCACTCGGGTTTCGATCTGATGCCTGAGCCGGGTCGACCGTCTCCGGTTTTACTCCGGGACGTCAAGCTCGCTCGACCGCAGCCTCTTGTGCCCCTCGAAGACCGTGAGGACGTGAATCTCCTCCTCCAGGATGCGGTAGACGATTCGATAGCTTCGCTCCAGGACCTCACGAACGTCGTCACGACCAAGCTCCGGGACCCTCCGGCCGGAGAGAGGCAGGTCTGCGGCTTGGTGAGCCCTTTGCCGTAGCCGGGCGACCCAGCGTCTTGCCGCGACGGGCTTGTCGCGGGTGATGTAGCGGCCGATGTCGAGGAGATCTCTACGTGCCCGTTCGGTCCAGCGGAGCTTCATGTGCCGAGCTCAGCGTCGAGCTCCGCCGCAAGTGTTTCGTCGTCGAGGAGCCTTCCGGCCTCCGAATCCGCCAGCCCGGCCTGGACCGCTTCCAGAAAGCGGTCATGCTCCTGCAGGCGGTCGAACTCCTCAGGCGTGATGAGAACCGCGGCCGGCTGGCCGTTCTGCGTGACCACGACAGGGCGTTGCTCGTCGTGCATCTGGCGGAGAATCTGTGAGGCCTGCGTCTTGAAGCGAGCCAGGGGGACGATGTCTTGGGAGATTTGGAGGGGCTTCATAGAACTTCCTTGAAGAGCTGAATTCGAATCCGAGTATAGACCGCCTTTCGGGATCGCGTCAAGCTGCCGGATCGCGACGTCGTCCTCTCCTGTGGGGATTCAACTGTCCTGGAACGCTGGATTCAGGCCGCGGCGATGGCCGCGGAGCTGAAACGCACCGCCAAGGCCTGCTAGACCACGCCGTAAGCCAGCATCGCGTCGGCCACCTTGATGAAGCCGGCGAGGTTGGCGCCCTTGACGTAGTTGACGATGCTGGAGCCGTCCTCGCCGTAGCGGACACAACGGGCGTGAATGTCCTTCACGATGCCCTTCAGACGCTCGTCCACCTCGTCGCGGGACCAGGAGATGCGCAGCGCATTCTGGCTCTGCTCGAGGCCGGAGACGGCGACCCCGCCGGCGTTGGCGGCCTTGGCGGGTCCGAAGAGCACCCCGGCGTCGAGGAAGGCGTGCACGGCGTCAAGCTCGCAAGGCATGTTCGCTCCCTCGGCGAGGGCGACGAGACCTTGGTCGATCATGGTCTTCGCCGCCTCGGCATCGAGCTCGTTCTGCGTCGCACAGGGAAAAGCCAGGTCCACCGCCACGCCCCAGGGGCGTTTTCCGGCATGGAACTGAGCACTCTGGAAATGCTCCGCATACTCGTGAATGCGGCCCCTCCGCACCTCCTTGAGATCCTTGAGCCAGGCGAGCTTCTCTTCGTCGATGCCGTCGGGGTCGTGGACGAAGCCGCTCGAGTCGGAGGCGGTCACCACTTTGCCGCCGAGCCCGATGAGCTTTTCGATCGTGTAGAGGGAGACGTTGCCCGAGCCGGACACCGAGCAGCGCTTTCCGGCAATCCCCTCCCCGCGGTGCTCCAGCATGTTCTGCATGAAATAGACGCAGCCGTAGCCCGTCGCCTCTGTCCGGATGAGGCTACCGCCAAAAGAGAGGCCCTTGCCGGTGAGAATCCCGACGAAACGGTTCTCCATCCGTTTGTACTGGCCGAAGAGGTAGCTGATCTCCCGCGCCCCGACGCCGATGTCGCCAGCCGGCACATCGACGTCCTCGCCGATATGACGGTGCAGCTCGACCATCAGAGACTGGCAAAACCGCATCACCTCACGGTCGCTCTTGCCTTTGGGGTTGAAGTTGGAGCCGCCCTTGGCGCCGCCCATCGGCAGTCCGGTGAGGCTGTTCTTGAACACCTGCTCGAAGCCGAGAAACTTCAGAACCGACAGCGTCACCGAGGGGTGGAAACGCAGACCGCCCTTGTAGGGTCCGATCGAGTTGTTGAACTGCACCCGCCAGGCTCGATTGGCCCGGATGTGCCCTTCGTCGTCCTCCCAGGTGACGCGGAAGATCACAATGCGGTCGGGCTCGGTCATACGTTCGAGAATCTGCGCCTCCTTATACTCCAGATGCTCGAGGACGAAGGGCATGAGGGTCCCCACCACCTCGTGAACGGCCTGATGAAACTCCGGCTCGCCCGGGTTGCGTTTCACCAGTCCCGCCATGAATTTTTCGAGCTCCGTTTCGGCGGTGGTCATGGTTTCAGCTCCTTGTCCGTCAGAGTCTTTGAAAGGCCACTTCCCCGGCCAACGACTCTACCACGCCACCGAGCCGCGGAGGTCAGGCTCCGTCCCGGTAGCCACTCGTGATCGGTCTCACTCCGAAGGGAAGGGCGACGATCGAGATGCTGATTTCCCGCGGCTGGACTTTGTCGGGTCGATGTCGGAAAATTGGGCTGTGAACGGCTTCAAGCCTCCTAGCCCTTTCGCCGCCCGAGGACGCTACCGTCCGAGCGGCCGTTTCGATCCAGGGCGCTTCCTGCTCTGGTCGCTCTTGACTCTCGCCGTGAGCGCCGTTTTCGCGGTGCTCCTGCATCTCGCCTACGTCCATGACCAGTACTACGTCTTCGTCATGCCGCTCCTGGCGGCGTTCCTCGTCGGCGGGATGATCCTCCTGGCGGTGCGGCACGGACACTGCCGCAGCCGCGCTGCCGCGGCGCTCCTCGGCCTCGCGGCGGCGACGGTGCTCTACCCGGGGGTCTACGCCCTGGGGCTCTGGTCCGCGGCGGGGACGCTCGACGCCGCGCAGCTCGTCCACTACGTCCGCTGGCGGATGGAGTCGCAAGAGCTCGAATCCTCCGGCGACGGCTCGGCCGAAGAAGAGGAGGAGGGACCGGACAAGTGGGACGTCGTCATCAACTGGGCAATCTTCGCTGGCGGGGCCGTGACGGTCCTCGTCTTCTGCCTTCCCCTGGGCTGGATCCGGGTGGGCCGCGATCCCTACTGCGAGCGGTGCGGCGCGTGGACGCGGCGCGAGCTTCTCCTCTTCCCGCCTGAGACGGCCGAGGAGCTCCCCGCCGCGCTCGAAGACGGCACGTTTGCCGACAAGGCGGTGGAGCTCTCGGCGCCTTACCGTCCGAACGTGCCGGCGATCGTCGCCGCCGTCGACGTATGCCCGCGGCGCGTGGCATGCCGCGGCCGCGTCTCGGCCTGGGTGTCGCTCAAGCCGACGAGCGGCGAGACGGGTGTCCTCAATCCGTTCCATCCCCTTGAATCCATGACGGGACGGTCGATCCTGGCCCGGTCCGTCGCGCTGACCGAGGCGGAGCTCGAAAAAGTCCTGCCCCTGCTGCGTCCTCCGGAAGGCGCCGAGCCCAGGAAGGCCGCGAGCCCTCTGGAAATGGAGGACCAGGACGCCTCCGGCGAGCAGCTGGCCCGGATCGACCCCGTCGAGGAACCGTGGGCGGGAAGGATCCTGACCCGGCGCAACGGCTACGTCATGTTCGCCTGGAACCTGGCTCCGTTGGTGGGGCTCATCGGTGGGGTGGGCGCCGCGGCGGCCGCCGTCCTGGGCTCCGAAACGGACCCCAACTGGTGGCTTGTCGTCGCTGGCGCCGTATTGGCGGCCGTCTCCGCGGCCGTCGCCATCCGCGGCGACTACCTGGGCCGTCTCTACACCTACCGCACGACGCTTCGCGAGCTCGCCTCAAGAACGCACCTCGCGGTCGATCCGGGTGCGCCGGACGTCTACCTCGTCGAGATGGTGCCCGTGGAGAACTGGGGCCGGGCGATGCTCGACGAAGCGACCGACCTGGGCTTTCTCGCGCTCGATTTCAAGCGCCAGGAGCTTCGCTTTGAGGGCGACCGCGAGCGCTACCAGATCCCCGCCGGGGCCGTTGCCGGTTTGGCCCTCGACGGCTACCAAGTCGCCAACGGCATGTTCAAGAAACAGCTCGTCGTCCTCCATGTCAGGACGGCCGCCGGTCTCGTCGTCTTGCCGCTCGCTTTGCGTTACGCACCCTTTTTCAAGGTTCTTCTGCGGGGCATGGAGAAATGCAACCTGGAGTTTTTGGAGCGCGTGTTTATGCTATGCTCGCCCGGCCTGAACGAGGACGTCAACGACCACCAGAATGGAGAGGCTTCGTAAGTGAGCGAGCCCGACACCTTCGACGTCTTCCTCTGCCACAACTCTCAAGACAAGCAGAGCGTGGAAGACATAGCGCGGCGCCTCCAGGCACGCGGCCTGCGGCCGTGGTTGGACAAGTGGGAGCTGCGACCCGGTCTGCCCTGGCAACGCGCGCTCGAGGAGCAGATCGGAGCGATCGGAGCGGCCGCCGTGTTCGTGGGACCGAACGGTCCAGGCCCGTGGCAGCAGCTGGAGCAGGAAGCGTTCCTGCGGCAGTTCGTTCAGCGGCAATGCCCCGTCATCCCGGTGATCCTGCCCGGATTGGTCAGCGCACCGGAGCTGCCCGCCTTCCTCGGGAGCATGACATGGGTCGACTTTCGCCTGCCGGACCCGGACCCGATGGATCAGCTGATCTGGGGGATTACCGGCGTCAACCCAGGCTCCGGCGATGCGGCCACCCCGCCACCGGTCAGACCGCGACCGCGGATCCCGGTTTCCGTCGCCACCGGAGCCGTCGTGGCCGTGCTGGCGTTGGCCGGGACGCTCTACTACTTCGGGAGCCGGTCCGGGGTGGAGCCGAGCGCAGGCGGCGAGGAAATGGTCTTTCTCCCCGGCGGCTCGTTCACCATGGGAAGCAGCGAGCAGGAGGCCAAGGAAGCGCTGACGCTTATGGAGATCGACGTTCCGACCTGGGCGGAACGCGAGCAACCCGCGCACCCGGTCGTGCTGGACGCTTTCTTCATGGACAAGCACGAGGTGACCGTCTGTCAATACCAAAGGTATCTGGCGGAGACCGGCCGCGGACCGCCCGAGGATTGCGACGAGCTTCCGGACGGCGACCATCCCGTGACGGGAGTGAGCTGGGAAGAAGCCAAACAGTACTGCCAGGGGGTGCGCAAGAATCTGCCCACCGACCTGCCCACCGAGGCCCAATGGGAGTACGCGGCGCGAGGGGGCGAAGATCGGCGCTACCCCTGGGGAAACGCTCCGGTCAACGGTTCGCGGGCGAACTTCTGCGACGCAAACTGTCCCGACCAGCGGCCGGACCCCTCCCTGGACGATGACCGCTATCGCACGAGCGCTCCGGTGGGATCCTACGAGGAGGGCAAGAGCGTCCACGGGGTTTGCGACCTGGCCGGCAACGTCGCCGAGTGGGTCGAGGACTGGTATGGCGAGAGCTTCTATGGAAAAGGGAAGAAAAAGAATCCTGTCAACTCCGAGGTCCACGAAGACGAGTACAAGGTAGTTCGCGGCGGCAGCTATCTCGACGGTCCGTACTTCCTCCGCGCCGCGGCGCGAAGCTTCCGGGCGCGGGATGCCCGACATCCAAAAGTCGGTTTTCGCTGCGTGCTGCCGGCCGACCAAGCTCCGGCCGACTGGCCCGGGCAAGGCACACAAGAAAGCGAGGACATTCCATGCAGAGGAACGTGATCTTTCTATGGCTGATGCTCGCGACCCTGGCGCAGGCCACCAGCGGTCAAGAGAAGAACATTCTCTTCATCGTCGACGGCTCGGGGTCGATGTGGGGCGATGTCGAAGGCGAAGCGAAGATCAAGATCGTGCAGCGCGTCTTGAGCCTAGAGATTCGCAATCTTGCTCCCGAAGTGAACGTGGGCTTGATGACCTACGGCCAGCGGCGGGAAGGCGACTGCGGCGACGTCGAGACGCTCGTCGAAGTCGGACCGCTCGACAAGGAAGCGCTGGTCGCCGGCGTTCGCAGTATCCACCCCAGGGGAAAGAGCCCGATCGCGGCGGCCATCGAGTTGGCAGCGGATCAGCTGAGAGACCGCGAGGGCGCGTCAAAAATCGTCCTCCTGACCGACGGAAAGGAAACTTGCGACGCCGATCCTTGCGGTGTGGTGAAGCGTCTCGCAATAGAAATCGGATTCGTGCTCCAGGTCGTCAGTTTTGGCATCGTCGACGAGAAAGCCGAGCTGGAATTGGAGTGCATGGCCAAGGCCGGGCGGGGCGAATACGCCGCCGCATCGAGAGGCAAAGACCTCTCTGAAGTTGTCAAGACGGTCGTGACGGCCGAGGGAAGCCCGCAACTTTTCCCCATTCAGATCAACACGGAAATCGTCCTCGACCTCTCCGCCGCCATGGAACGGTCCTTCGCCGGGACGACGAGGATCGGCGCGGCTCGCCAAGCCCTTGAAGAGGTGCTTGGCCTTGAGGCCGCCGACCTCGACCATCTGGCCCTCCGTCGATTCGGCGGGCCCTGTGACGGTAAGAAAATCAATCCGGTCGTCGGGTTTGGGAAGAACAACTCGGCGCTCATTCGTGAGTCGCTTTCCGAGCTGCAGTTGGGAGGACAAACCACGCTGATCGACGCCGTCACCCAGGCCGCGGGCGACTTCGATCCCCCCGAGCGGTTCGAAGGCGTCTGGAAACGGGTCGTCATCATCGCTGGCGGTACCGATCCCTGCTATCGGCTCGACGCCCCGTCGATCCTACGGCAGAAGCTGGAGAACCGCCAGATCCGTCCGCAGTTCCGTTTCATCGGCATCGACATCCCGCCGGACGAGGAAAAAGATTTCCTGGGTATCGCCAAAGCGACCGGCGGGGAGGTGTTCATCGCTCGTAGCCTCGCCGACCTCAAAGAGCGAATTGGACAGATCTTTTTGCTGGATCCTGTGATCAACGACTTCAACCTCGTCAGGGCCAACCTCAACGACACGATGGATCTGCTGGCGGCGGTGGCGGCGAGCATCGCGGACGGGAAGTACGAGGCGGCCGCGGCGGAGATCGTACGGCTACGGCGACGGGCGGAGGCCACCGTCATACCTTTGCAGGACCTCAGCCGGAGGAAAAGTGACGAGGAGTTGGAAAAACTCTTCGGAGCTGCCACGGAGCTTCGGCGAATTCAGCTCGAGATGATCGGGACGATCGACGCGCTTCTGGCTCACCACCGGAGCCGTGACCCAGGGGCCTACAACAAGGTGGTCGACGAGTACGAGGGCCTACGCACGGAGTACAGCAGACTCAGAAAGGCTGCGAACGACATGGTGAAACGGTTACGGTACCGTTGACGGCAAGGCCGTCCGCCGGCGTCATCGATGGTTCGCTTCGATCTTGATCGAATCGAACCGGAAAAGACTTTCGCCTGGAACCTTCCTCCACTGAGAGACGTTAAGGACGAGCTGCTTCGGCGGCCGCAGGGAAGACACGAGTTGAGTTTGGGACCAGATGGGATCCCCTGCATCGTCTCTGCTTCCGTCGAAATGAACGGCCGCATGGTAGGAGCGTCCCTGCTTGGCCATCTTGACGGTAATCGGTTGCGGCACGGTAGCGGCGAAAGCGCGAAACCACTCTTTTCTCGACCAGACCGAATCCGTGAAATCAGTGGCTTGTTCATCAGTGACCTTCCGTACTCGGAGGGATAGAGATGAGGTGACGCTTGTGCCACCCTCCGCCGGTGCGGAGAAAAGCTCAGTGACGATCCGATTCGCCGGGTCGGTGAAGAGTCCGAACTGGAGCAACTCCCGGCCGGTCTGGAGCTCGACTTCGAGCTTCAGCGTCACGACCCAGTCGACTGGCGGAAGGTCTTTCCTGAGGCGAAAGATGTTTGGTATCGACTCCGTGCCCAGTCCGCCGACCGCCTTGGCGATGACGAGCAAGACGCCCTCTTCGACGACGTAGGCATCGGTATCCGGGTTGACGACCTCCCAATGGTCCGCCAGCTTGTCGCCTTCGAAGTCGTCCTCGAACCAGACGTCAGCGAGCCGCGGGATCCGCGGGGCCTCTTTCAGCTCCTCTTCTTGTGCGGCTCCGACCGCAGCGAAGAGCAGCGCGAGAGCAACGGCGTGCACGGTGAGACGAGACATGATCGCTCCTTGAGTCGTTTTGAAAGACCATCTTAGCACGAACCCGTGCCGCCAGCAAGGCCGCCGGGCCGCCCGCTTATCCGTCGCCGCCGCGCACGGTCAGGACGTTCTTGCCCCGGGTACGAAAGGTCCGGCTGTACTCGTGGACGGCCGCGGCCTCGGCCAGTGGTGCGACACGGTCGACGACCGAGCGCAGGACACCCTCCTCGGCCCAACGGCCCAGCGACTCCAGGTCCTTGCCGCTGGAGCGCACCAGGACGATCGACGAACGGCGTCCGAGAAGGACCGTGCGCAGCCGCGTGCCAAGCGAAGCGAGGGCGTTCTTGAGGTTGGGGACCGTCGTCACGTAGACCCCCCGGCGGGCGAGCACCGGGACGCAGGAGCCGAGGCTCTCCTTGCCGATCGTGTCGAAGACGACGTCGTAGCCGCGCAGGACGTCCTGGAAGCGCTCGCTCCGATAGTCGACGAAGCGCTCGGCGCCAAGCGATCGGACGAGCTCCTCGTTCCTTGCGCTCGCCACTCCCGCCACTTCCGAGGCGCCCAGGGCCTTCGCGATCTGGACGCCGTAGGTGCCGACCCCGCCTGAGGCGCCGACCACGACGACGCGCTGGCCTTGCCTTAGCTTCGCGTCGTCGCGCAGGGCCTGGAGGGCCGTCAGGGCGGCGAGCGGCATGGCCGCCGCCTCGACGAAGGTAAGCGATGCCGGCTTTCTCGCCACCGCCGCCTCGCGGACGGCGATGCGCTCGGCGTAGCCGCCGAAGCCGTCGGAGGTGGGTTGCATGGCGAAGACCTCGTCGCCGGGAGCGAAGCGGCGGACTTTCGCGGCGACCGCCGCGACGACGCCCGCGACGTCGCTGCCGAGGACGAAGGGCAGACGTGGCAGGAGCGGCTGGGCGAAGTACCGGCCGCTGCGGATCAGCCAGTCGCGGGGGTTTACGCTCGCCGCATGGACGTCGATCAGGACCTGGCGGGGACCGGCCTCCGGCTCCGGGTACTCGCCGTAGCGCAGGACGTCGCTGCCGCCGTAACGCTCGAAGTAGACCGCTTTCATCCTTCAGCTCCTGGACGGACGATACCGCAGGACACCAACCCCGCGGACAACACCGCGAGCGACTCGACGCCTTCCTACTACCCCAATGGGTGGGGATCCTTCCTACCCCAAAAGGTATTACGTGCGAAGCAGCTCGGTGATCTTCTTTGAATTATGTGGCGTTTCACTGTCTCCCCTTTTGGCCTCTGCCGGTCCTGCCGGCGCACAGGGGCCGCCAAGCGACGAGCTTGCGAGAAGGCACGCGCCGAAAGGGGCCTTGACGGCCCCGAGCACCGGCACACGATACTTCCGGCCGTGGGTCGTTGTGCCTGCTGTTGAAGAAGCTGCTTGAAGAGTCCACGGCGAAGCCCCGGCGAGCTGCTGCAGCCGGTAGGGCCCCATATCTGTGACATGTGGATGGAGGACTGTCATATGAGTGTACGAGACACCGTCCGAGACACGATGGTAGGTTACATCGAAGGGATCTCCAACGAGAGAGTCTTCGACCACTCAAGCAACCTGTTCGAATCCGGCCTGCTGACCTCGTTGGACGTTCTTTCTCTCGTTGCCTTCATCGAGGGTACGTTCATGCTGGAGATCTCCGGTGATGACATCGACATCGACAGTTTCGGCACAATTGACGGACTCGTCACCATGATTACGACGATGCAAAGATAAACAGGGTAAACGTACGCAATGTTGTCGATCCATGACATGCTGTCCAGAACCGCACGGGACCGCCCCGACAAAGAGGCGATCGTCTTTCGAGGATGCCGGATTTCATTCTCGGAGTTAGAAGAAGCATCGACAAAAATTGCGAGCTTCCTACGGTCCAGCGGCGTGGAGAGAGGTATGCGGGTCGGGATCTATTCGTCGAAGTGCGCCGACGAGGTAGCGGTGATCTTCGCGATAGCGAAGGCCGGTTGCGTTCTGGTCCACATCAACCCCTCCTTCCGCGACGAGAAGTTGCATCATGTCATCGAAGAAACTGAGCCGGTCGCGTTCTTCTTTCATCAAAGCAAGAGCTCCGCTGTCGAACGGGCTGGACAAAGGAGGATTCTGCCAAGTCTGCTGATCTGCATGGCGCCGAGTGCGAGTCGAGCGGTCCCGTATTCTGCTCTCAGACTGGACACGATTCTCAAGGAGTCCAATTGCGCCGCGCAACCGCGCAGACGTACGGCAAGCCATGACGAAGATCTCGCGGCGATCTTGTACACATCGGGAACGACTGCGAGCGCAAAGGGCATAACCGTAACGCACCGGATACTGTCCGAGTCGACGCTCGTCTCGGCACAAGTCCTGGGGAACGTCCCGAAGGATCGGCTCATCAGCGTCACGCCCTTCTCGTTCGATGGAGCCCTGAGTCAGTTATTTACCACGACGCTCGTAGGTGGCACCCTGGTCCTGCAGGACTCCCACTTCCCCAAGGATGTGGTGAAGACGCTGATTTCTGAAAAGATTACCGGCTGCCATGCCGTGCCGTCGTTCTGGCGCATGATGCTCGAACGCTATCCCTCCCTCGCGGATCACGAGTTCCCTCATCTTCGCTATCTCTCGCTGATCGGCGAAGTCTTTCCAGAAGACGAGCTGGCAAGATTGAAGCGCATCATGAAGAACACAGAGTTCTTCATGATGTACGGAACGACCGAAGCGTTCCGATCGACCTGTCTCGCGCCCGCCGACTTCGCCAAGAAGAGTCCGTCGGTCGGAAAGCCGCTACCCGGCGTGGAAATAGTGCTCGTCGACGAGGAAGGCAATGGTTGTCCACCCGGAGAGATTGGAGAGATTGTACATAGCGGCGCGTTTGTCTCTCCCGGCTACTGGAAAGCCAACGGCAACGCGACATTTCGTGAGGATGGGGTCCACACCGGCGATCTGGGCATGTTCGACGAGGACGGCTACCTGTATTTCGTTGGTCGCAAAGACACAATGATCAAGCGCTTGGGATATCAGGTATACCCCGAAGAGATCGAGGCCTGTCTGCAGGCTATGGACGGCGTCGCGATGGCGACCGTGGTCTGCACGCCGGATATGGGCAACGGTCCCCAGATACGTGCCTTCCTCGTTTGCGGCCTGGGCTCGGACCTTACGTTGGAGGCTGTAGCGAGACACTGCAAGCGTCACCTGCCCCACTACATGATGCCCGATGACGTTACGTTCCGTTCCGCGATGCCAACGACGGCTACGTGCAAGGTGGATCGGGCTCATTTACTGATGTCGGAGAGAGATCATGACTCGTTGTAAGAAATGTGTCCTTCCCGAGACCTTTCCTGGCATCTCCTTCAACGAGGATGGCGTCTGTTCTATCTGTGTAGACTTCGCCGAGCGAGGAGCTTCCACGAGTTCGGCAAAGCACCTGCGCGAAGCCTTGTCAAAAGTCGTCGAGACCTCCAAGTCGAAGAGGCGGCGATACGATGCCTTAGTAGCGTTCAGCGGTGGGAAGGACAGCACCTTCCTGATCCACTTGCTGAAGGAGAAGTTCGATCTGAGGCTGCTGGCGCTCACGTTCGACAATGGATTTCTGTCGGCGGCGTGCTCCGTCAACATACGCAAGGTAGTCGCCGCGTTGAACGTAGACCATGCGATCATCAACTATCGCCAGGATCACCTAAACAGGATCTTTTTAGAGAGCGCGCTTTCCTCGATCTACCCGGACCACCTGACGAAGTTCGGCAGCGGCGTCTGTATCTCTTGTATTCGCATGGTGATGACCGCGTCGCTCCGGACCGCCATCGAGAAGCAGATACCCATGGTCATGCTCGGCAACAGTCCGGGGCAGTTGCTTCAGTCCGACGACGAGCTCATCTATCAAGACAACAAGATCCCTTTCGTGCTTCGGCGGCAGCTCTTCGCGAAACTGGCTGAAAGGTCAGGGCCATGGGCCTACGATTACCTGATGTTGACAGCAGAGGAATACAAGACGAGTCCCTTCCCACACATCGTCAGCCCGCTTCCGATCATCGGCTACGACGAAGCCGAAATTTACCGCACCATAGCTGAGTTTGGTTGGTCGAAACCACAGGACGTCGATCCAAACTCGACGAATTGCCGGCTGAACGCCTTCGGTATCATCCGGCACATGAACCGCTACAGATTTCATCCCTACGACTACGAAATGAGTCAGCTGGTTCGTCTGGGCTCGATGAGCAGGGACGCCGCGTTGGAGAAGCTGGAGGACCCGGAAGGAAGGGTCGTCGACGTCGCGACACAGGTCGAGAGGGACTTCTTCTGCGGACCTTGCAACAAGTCATGTGGGGAGTGCTAGCAGATGTGCGGGATTTGCGGTGTCCTCGACATGCAGAAGAACGGTCCTGTTTCGCGAGAGGTGCTGACCCGAATGAATGCGCAACTGTCCCATCGCGGACCGGACGATTGCGGCATTTACCTCGACCACTTCGTCGGCTTCGGACATCGTCGTCTCTCCGTGATCGATCCCGGCAACGGCAAGCAACCGCTCGCCAACGAAGACGGCACGGTATGGGTCACGTACAACGGAGAGATCTACAATCACAGAGAGCTGCGAGCAGAGCTCGCGCAGCGGGGTCACCGCTTCGTGACCCACTGCGACACCGAAGTGATCGTGCATGCGTACGAAGAATACGGCCACGACTGTGTGACGAAGTTCAACGGAATGTTCTCCTTCGCGCTGTGGGACGACAAAGAGGAGATCCTCTTCCTGGCCCGGGATCGTCTGGGCATCAAGCCCCTGTATTATGGAATCTACGGCTCCTGCTTCCTCTTCGCCTCGGAGGTCAAGGCCATTCTGAGCCATCCGGAGGTGCAAGCCGAAGTCGAGGTCAACGCCATTCCCGAGTACCTCCTCTGTACGTCGCTCTTGGACTCGCGGACGATGTTCAAGAACATCTGGTGCGTAGCGCCGAGCACGACGATCGTGATCGAGAACGGGAGCCTAAAAAAACGCCGTTACTGGTCGCTGGAGCGTAACGGCGTAGAGCACCGTGACAACTCCTTCGAGGACTGCCGCGACGGCGTCAGAGAGCTCCTGGAATCCTCCACACAGCTGCGGGTCGTGAGCGACGCGCCCTTCGGGACGCTGCTGAGCGGCGGACTGGACTCCAGCCTCGTGTCCGCCGTCGCCGCGGGACATATCAGCGGTCGTCTCAAGACTTTCTCCATGGGCTACGACAAGAACAAAGGCCTGAGGCGCGAGGCTACCGATGCTCACTACGCGAGCCTGGTGGCGGCCGCCTACGATACGGATCACACGGAGCTCCTGTTTAAGCCCGAAGATTACTTCGAGGTGATGAAGAAAGTGACGTGGCACGTCGAGAAGCCCGTGGACTTGACCTCGCCGTCGCTTTTTCTGCTGTACCAGGGGGTGAAGCCGACGGTCACGGTCGTCACGTCGGGCGAAGGGGCGGACGAGCTGTTCGCGGGTTACTTCTTCTTCCTCGACCACGCTCAGACCGAGTTGCCGAAGGAATTCCCCTGGGCACCCTATCTCGACGAGGTCGCCGCTCTTCTCGATCCCGCCGTCGAAGAGGAGACCGGATGTCGCGACAGGATTCGCGCCACCCTGGCTGCCGAGATGAGCGCGCTCGACACCGAGGACGTGCTCAACAAGCAGCTCTACCTGTTCTTGAGATACTACCTCGTCGAGATGCTGGAACGCCTGGACAAGACGAGCATGGCCTGGGGAGTCGAGTCGCGAGTTCCCTTCCTGGACCATCGGTTGGTGGAGTATGTCGTGAACATGCCGTCGTCTTACAAGTCGCGGACGGATTGCGAGAAGATCCTCTTGAAGAGCATCGCGGCGGACATCCTGCCCGAGGACGTCATCAAGAGGAAGAAGCGACCGGTGCCGATCCCCGTCGATCCCAAGACGGTCTTCAACCAAAAGAACAGGGCGAACGAATTGGTGCAGTCGTCAGGTTCCAGGATCGGCAACTACTTCGACAAGAAGAAGGTGGACGATTTCTTCAACAAGAGGGCGCAATTTTCGGCCATCGACAACCTGGCGATTTACCGGACGTCGCACGCCTTGATCGCGCTCGATGCATGGCATGATGCCTTTGGAGTCACCTCGTGATCGAGTACGACCAGAGCGTCCTTGCCGGTGGCCGAGAGTTCGTCGACAGGGTCGTCGCACCGATCGCCGGCGAGGCGGACGAAAAAGAGGAGTTTCCCCTGGAGGTCTTCCGGGAGATGGGAAAGTTCGGTCTCTTCGGGGTGCCCTATCCGGAGCGCTACGGCGGCGCCGACATGGGCTACATGAGCTATACCGGGCTCATCCGGGAGGTCGCGAAAGCCTGTGCCGCGACGGCCATGACCGTGGTGTCCCACGCCACCTTGGCCTGCGACCCCATCTTCGCCGCCGGCTCCGAGGATCTCAAGGAGCGATACCTGAAGGCGCTCCTCCGTGGCGAAAAGATCGGCGCCTTCGCGATGACCGAAGCGGGAAGCGGATCGGACATCTCGTCGATACAAACGCACGCCGAGGAGCAGGACGACGGCTATGTCCTCAACGGCTCCAAGCTGTTCATCACGAATGCCAACGTGGCGGACGTCGTCGTCGTCGTGGCCAAGACCTCGCCGCGGGCGGGTCTCTTGGGGCTCAGTCTGTTCGCCGTCGAGAAGGGGACTCCGGGCTTTGCCGCGACCGGCAAGCGAGAGCGCAAGCTCGGCATGCGAGCTTCCGACACCGGTGAGTTGGTGTTTAGCGACGCGCGCGTCCCCAAGGAAAACCTTATCGGGCGCAAGAACAAGGGTTTCGAGATCTTGCAGCGAACGCTGCCGGCGGCCCGGTTGGGCATGGCGGCGCTCGCCATCGGCATCTCCGAGGGCGCTCGCGACCTGTGTGTCGATTACGTAACGGAGAGGAAGCAGTTCGGGAAGCCGTTGTACCATTTCCAGCTGGTGAAGAGCATGCTGGCGAACATGGAGATGAGCATCAACGCCGCGGACTTGCTGCTCAAGAAGGGAGTGTGGATGAAAGATCAGGGAAAGAGCTTCATGAAGGAGGCCTCAGAGGCGAAGCTCTTCGCTTCGGAGACCGCCGTTGCCGTCACCAAAGACGCGATTCAGATCCACGGCGGGTATGGATACTCCCGAGAGATGCCGCTCGAGCGGTTCTTTCGCGATGCGAAGTTGACGGAAATTGGAGATGGTACGTCGGAAATTCAACGACTGATCATTGCCGACGAGATGATCAAGGCACGAACACGTCCCCGGGCCGAGTGAGCACACGGAGCGAGCTGAATTGGGAATGAGGAGATAGGTCCCCATGATACAGGATGCGCAGAAGAAGGCAAAAAAACGCTACCCGGACATCGAGTTCAACGCCAACAAGGAATACTCTCCTCTTTCGTTTCAGCAAGAGCGGGTGCTCTACCTGCACAAGCTGTCGGCGGAGGGTCCGTTGTGGAATCGTATCTCCTGCAAGCGATTGCTGGGGACCGTCGACGTCCGGCGCTTGCGCCAGGCCGTCGACGCTCTCATCACGAGGCATGCGGTGCTCAAGACCCGGATCCACCTCGTCGACGGCGCGCCGCAGCAGTCGCAGCACGAGGCTTTAGACGGTGCCTTCGAGCACGTCGACCTCTCCAGCCGGCCGACGGCCGGAGTCGAGGAGCAGGCGCGTGCGGTCTTGCAGCGCGAGTACGAGGAGCCGCTGCCGCTCGAAGGCGGACAGCTCTTCCGAGCCGTTCTCGTTCAGTGCAGCGACACCGAGCTGTGGCTGATCCTGAAGTTGCACCACATCATCTCCGACGCGACGACTCTGCGCACCTTGTGGAACGACTTGAAGGCGCTGTACAACTCGCCGCCGGGCGACGCGACGGCGCTGCGCGAGCTCGAGATCGACTATTTCGACTACGCGCAGTGGCTGCGTCAACAATTCGGGGAGGACGCCACCTTGGAGCAGGAATCCTACTGGCTGCGGCAGTTCGCCGGCGAGTTGCCCGAGCTTGACCTGCCGACCGACTCCCCCGCGCCGCGGAACCTGACGTTCAACGGCTCCCTGGTAAAAGAACGGCTGTCGCCACAGACGGTCAAGCGCCTGCAGGCCTTCAGCCTGGAGCGCAGGGTCATCCCCTTCTCGACCCTGCTGAGCGCTTATTACCTGCTGCTGCACAAATACAGCGGACAAGACGACATCATCGTCGGGACGGTGTTCTCGGGACGTCACTACAGCCCGAAGATCAAACACCTCGCCGGTTTCTTCTCGACCACCGTGGCGCTGCGTGCCCAGAGCGACGACACCTGGACGGTCGAAGACCTCGTCAAGTCCGTTCATACCCAGGTCACCGACGCCCATGAGATGCAGGACTATCCTTTCGAGCGGCTCGTGGACAAGCTCGACCTGAGCCGCGAGCACAAGCGAAATCCACTGTTTCGCGCGCTGTTCAACATGGTCACGGACCACGCGGAGAAGCAGACCTTCGAGGGGGTGCGCCAGGAGGAGTGGTTGGAGCCTGAGATCCGCGCCACCCAGGTCGACTTTTTTCTCGACGTCCGGATGATCTCCGAGAAGTCGGAGCTGCGCGTCGAGTACAACACGGACGTCTTCGCGCGGACGACGATTGAGCGCATGCTGCGTCATTACGTCACCCTCGTCGAGAAGATGATGGACTCCCCGAGCACGCCGGTTCGAGAGCTGAGCCTGCTCGACGCGGCGGAGGAGAAACGGGTCCTCTCCCTCGGTGAGGGAGATTCGGAGCCGCCGGCCGCCACGCGCGGCATCGTGGAATTGCTGGAGCAGCGGGCCGCGCGGACGCCGGAGCAGGCGGCGCTTTTGTTCGCCGACGAGGTCATGACCTGTGGCCAGCTCAACCAGCGGGCGAACCAGCTCGCGGCGACGCTCGTCGAGGCCGGAGTCGCCGAGACCGACGTCGTCGCGATCCTGCTCGAGCAGTCACCGGAGATGGTGGCGAGCATCTTGGCCGTTCTGAAAGCCGGCGCCGCGTACCTCCCGATCGACCCGGCGTTTCCCCGCGATCGAATCGGGTACATCCTACAAGACAGCGGTGTCGACTGTCTGCTCGCGCACGGCAATACGGCGCGCGCGTTGCTGGAAGGTGACGACGCTCTCTCCTTGAAGTGCATCGCGGTCGACGACGAGAGCTCCTACACCGGCGACGGAGCCGACACCGGTAGGAAGGCGGATCCCGCGAGCCCGGCCTATCTCATCTACACCTCCGGCTCGACAGGCAGGCCGAAGGGTACGCTCGTCGAGCATCGAGCGGTGATGAACACCCTCGAGTTCCTGGAGGCCAGGTACCCGCTGCCCCAAAAGACCATCCTGCTCAAGACGAACTTCACCTTCGACGTTTCCTGCACGGAGCTTTTCGGCTGGCTTTTCGACGACGGCCGGCTGGCGTTGCTCGGCAAGGGCGCGGAAAAGGATCCCCAAGAGCTGCTCGCGGCCATCGACAAATACGAAGTGACCCATGTCAACTTCGTACCGTCGATGCTCGACGCCTTCTTGTCGGGCCTCAAGGATCAGGACGTGGCAACGCTCGAGAGGTTGAAGTACGTGTTCGTGGCCGGCGAGGCGCTCCAGCCGGACCTGGTCAACCGCTTCCACGACATGGTTCGCGACGTGCGGCTGGAGAATCTGTACGGCCCGACCGAGGCCGCCATCTACGCCACCTGGTATTCGCTGCCGCGCGGCGAGGAGTCGAAGCGGGTTCCCATCGGCAAGCCGATATCGAACACCAGGTCGTACATCCTCGACGAGGACCTGAGGCCGGTACCGGTGGGCGTGATCGGGGAGCTCTGTCTGTCCGGCGCGGGGCTGGCCCGTGGGTATCTGAACCAACCCGAGCTGACGGACGAGAGGTTTTGCCCGAATCCCTACTGGGAAGGGGAGAGGATCTACCGCACGGGCGACCTGGCAAGGTGGGGCGAAGACGGCCTGATACAGTTCCAGGGCAGACGTGACGCCCAGGTGAAGGTGCGGGGATTCCGCGTCGAGCTCGGCGAGGTCGAGGGAAGGCTTCTCGCCTGCCGCGGTGTCGTGGAGGCGGCGGTGACGGCGAGGACGGACCGCTTCGGCCAGAAGGGGCTCGTCGCGTACCTGGCTTTGAAGGAGGGCCAAAACGCCTCGGCCGACGACATCCGCGAGGAGATGGCCGCCTGGTTGCCAAGCTACATGATTCCGGACTCCTTCGTCGAGCTGGATCGACTGCCGAGACTCTCGAGCGGCAAGATCGACTTGAAGGCGCTCCGGAGCACTGAGAAGAGCGACGCTCCCGCGGCGGAAGCGGAGCCGGAGACGACGGAATTGGAGCAGACGATCATCAAGATCGCGGAAGAGCTGCTCAACACGACGGGACTCTCTCCGGAGAGCAATTTCTTCCGCCTGGGAGGGAACTCTCTGTTGACCCTGCGCTTTATCGCGGCGCTCGACGACGCGTTGGGTACGAGCCTGACGGCGATGGACTTCTTGGACCTGCCGACGATCGCCGAAATCGCCAAGATCGTCGAGCCCATGATGCCGCAGGTGCCGGCGGAGGCCGCGGCCTGAAGGCCGCACCGAACGAACCTGTCCACAACAGCTTCGGAGGGAAGAGACCATGGCGCTCTACGGCATTCGAAAATACCCACCAATACCCGCGCAGGCAGAGGTCGCCGATTGCCCGCTGACCTTCCAGCAGGAAAGAGTGCTCCACTTCTGCGAGCTCGATCCAGGTAGCTCGATATGGGACATCAACACCTGCAAACGCCTCACGGGAGAGGTCGACGTGGGCTCGTTGCCACGGGCGGTCGAGCGGCTGATCGAGGGTCATCAGGTCTTGCGGACGAGGATCTCTCGCAATGGCGACGGCTCCCTGCAGTCCTTCGACCAGGATACCCGTGACGCGTTTCGCCACGTCGACATGTCGGCGGAGGTGGGGAACGACGTCGAGGGAGCACTTTCGTCACGGCTCTCTGCGATCTGTCAGAAGGCGATCTCGCAGCGAACCTACGACGACTTGTTGTTCGAAATCGTGCTGCTCACGTTGGCGACCCGAGACCACGTCCTGCTGTTTCGCGTCCATCACATCATCGCCGACGCGGCGGCGGTCGACATTTTGTGGCGCGATCTCACGCTCGTCTACAATCGGCTGGTCCGCGGTGCCCCGGGCTCGCTCCCTGCGAAGACGTTGCAGTATTCTGATTACGCGATCTGGCAGCGTCGCCATTTTGACGTAGAGCAAACGCGCGAGCAGGAGGAATACTGGCTCTCTCAATTCCACGATGAGGTACCGGCACTCGACCTACCTACGGATTCCCGGCCGTCTCCCACGCTCTCTTTTCAAGGAGGGCTGGCGATTGTAGACATGCCCGAGGAGCTGATCGACAAGCTTCAGAGGCGCAGCTGGGAGAAAAGGGTTCTGTTGTTCTCCGGTCTCTTCTCGGCCTATTTCGTGCTGCTACAGAAATTCTGTCAGCAAGAGGACATCACGATCGGCGCCTTGTTTTCCGGGCGGCATTACTGCCCGGAGCTCAACGATATGACCGGGTTTTTCGTCAACACGACGGCGGTTCGGGTCAATGTTTGCCGGGGGTACACGTTCGGCCAGCTCGTGGACAAGGTGCACGAGCAGGTGGAAGCGGCGTATTACATGCAGGATTATCCATTTGAACGGCTTGTCCAGAAGCTCGCGCCGAGGAGGGATGAAGGCCGGATGCCCCTCGTCCGGACGATGTTCAACGTGGTGACGAACGCGGCGGACGAGGACTCGTTCGAGGGGCTGGAGCAAGAGCGGTGGATCGACGTCGCGACGCAAACAAATGCCGTCCAGGTCGACCTGATCTTCGATATTCATTGGGGCGCAAAGGGAGCCGAGATTCGAATCGAGCACAATACCGACATCTTCCACACCAGCACGGTCGTACGGCTGGCGGAACATTACATCACGCTGTTGCGTCAAATCGGCTCGGACTGGGACGTGGGCTTGAGTGAGCTCGCGCTCGTCGATCAGGAAGAGAAACGACAGCTCGTCGAGGGCTGGAACCCGGTGAGCACTCCGTATGCCCGGGACCAGTGCATACATGAGGTGTTCGAGGAACAGGTTCGCCAAAGACCCGATGACGTCGCGATCGTAGACGGCGACGTCGAATTTACGTATGAAGAAGCCAATAAGACGTCCAACCGCCTGGCGAGGGCCCTCCGCGACAGGGGGGTCGTACCCGACAGCATCGTGGCGGTCCTCGGTGGACGCTCGGCCGAAATGACATTGGTAAAGATCGGGATACTGAAAGCCGGAGGCGCATATCTGCCCATTTCCCGGCACAGCCCAAAGAGACGAATTCACGACATGCTGCGTGACGCCGGGCCGCGCGTGTTGGTCCTGTCCGACGATTATCGAGAAGACGTCGAGTTCGAAGGTCCGGTACTCCGGCCCAGCGACTCCGACGTCGCCGGGTTCGACGAGTGCGACCTGGTCCACAGGACAGGGCCCTTGAACCTGGCCTACGTCATCTACACCTCGGGGTCGACGGGTGCACCCAAAGGCGTCATGGTAGAGCATCGGAGCGTCGTCAATCTGGCTAAGAACGTGGACTATTTCGAGATGCGCGCCGACGACCGGATATTACAGGTCGGCGACCCGGGCTTCGACGCCACGACCTTCGAGATCTGGGGGGCCCTCCTCAATGGCCTGAGGCTCTACGTGGTCGACGAGGAGGTGCTCTTGGATGCGGCTGCCTTCGGTCAAACCCTGGCAAAGAATCGCATCAGTGTCATGATCCTGACCCCACCTCCGTTCAATCAGTTGGTGGAGATCGACGAGAACCTGTTCAGGCCTATGAGGTACATCCTGGCGGGCGGAGACGTGCTGTCGGTCAAGCACGTCGAACAGGCCAGGAAGGCAAACCCGTCACTGACTGTGGTCAACGTGTACGGGCCGACAGAGAACACGACGTTCTCCACCTGCTACCCGATGACGCAGACAGAGCAGAGGACGATCCCCATAGGCAAGCCGATACCGAATTCGACGGCCTACGTCTTCGACAGGGAGATGATGCTTTCGCCGGTCGGCGCCGTCGGTGAGCTCCATGTCGGTGGAGACGGGCTGGCGCGCGGCTACCTCAACCGGCCGGCGCTGACCGCGGAGAGGTTCGTCCCGGACCCGTTCGTGCCGGGAGAACGGCTGTACAAGACCGGCGATCTCGTGAGGCGGCGCCCCGACGGAATCCTGGAGTTCGTGGGGCGAGCTGACCGGCAGGTCAAGATCAGGGGATTCAGGATCGAGCTCGGGGAGATCGAAAACTGGCTGCTCGAGCATGCGAACATGCAGGAAGTCGTCGTGACGCCGGCGACCGGGAAGGATGGGGAAAAGTACCTTTGCGCGTATTATGTCGCCGATTCGGGAGTCGTGATCTCGGACCTGCGCGAGCATCTAGCCGGCTTGCTACCCGGCTACATGTTGCCTTCCTACTTTTGCCAAGTCGATCAGATGCCGTTGACGCCGAGCGGAAAAATCGACCAGCGAAGGCTTCCGGAGCCGCGGCCGAGCGCCGCGGCGGAGGATGTGAACACGCCCCCGCAAAGCGACGCTGAGATAAGGGTTGCCCGCATATGGGAGGAGTTGCTGGAGACCTCGAACGTCGGCGCGCACGACAACTTCTTCGAGATCGGCGGGCATTCCCTGAAGGCGGGCGCGCTGGCGTCGCGGCTCAACACGGAGTTCGGTGCCGAGGTGTCCCTCAGAACGGTGTTCGATTCGCCGACGGTGGCGGAGTTGGCGGCATTGGTCGGCGACGACAACGGAAACGGGGATGGCGATGACGTCGCCGGGTGAACGGGCGTACTACCCTGCATCCGCGAACCAAAAGCGGATGTACGTCCTCAACCAGCTGTCGCCCGGCGGCATCGAGTACAACGTACCGATCGCCCTGCGGCTGGAAGGAAAACTGGACGTCGGCCGGTTGCGGGAGGCCCTGTCGGCTCTCGTCGCGCGTCACGCAAGCCTGAGGACCTCGTTCAAGATCGTCGAAGAGGAGGTCGTTCAACAGGTCAAGAAGCGAGGGCCAGCCCGCTTGCCACGCCGCAGGGCGAAAAGCAAGGCGGACTTCGAAGAGATCAAAAGGAGTTTTCTCCGACCTTTTGACCTGCACCGCGCGCCGCTGTTTCGAGCCTGTTTGATCAGGCTGGAGAGGGCGGAACACTTTCTCTTGCTGGACTTGCACCACATCATCTGCGACGGCGTCTCCATCGACGTCCTGCTCGCGGAGCTTGGTCGGCTCTACGCCGGGCAGACGCTGAAGAAGCCAGGCGAGTACAAGGACTTCGCGCTATGGCAAAGACGCTTCGCGAAGACCGCGGAGGCCAAGCGGCAGGAGGAGTACTGGCTGGACCTCCTGGGTGGCGACAGACCGGTGTTGAGCCTTTCGACCGATTATCCCAGGAAGCGCTTTCAATCTTTTGACGGAGGCAGGGTGTTGACGCGTCCCGGCAAGGACCTCACCGCCGCGTTGCGGGCACTTGTCGCGAAAAATCGCGTTTCGATGTACATGCTCCTACTCTCGGCATACTACGTCCTGCTGTCGAAGTACACCGGTCAAGAAGACATCACGGTCGGCACGTTGGTCGCCGGGAGAGGAGCCGAGAGGTTTCGGGACCTGATTGGCTTGTTCGTCAACACGCTGGCGCTGAGGAGTCGACCAAGAGGCGAGTTGGAGTTCGTCGAGCACCTGAAGCAGGTGCGCGGGGAATGCCTGAGTGCTTTCGAGAATCAAGACTACCAATTCGAGGACCTGGTCGACAGGATCAGCCCGCCCCGCGACCTCGGCCGAAACCCCCTGTTCGACACGATGTTCGGGGTCCTCTCCTACGATGAGAGAGTCACCTGTTACGGCGGGGTCGACTTCAGCCGCCATGAGATCGATTACGAGATTGCGAAATTCGATCTCAGTTTGACGGCGATCGAGCGGCAAAATCAGGTACTGGTACTCGAGTTCGAGTACTGCACTGAGCTGTTCCGCAGAGAGACGATCGAGAGACTGTCTTCTCATTATCTGAATGTGCTCAGGGAAGTTGTCGCGAATCCCTGCGTCAAGTTGTCGGACATCAACATATTGAGCGCCGAGGAGAGACGCAACGTAGTCGCCCTGCCGCTACGTGAGGTGGGGAAAGCGGAGAGAGCGAAGGGCATTGTCGAGCGCTCTGCGGTCGGGCGCGACCTGTGCCTGCACGAGCTTTTCGAGGCACAGGCGCGCCGCACGCCCGACGCCGTGGCCCTCGAGGCGGAGGAGGGACGGCTGACCTACGCCGAGCTCAACGCCCAAGCCGGCGTCCTGGCGGGGCGGCTACGCCGGTTGGGGGTCGCTCCGGAGGTCCTGGTGGCGGTCTTTGCCGAGCGCCGGATGGAGCTGGTGGTTGCATTGCTCGCCATCTTGAAGGCGGGCGGTGCCTACGTGCCCCTCGATCCCAACGCGCCGCGGGAGCGCACCGCCTTCCTGCTCCGCGACGCCGGGGTGGCGGCGGTGCTGGCCCACGCCTCGCTGCAAGAGCAGCTACCGCCCACCGACGTCCGGATCCTCACCCTCGACGGCCTCGCCGAGGCCTGCGAAGGGTCTGGCCGAGTGAGCGAGGACGGTGCCCGGGCCGCGGCGTCGAACCTGGCCTACCTGATCTACACCTCCGGTTCCACCGGTCGGCCGAAGGCGGTGGCCATCGAGCACCGCAGCGCTGTCGGCTTGATCGAGTGGTCGGGACGCGTCTTCGACCGCGACGAGCTGGCGGCGGTACTGGCGGCCACCTCGATCACCTTCGACCTCTCGGTCTACGAGATCTTCCTGCCCCTGGCGGTGGGCGGCCGAATCGTCCTGGCCCGCGACGCCCTGCACCTGCCCGTCCTGCCGGCGGCGGCGCGGGTGACGCTCGTCAACACGGTGCCCTCGGCGATCGCCGAGCTGGTACGCATCGGCGCCCTGCCGGCCTCGGTGCGCACCGTCAACCTGGCGGGCGAGCCCCTGCCGCGGGCGCTGGTGGACGCGGTCTACGCCGTCGAGACGGTGGAGAAAGTCTACAATCTCTACGGTCCTTCGGAGGACACGACATACACCACCTGGTTGCGGGTGCCGCGGCACGAGACACGCGAGCCTTCCGTCGGTCGGCCGATCGACGGGACTCACGTCTACCTGCTCGACGCCTCGATGGAGCCGGTGCCGGTGGGCGTGCTGGGGGAGCTTTACGTGGGCGGCGACGGTCTGGCGCGAGGTTATCTCGGCCGTCCGGGCCTGAGCGCCGAGTGTTTCGTGGCCGATCCGTTCTCCGCCGAGCCCGGCGCTCGCCTTTACCGTACGGGGGACCTGGGGCGTTGCCGCGACGACGGGCAGATCGACTTCCTGGGCCGGCTGGACTTCCAGGTGAAGATCCGTGGCTTCCGGATCGAGCTCGGGGAAATCGAAGCCCACCTGGCGCGGATACCGACGGTGCGCGAGTCGGTGGTGGCGGCGGTCGAGGCGCCGGGCGCCGGCGCGGTGCCCGAGAAGCGTCTGGCGGCCTGGGTGGTGCGCGGCAGTAGTGTGGCGGAGCTCGAGGAGGAGGCGTGGCTCGACACGGTGCGTGCCTCCCTGGCCGACGCGCTGCCGCCCTACATGGTGCCGTCGCGGCTGGTGTTGCTCGACGCCCTGCCGCGCACGCCCAACGGCAAGGTGGACCGCAAGAGCCTTCCCCGGCCCGAGTGGGGGACGGTTCGCGCCACCACCGGCGAGGCGCCGCGCACGCCCCTGGAGGAGGAGATCGCGGCGGTCTTCGCGGCAGTGCTCGGCCTGGGCTCGCCGCCGGGTGTCGGCGAGAGCTTCTTCGCCCTCGGCGGCCATTCTCTCCTGGCCCTGCGGGCCGTCGCCCGGCTCAACGCCGAGCTCGGGACGGACCTGCCCATGCGGGCGCTTTTCGAGGCGCCCACCGTCGCCGAAATGGCGGCGCGGGTGGAGGCGCTTCGAGAGGCGGCGTCCTCGGGCGTGTCCGAGGGCTCGTCGCGGGGTGCGCCCCCCGTCGAGCTGGTCGAAAGGGGCGGTCAGCTTCCCCTCTCCCTGGCTCAGGAACGCTTGTGGTTCCTCGACCAGATGACGCCCGACTCGCCGGTCTACAACGTGCCCTCGGTGCTCGAGCTGCGCGGTCTCTTGCGTCTCGACGCCCTGCAGCACGCCCTCGACGGGGTTCTCGCCCGTCACGAGGCGCTACGGACTACCTTCGCGCCAGGCCCGAAGTCGGTGATCCACCCGCGGCTCTCGGTCGACCTCGGCCTGCGGGATCTGTCGGCGCAGGAAGATCGGGAGCGCGCGGCGCGCGCGGCGGTGGACGCCGAGATCCGCCGTCCCTTCCGCCTCGAGGAGCCCCTCGTACGCTCGCTCCTGGTGCGCTTCGGCGACGCCCGCCACCTGTGGGCCCTGACCGTGCACCACATCGTCTTCGACGGCTGGTCCATCGGTTTGCTGATGGAGGAGCTACGGACCCTCTACACCGCCTACGTGGCCGGCCGGCCGCCGGAGCTCCCAGAGCTGCCGGTGCAATACGTCGACTTTGCCGTCTGGCAACGTCGTTGGCTGGCCGGAGAAGAAGGCACCGACGGCCGGCTGCGCTCGCAGCTGATCCACTGGAAGCAACGCCTGGCGGGAGCGCCGGCGGTGCTCGAGCTGCCGGCCGACCGTCCACGCCCGCAGATCCAGAGCCAGCGTGGGCGTAGCCTCTCCCGCAACCTGGCGCCGCGGCTCTTGGAGGGTCTCTCGGAGGTGGGCGAGGAAAGCACCAGCCGCTTCATGAAGCTGCTGGCGGTCTTCGCCGTCCAGGTACACCGCATCACGGGCCGCGACGACTTCCTGCTCGGCATGCCGATCGCTCACCGCGCCCGCCCCGAGCTGGAGTCGCTGATCGGTTACTTCGTCAACACCCTGGTGCTGCGCCTCGACCTGTCGGGCGATCCCAGCTACCGGCAGCTGGTGGAGCGGGTCCGCGCCTGCACGCTCGACGCCTTTGCCCACCAGGACGTGCCCTTCGAGCGCCTGGTGGAGGAGCTCGAGCCGCGCCGCGACCTGAGCCGCGATCCCCTGGTGCAGGTGCTCTTCACCTACGAGCGGGAGGTGCGGCGATTCGATCTCGGCCCAGGCCTGGAGGCCCAGTCCATCGAGCCCGACACCGGCACGGCGAAGTTCGACCTCTCCCTGCACGTCCTCGACAGCGACCGGCCACAAGTCGTGGTCCAGTATCGAAGCGACCTCTTCGACGACACCACCGCCGAGCGTCTGCTCGACGGTTTCGAAACCCTTCTCGCCGGCGCCGTCGGATCGCCCGACGCCCGAGTGAGCGAGCTGCCGCTCCTGACCCCGGCGGAGGCCCGGCGACTCGCCGGTTTCTCGAGGGTGGCGTCGCTCGACTTGCCGCAGCTCGACGTGGTCTCGCGCTTCGCCGCCCAGGTCCGGGAACGTCCGGACGCCGAAGCCCTGGTGTGGTCCGGCGGCTGCTGGACCTACCAGGAGCTCGACGTCCGCTCCAACCGTCTGGCCCGACGCCTTCAGGCCCTGGGGGTCGGGACGGAGAGCCCGGTCGGCGTTTCTCTGGAGCGCTCGCCGGAGCTGGTGCTGGCGATCCTCGCCATCGTCAAGGCTGGCGGCTGCTACGTACCTTTCGACGCCCACTATCCGCGCCAGCGCCTCGCCTACCTGATGGCCGATTCGGGGATCGATTTGCTGGTGACCGATTCGTCCCTGGCCGGCGAGCTGCCGTCGCCGGAGGGGGTGCGCACCCTGCTGCTCGACCGCGAGGCCGACCGTATCGCCGTCGAGGACCCGGGTCCCCTGCCCGGCCGCATGGACGGCGACCAGGCGCTCTACGTGCTCTACACCTCCGGCTCCACGGGCCGGCCCAAGGGGGTAGTCATCCCCCACCGCGGCGTGGTGCGGCTCGTGGTGCGTCCGAGCTACCTGGCGGAGGACCCGGCGGCGCCGCCGGAGGTGGACGGCGACTGCACCTTCCTCTTCGCCGCGTCCATCTCCTTCGACGCCTCCACGTTCGAGATCTGGGGCGGCCTGCTCAACGGCGGCCGCCTGGCGGTGGCGCCGCCCGGCAAGCTGGCCTTCGAGGACCTGGCGGCGGCGGTGGCCGACCTCGGAGTCGACCACATGGTCCTGAACGCGGGTCTCTTTCACCCGCTGGTCGAAGAGCACGTGGACTGCTTCCGCGCCGTCCGGCACCTGGCGGCCGGCGGCGACGTGCTCTCACCGGTCCATTGCCGGCGGGTCCTGGAGCACGTTCCGGGCCTGCGGTTGCACAACGTCTACGGCCCGACCGAGAACACCACCTTCACCTCCGTCGCCTCCATGGACCGGCCCGAGGCGGTCACGTCCCCGGTGTCGATCGGCCGGCCGATCTCGCACACCTCGGTACACGTCGTCGACCGCCGCCTGCGGGCCGTGCCGGTGGGCGTCCCCGGGGAGCTCGTGACCGGCGGCGACGGCCTCGCCCGTGGCTACAGCGGCCGTCCGGCGTTGACCGCCGAGCGCTTCGTGCCCGATCCCTTCGGGGAAGCGGGCGGCCGGCTCTACCGCACCGGCGACCTGGTGCGCTGGCTCGAAGACGGCAGCCTGAGCTTCCTCGGCCGCATGGACCATCAGGTCAAGGTGCGCGGTTTCCGCATCGAGCCCGGCGAGATCGAGACCCTGCTCGAAGAGCACCCGGCGGTCGCCAAGGCGATCGTCGTGGCCTTCGGCAGCGACGCCGGCGACAAGCGGCTGGCGGCCTACGTGGTCACCGACCGCGACGCCTCCGGCGAGGGAGCCGACGTCGCCGCGCTGCGCGCCTTCGCCGTCGAAAAGCTGCCCGACTACATGGTGCCGTCGGCCTTCGTGGAGCTCGCGGCCCTGCCTCTCACCCCGACGGGCAAGCCCGACCGCAAGGCCCTGCCCGAGCCCGACTGGGGCGGCCGGAGCGTCCGTGAAGGGGCGTTCATCGCCGCCCGGACGCCGGTCGAGGAGGCCGTGGCCGAAATCTGGACTGGCGTGCTCGAGCTCGCCCGCCGCCCGGGTGTCGACGAGGATTTCTTCGCCCTCGGTGGCCACTCGCTGCTCGCCACACGGGTGGTGTCGCGCCTGCGGGAGCTGTTCGCCGTCGAGCTGCCCCTACAGGCGGTCTTTGAAGCACCGACGGTGGCCGGCATGGCCCGTCAGGTGGAGGCCCTCGACGCCGGCTCGGCTCCTCTGCCGCCCCTCGAACCCGTACCCCGCGACGCGGCGGCGAAGACGCCCCTGTCGTTCGCCCAGCAACGGCTCTGGTTCCTGCACCAGCTGCACCCGGACGACACCTCCTACCATATGGCCGGCGGCTACCTGCTGCGCGGGCCCCTCGACGCCGCCGCCCTGGAACGCGCCCTCCAGGCCCTCGAGGCACGCCACGAATCCTTGCGCACCCGTTTCCTTGCGGGCACCCCCCAGCCGGTGCAGGCGATCGAGGCGCCGGCGCCGCGACACCTCGAGTCGGTGGACCTCTCGTCGCTGCCGGCCGACGAGCGGGACCGGAAGCTGCGGCAACTGGGCAGCCGGCTGGCGGAGGAGCCTTTCGACCTGACCCACGGCCCGGTGTGGCGCTCAGCGCTGGCACGCCTCGGCGAAGATGAGCACGCCCTCTTCCTGGTCGTTCACCACATCGTCTCCGACGGTTGGTCGTTCGGTGTCTTCCTGCGCGAGCTGGGAATCCTCTACTCCGCGGCCAAGGACCCTCGCGTGGACGATCTGGAGACGTTCTTGCCCGAGCTCGGCATCCAGTACGCCGACTTCGCGGCCTGGCAGAGGCGAGTCATCGACGACGAAATGCTCGCGCCGCACCTCGATTACTGGAAGGAGGCGCTGGCTGGCGTCCAGCCGCTCCGGCTCCCCGCCGACGGCGACCTCGCCGCCGAAGGCGACTCCCGCGGCGGCGAGGCGATCCTCGTCCTTTCGGCCTCGTTGACCCGCGACCTGCACCGCCTGGCCGTGGACCAAAACGCCACCCTCTTCATGAGCCTCCTGGCCGCCCTCCAGGTGCTGCTCGGCCGCCTGGCCCGCCAGGACGACGTCGTGGTGGGCTCGCCGCTCGCCGGCCGCGACCACACGTCTACCGAAGGCGTGCTCGGCTGTTTTCTCGAGACCTTGGCGTTGCGCACCGACCTCTCCGGCCGGCCGACCTTCCGGCAGCTCCTCGCACGCGTTCGCGAGACCGTGCTCGGAGCCTACGCGCACCGTCACGTGCCGTTCGAGAAGCTGGTGGAGGAGCTACAGCCGAAGCGTCAGCTGACCCGGCACCCGTTCTTCGACGTGCTGCTCAACGTGGTCAACCTGCCGCCTCTCGACGCCAGCTTCGAGGGCCTCGAGGCGGAGCCCCTGAGCGCCGGCGAGTCGGCCTCGAAGCTGTGGATGACGCTCTACACCGAAGAGAGGAACGACGTCCTCGAGCTACGCCTGGTCTATCGGCGGGCGCTTTTCAGCGAGCGCCGCATGGCCGATCTGCTCTCTCAGCTAGAAGGATTGCTGGCCCAGGTGACGGCGGACTGCGACCGCACCATCGACGCCTATTCTCTGGTGGGGAAGCAGGACGACCCGCGCCTCCCTGATCCCACGGCGCCGTTGCCGATGCCCGAACAAGAAGCGGTAGCCGCGACGATCGCCGGCTGGGCCGAACGGCGGCCCGAGGCGCCGGCTCTGCGCCGGGCCGGCCGCGACCTCTCCTACGGCGAGCTGTGGCACGGCGCGCGGACGCTCGCCGGCCGCCTCCGGGCGGCGGGCCTCGAGCCGGGCCAGGTGGTGGCGGTCACCGGCGGACGCAGCTTCGGCATGGTGACGTCGGTGGTCGCCGTCCTGGCGAGCGGCGGCGTCCTGCTGACGCTCGACCCCAGGCTTCCCCGGGAGCGGCGCCGGCGCATGCTCGAGCTGGCCGGCGCCCGCTTCCTGCTCGACGCCGGCGGCGTCGCCGAGCCGGAGCTTTTGGCCGGGCTTGAGACGCGGCTCCTGGCGGTCGACCCCGAGGCCCGGGAGCTCGGCGACGCGGACCTCGTCGAGGTGCCGCCGCCGCCCGCCGCCGACGAGCCGGCCTACGTCTTCTTCACCTCCGGCTCCACCGGCACGCCCAAGGGGGTGCTCGGGCGCGCCGCCGGTCTGGCCCATTTCCTCGCCTGGCAACGCACGACCTTCGAGGTCGGCCCGGGCGACCTGGCGGCGCAGCTGACCGGCCTGTCTTTCGACGTGGTGCTGCGCGACATGCTGATGCCGCTCACCGCCGGCGCGACGCTCGTGCTACCGGAGGTCGAGGGCTCGGACCTCCTGCCCTGGCTGGCCGCCGAGCGGATCACCCGGCTCCACGCCGTGCCGTCGCTGGCCCGCACCTGGCTGGCCGCCTGGCGGGCGGCGTCCCGGGAGGACGACGGCGAGGCCGGCCTGCCGGACCTGCGGACCGTGTTCTTCGCCGGTGAGCCGTTGACCGACGACCTGGTGCGCGACTGGCGCCGCACCTTCGGCGCCGGTTGCGAGGTCGCGAACCTCTACGGTCCCACCGAGACTACCCTCGCCAGGTGCTGCTTCCGCCTCGGCGAGGAGCCGCTGCCGGGCGTCCAGCCGGTGGGGCGGCCACTGCCCGAGACCCAGGCCCTGGTGCTCGCCGGCGAACGGCCGTGCGGCCTCGGCGAGCCCGGGGAGATCGTCCTGCGGACACCGTTCCGCAGCCTCGGCTACCTCGCGGCGGAGGAGGAGGACAAGCGGCGCTTCTTCCCGAATCCGTTCACGGCCGACCCCGGCGACCTGCTCTACCGCAGCGGCGACCTGGGCGCCTACCGGCCCGACGGGACGCTGGCGATCCTCGGCCGGGTCGACGACCAGGTGAAGATCCGCGGCGTCCGCGTCGAGCTGGGGGAGATCCAGGCGGTGACCGAGAGGCACCCGCGGGTGGCCGAAGCGGTCGCCGTGGCTGCCGCCGACGGGAGAGGCGAGCGCCGGCTGGCGGTCTACTTCGTGGCCGCCGGCGAGGCGCCCACGATCTCGGAGCTGCGCCGCTTCCTGCTCGGACAGCTGCCCGAGCCCCTGGTGCCGTCGGCCTTCGTGGGCCTCGACGCCCTGCCCTTGAACGCCAACGGCAAGGTGGACCACGCCGCCCTGCCGGAGGTGGACGAGAGCGCCCGGCCGCCTCTGGAGAGCGTCTTCGTGGCGCCCAGAAGCGAGCTCGAGCGCCGCCTGAGCGAGCTCTGGCAGCGGCTTCTCGGCCGCGAGCACGTCGGCGTCGACGACAACTTCTTCGAGCTCGGCGGTCACAGCCTGCTGCTCGTGGAGATGCAGGCGGCGTTGCCGGAGGTCGCCGGAGCGAGCTTGCCGGTCGTCGACCTCTTCCGCCACCCCACCGTCGGTGCCCTGGCGCGCCGCCTCCGGCCGTCGGAGGCCTCTGCGGCCCCGGCGGCCGGCGTCCCGGCGGCCGGCGTCCCGGCGCCTTCGCAAGACGACCGCCGGCAGCGGGCCGCTGCCCGCCGCCGGCACCTCGGCCAGCGCGCCGCCCGTGCGGCCCGGCCGGCACCCCGTAAACCCGGGCACCCCCCCGTAAACCTGTCCCCGGAGATCGGCGATGAGCGAAGTGTTCGTCGTAGCGCACCTGGTGCCGGAGGCCTCCGCACAACGGACTCTCACCGAATCGAGGTTGTCATGAGCCAAGAAGGCACGATACCGCATGCGATCCAGAGTGTCGTGGATTTGTACCAGAATCGCTTTGACCTGCTGCGGGCGGCCGAAGCTCCGAAGGTCGGCTGGGTGTCGATCGAGACGCCGGAGGAAATTTTCCTTGCCGCGGGCGTGATCCCGTTTCGCATGACCGGTGAAGCGGGCACGAGCGCCAGCGAGGCCGGCGCCCTCCTCAGCAACAACTACTGTTCCTATGTGCTGGGTTGCTTCAGCGAGGGGCTGTCCGGCAAGTACGATTTCGCCGACGGCGTCATCTTCGCGGACGCCTGTGACATGAGGAAGAGGCTCTGGGAGGCCTGGGGCCGAGACGTCCCGTCGAGCGAGACCTATTTCCTGGAGCTGCCGAGCGATGCCAGCGACCTCTCGAAGGAGTACTTTGCGCTGCAGTTGCGGAAGCTGATCAAAGCGCTCGAAGAGCGCTACGATCGAGAAATCAGCGAGGCGGCGCTGCGCGATTCCATCGCGCTCTGCAATCAGTCGCGGGCGCTTATGCAGCGGCTCTACCAGTACAAGAAGGGAGGACGCCAGGTGCTGTCCGGGGAGCAGTCGATTCAAGTCGTCAAGGCCGCGACCACCGGATTGAAAGAGCCCTTCAACGCCAAGATGTCGACGTTGCTCGACGCACTGGAGGCGGCGGAGAAGTCCACGGCCCGCAAGCGGCATCGCGTGATGATCTGCGGCAGTTACTTCGACCACAAGGGAATCATCGAAACGATCGAGGGAGCGGACGCCGACCTGGTTTGCGAGGACATCAGCAACGGCGTCAAGTACTTTGAAGGGAGGATCGACCCGGACGCGGAGCCGGTCGCGGCCATCGCCGACTTCTATCTGGAAAAAAACACCAGCGCCCGCAGGCTGGACACCGACGTCAGGGTGCAGCACATCCTCGACCTCGTAGACGAGTACCGGGTCGACTCGATCATCTACTACTCCCTCAAGTTCTGCGATACGAACCTGCACGACTACCCCTACGTCAAGGAGAGGCTGCGGGCGGAGAAGATCCCGGTCTTGTTCATCGAGGGGGAACGTAACGCGACGAACATTGCCGGCACGAAGACCCGCATACAGACCTTCCTGGAATCGCGATTGTTCTGAGGAAATGAACGTGCAACAAGAGAGAACCGGACAAGAGCGTGGCGTTCAGTATCAGAACCTTCTGAGCCTGCTGGGTGAGTCTCGTCGTGACACCGGCGACACCGGGCCTTCCCTCAAGGCCAGCCAGATGCGGTCGATCGTCAATTCTCATCGCTTGGCGGAAGCCTACAAGGAGGCGTCGAGGGTTGCGTATGTCTCTGAGCAATTCCCGTCGGAAATTGTTTTTGCATTTGACGTGATCCCTTGGAACATCGAGTCGATGGCCATCATGCTCGCCCAATCTGTGGACGTGAACAGGATATTCCAACTAACACAGGAGAAGGAATTGTCCAGGGACATATGTTCGTTCCTGCGGGGACCGTTTGGCATGATGCTGGCGGATTGTTATCCAACTCCGGACATCGTATTGACGAACAACCAACCCTGCGAGGGACTGTCGAAATTGGGATTCAGGTCAGGGAAGGGCTACAAGACACCCGTTCTGGCATTGCACACGCCGAATACGATCGACGAAGACTCCCTGAGCTATCTCGTCAAGCAGATGGAACATATCATGTCTCAGCTGGAAGTCAAGTTTGGGGTGGAGCTCGACCCGGATTCACTGCGCTCCGCGTTCGAGTACTCGAACCAGGCGAGGGAATACTACTGCAAGACGCTTCAGCTGCTGCAAACCCAGAAGCTTCCCGGCGTATCTCGGGAGCTACAAGAGATATTTGGCATGAATTACTTTGGAACGAAGGCAAACGCCCAGATATGCAAGGTATTATACGAAGAAGCACTGGAGTTGGTCGAAGGAGAGGCGAACAAGCGGAAGCGTGTGCTGTGGATTGGTCAAGTTCCGGAAGAGTCCCATGAGTTACTACGGCACATAAACCAGGTCGTCGACATCGTCTACTGGGCACCGCTGTGGGCAGGGAACGGAGTGATGCTCGACGAGGACAGGCCGCTGAGGAGTATTGCGGAAAGAGCGATACTCTACCACTGGAGCGCCGAGAGGATGAGCGCCGAAATTTCACGGCTATGCGAGAGCTACGAGATCGAGGCCTTCCTGGTCGCGTACGTCTGGGGATGCCGGAACATGATGGGAGTCAGTCCGGCGCTCAGGGACCTCGCGAGAAGCAAGGATCTGGCATACCTGGCCATCGACATCGACCTGATCGACAGGAGCAACAACTACGCGTTCAATCACATCAAAAACCGTGTCGACGCTTTCTTGGAGATCATGCAATGACCCGCAAAAAGGAGGGGGTGGAGATGACGACGGAAGAGATCAACGTGCAACGAGAGAGAGCCCGACAAGAGCGTGGAGCCCAGTATCAGAACCTTCTGAAACTGATGGGTGAGCCCAGCCCCGAGGCCAACGACGACGGACCTTCACTCAAGGCCGGCCGCATGCGGTCGATCGTCAATTCCCATCGGTTGGCGGAAGCCTACAAGGAGAAGTCGAGGGTCGCGTACGTCTCGGAGCAGTTCCCGTCGGAAATCGTCTTCGCCTTCGACGTGATCCCCTGGAACCTCGAGTCGATGGCCATCATGCTCGCCCAATCCGTGGACGTGGACAGGGTCATCCAGGTAACGCAGGAGCAAGGATTGTCCAGGGACATCTGCTCGTTCCTGCGCGGACCGCGCGGCATGATGTGGACGGATTGTTATCCGACCCCGGACCTCATCTTGATGAACAACCAACCCTGCGAGGGGTTGGCGAAAATAGGGGTCTTGTCGGGCAAGGACTACCAGGCACCCTCGCTGGCATTGCACACGCCGAGCACGGTCGACGAAGACTCCCTGGGCTATCTCGTCAAGCAGATGGAACGTATGATGTCGCAGATGGAAGAGCTGCTGGGGATGGAGCTCGGTCCGGATGCGCTGCGCTCCACGGTCCGCTACTCGAACCAGGCGCGGGAATACTACAACAAGACGGTTGAGCTCTTGAAGACACACAGGCTTCCCGGCGTGGCCCGGGAGCTACAAGAGATCTTCGGGATGAACTACTTCGGCGTGAAGGAGAACGTCCGGATCTGCAAGGTGTTGTACGAAGAGGCGTCGGAGCTGGTCGGAGAAGAGACGGACAAAAAGAAGCGTGTGATGTGGATCGGCCAAACGCCGGAGGAGTCCCATGAGTTGCTACGGCACATGCGGCAGGCCGTCGACATCGTCTTCTGGTCACCGCTGTGGGATGGGAACGCGACGATGCTCGACGAAGACGAGCCGCTGCGCGGCATCGCGGAGAGGGGGATACTCTACCATTGGGACGCCGAGAGGATGAGGGCGGAGACCGCGCAGATGTGCGACGACTACGAGATCGAGGGCTTCCTGATCGCCAACGTGTGGGGATGCCGCAACATGATGGGAGTCAGTCCGATGCTCCGCGAGCTCGCGACCAGCAAGGACCTCAAGTACTTGACGATCAACATCGACCTGGTCGATCGGAACAACTACGCATTCAACCATGTCAAGAACCGCATTGATGCGTTCTTGGAAATCATGCAGTGACACCCAGGAGGAGAGTTGCCATGAAAACTGTAGGTATAGACGTTGGTTCCCTGTCCACGAAATCCGCCCTCATGGATGAAGACTACAAGGTGATCGCGTCGGACGTCGTGTTGACCGGCGGTAGCAACCGGGCGGCCACGGAGATGACGTACGACAACGTGCTCAACAAGGCGGGGTTGACGCGCGACGACGTCGGCTTTGTCGTGACGACCGGCTACGGCAGGGAGAACGTCCCGTTTGCCGACAAGCACGTTTCGGAGATCACCTGCCACGGCATCGGGATGCACCTGCAGAACCCGGAGGTCCGGTCGATCCTGGAAATCGGCGGTCAGGACAGCAAGGCCATCCTGATCGATGCGGGGGGCCATGTGGAAACCTTCGCCATGAACGACAAGTGCGCCGCGGGTTGCGGCAGGTTCCTCGAGGTCACGGCCCGGGCGATGGGGGTGGAGCTCAAGGATCTCGGAGACGTGTCGGCACGCTCGACGAACACCGTGCGCATCAGCAACACCTGCACGGTGTTTGCCGAGACGGAGATCGTGTCCCTGGTGGCGGACGGCACACCGATTCCGGACATCGTGAGGGGAGTCCACAACTCCATCGCGACGCGGGCCGTCTCGCTGCTCAGGTCGTTGGGCATCCGACACCGTCGCGAGACGGGTGCGGGTGACGCCGGTCAGAACGGTGTCGGCCCGGTAGGGATGAGCGGCGGCGTGGCGCTCAACTCCGGTGTCGTCAAGGCACTCGAAGAATTGCTGGAAACGGAGATCTACATCGCGGAGAACCCGCAAGTCAGGGGCGCCATCGGCGCGGCGTACATCGGCCAGAAGCTGGCCTAGCTCTTCTTTCTCAGCTTGCACGCCTCGCCCTGCCCGGCGCCCAGCGCGGAGGATCTGAATAGAGACCTTTCTGGAATCACGGTTGTTGTGAGGAGATGAGCATGCAACAAGAGAGAGCCGGACAAAGGCGTGGTGTTCAGTATCAGAACCTCCTGAGCCTGCTGGGCAAGCCGCGTCGGGACAGCGGCGACACCGGGCCTTCACTCAAGGCTAGCCGGATGCGGTCCATCGTCAACTCCTATCGGTTGGCGGAAGCCTACAAGGAGGAGTCGCGGGTCGCATATGTTTCTGAGCAATTCCCGACGGAAATCGTCTTTGCATGTGATGCGATCCCCTGGAACATCGAGTCGATGGCGATCATGCTCGCCCAATCGGTGGACGTGGACAGGATCTTCCAGCTCACGCAGGAACGGGAAATGTCCCGGGACATCTGTTCGTTCCTGCGGGGGCCGTGTGGCATGATGCTGGCGGATTGTTATCCGACTCCGGACATCGTATTGACGAACAGCCAACCCTGCGAGGGACTGTCGAAGATGGGGTTCAAGTCGGGGCGGGGCTACAAAGCACCCGTTGTGGCGTTGCACTCGCCGAATACGATCGACGAAGACTCCCTGACCTATCTCATCAAGCAGATGGAACATATGATGTCTCGGATGGAGGAGGAGCTCGGGGTGGAGCTCGGTCCGGATCCACTGCGCTCCGTGGTCGAATACTCGAATCAGGCGAGGGAATACTACTGCAAGACGGTGCAGCTGCTTGAGCGGCACAGGCTTCCCGGCGTGTCTCGGGAGCTGCAGGAGATTTTCGGGATGAATTACTTTGGAGTGAAGGAGAACGCCCGGATCTGCAAGGTGTTGTACGAAGAGGCGTTGGAGTTGGCCGGAGAGGAGACGGACAAGAAGAAGCGCGTATTGTGGCTGGGTCAAGTGCCGGAGGAGGCCCATGAGATACTTCAGCACATGAGGCAGGTCGTCGACGTCGTCTACTGGGCACCGCTGTGGGAAGCGAACATGATGATGCTCGACGAAGACAGGCCGCTGCGGAGTATTGCAGAAAGAGCGATTCTCTATCACTGGGACTCTGAGAGGACGTGGGCGGAGACTGCGCAGATCTGCGATACCTACGGGATTGAGGGACTCCTGATTGCGAGCGTCTGGGGATGCCGGAACATGATGGGAGTCAGTCCGATGCTCAGAGAGCTCGCGACGAGCAAGAACCTGAAATGCCTGACGATCAACGTCGATCTCGTCGACCGGAACAACTATGTGTTCAACCATGTCAAAAGCCGTGTCGACGCTTTCTTGGAGCTCCTGCAGTGAACGCCGGGCGGAGAGGGCGTGGAATGAGGCGTAGGCGTGCGCCGCGGAGCCTTTGGAGTGAAGCTGAGGATCATCCGATCCTTCCACGAATTCTGTGAGCTCCCCGGTGAGGGGACGTCAAGGAGACCACCATGTCGTTTGCCAACGTGTACGAAGACACCGAGAGAGCGGAATCGTATGCCGCCCTCGAGTTCCCCGGTACCTACTACCTGGCCTATCGCGATCTACCCGCGATCATCGCCAAGCACGTCACCGGAAGCGAGGCCCTCGATTTTGGCTGCGGTACCGGCCGCTCCACGAGGTTCCTGAGGGATCTCGGTTTCGCCGCCAGCGGCGTCGACATCTCGAGCAGCATGATCGAGATGGCCACGAGCCTCGACCCGAGCGGGACCTATCTACGGATCGACGACGGCGACTTCAGCGCCTTCGAACCCGGCAGCCTCGATCTCGTCCTGTCGGTGTTTACTTTCGACAACATTCCTGACGTGCCCAAACGGTGTGAGCTGTCACGCAGCCTGCGGGACTTGTTGAACGACAAAGGGCGGATCGTCTTGCTCGATTCCACACCTGAGATCTACATGAACGAGTGGGCGTCCTTCACCACGAAGGATTTCGCGGAAAACCGGCGTGCGAAAAGCGGGGAGAAGGTGCGGATCGTGATGACGGACGTCGCGGACCAGCGCCCCGTGGAAGACCTTCTCTGGTTCCACGAAGACTACTTGCACCTCTTTGCCGCATCCGGGCTCGACCTCGTCGCCGACTACACGCCCCTGGGACACAAAGACGAGCCCTACGAGTGGCGGAGCGAGACCTCGACCCCCCCCTGGATCATCTACGTCCTGGGGAAGAAGGCCTAGTGGCATTTCTCTTCGAGGCTACTATGGCCGTAAATGCATCTATGAATTCTCCAAACTCTTTCTCATTTATGGTGAGCGGAGGATCTATTCGGAATAAAGAACCTCTGTTACACACAATATACCCTTTCTCTATTAGAGCATCGTATATTTCGTTTCCAACTTGCTCGCTCACCACGTCTACGGCAAACATCAATCCCCTTCCACGGACACCAAGAATTATTTCGCCATCCACGAGAGATTCAAGTTGAGAAAAGAACACTTCTCCCTTTTTTTCCGCGTTCGCGATCAAGTTGTCGTCTTCTATTGTTTGTATGACTTCGCGGACGACCGCGGCACCTAAAGGATCATTCTGATGCGACTGCGAATATTTGAACGGTTTCTCCCCGAGGTCTTCCACTATTGCCTGACTTAGCACCGCGACACTGACGGGATATCCATTCCCAATACCTTTTCCAATGGAAACCATGTCTGGCTCTATGTCGTAGTGCTGGTAGCCAAACCATTTTCCTGTCCGCCCAATTCCAGTGGTCACTTCGTTAGCAATTATTTTCCCTTCGTTCCCCCGAACAATGTCCGCCATATTTTGAATCAGTGCTTTTGGAGGAAATCTGACAAACCCGGAGGCGCTTCCAGGTTCGAATACAAATTCGGATATATCGTCGGGAATCTCCTGAAGTGCTTCACAATCAGGATCACACTCGTCCTTCTTCAAGCAAGTTTGACAATTTTCCCAATTGAAGCTGTGCCAACCTTCACTTCTGTCGACGACCGAACTATACGATCCGAGATACGCATCGTGGAGAGCCAAAGTTCTCTGTTTTCCGGTAACGTGTTTTGTAATCTGCCTTGATATTTCAATTGCTTCACTTCCAGAGCTGAGAAACACACTCTTTCCGCCCTCAAAATTCGTGATGGACAAAATTGATTTTGCTGCTTCATCGAGGATCTCGTTCGAATAACAAAACCCTGTGTGCATGATGGAATCAATTTGCCTTTTTATGATCTCGTTGATTCTCTCGTTTTGGTGGCCCAATGCCGTGCACCACACGCCTGACTCTAGATCCATGTATCGTTTCCGGTTTTCGTCAAACAGATAGACCCCTTCACTGTTCACGATATTTGGGATCTTCAGCTCATGTCCGATACAGTTGAGTACGTTTTTCATTCTTTCCTCATTTCGCCAGCTTCGTACACGTTGGAAAGCGACACGTTTTTATCCTCCTTGAGTTGAAAGAGTGGGATGATCAAGGGCTCACTCCTGAAGCAGCGCCGAGATGTCCACCTCGAAGAGGTTCGACGCACCGTTTAGCACGCCGTCGAGCCGTCGGGTCAAAGCTTCATAGGAAAGTACTGGTGACGTGCGGTCGAAACGGTTGCTGGCAAAAAGCAAGGTGTGGCCGTCGGCGGCCAGCTTCGGCGAGAAATCGTTGTCCCGGCCGTTGATCGGCGCCGGCAACCGACGTGGCGGACCCCAGGAGCCGTCGTCCAGACGACGGGCGAGGTAGACGTCGTCGCCGCCGTCGCCGTCGGGCCGGTCGGCCATGAAGAGCAGTAGCGACTGGTCCGGAGTGACGTAGACGTTGCCTTCCTCGTGCTCGGTGTTGATCGGCGGGCCGAGGTTCGTCACGGTGCCCCAGCCGCCGTTCGTGGGCCGGACCCGATAGAGGTCCCCGCGGCCGTGGCCTGCCGAGCGCCGGGACATGAAGTAGAGGGTGCCGTCTGCTGCTACCGACGGGCAAAACTCCCGGGCGTCGCTGTTGATGGGTTCCGGTAACCGTTCGGGCTCGCCCCATCCGGCGCTGCGGCGCGCCAGCCGCCACAAGTCGAAGTCTTCGGCCGCCGCCGCGCCCGCTTGCCGCGGCCGTTTCGACACGAAGTAAAGCCAGCGGCCGTCGGGCGAGATCCCGGTGGTCGAATCGGCATGACGTCCAGAGAACGGCGCCACCTCGGGCTCGCTCCAGCCGAGCTCCGTGCGCCGGGAGACGAAGATGGCGTTGTAGCGCCAGTTGCGGGCGTAGACCGTGAAATAGAGCTCGCGGCCGTCGGGCGAGAGCTCCGGATGCCCTTCGAAAAGCTCCGTCGACACGACCCCGGGTCCGATCAACCGCGGCCGCAGCGCCGGCGCCGGCGGCGGGGGCCACGGCAGGTCCTGCGGCGCGACGCTCAGCTGGTAGAGGTTGGAGGCTCCGTTGTCGACGGCGCCGAGGGCACGGCGGATCGAGGCGGCGTCGAGGCGGCGCTCCGGCGCCGCGTCGGCGAAACCTCGGCGGCTGGCGAAGAACAAGCGGTCAGCGAAGAGGCTCGGCGTGTCCTCGTGCGCCGGGGAATTCGCTCCGTCGACACCCACTGGTTCGTCCCAGGAGCCGTCGTCACGGCGTTGACTGGCGTAGAGGTCGAGGCCGCCGGCGCCGCCGGGACGGGAGCTGGCAAAGAGAAGCCGTGTCTCCCGGGCATCGACCCAGGGATCGACCTCTGTCCCCGGGGTGTTGATCGAGTCGAGAGGCAACGGTTCCGCCTCCGGCCGTAGATCGACCCGCCAGAGGTCCATGCCGCCGGCGCCGCCCGGGCGGTCAGAGGTGAAGTAGAGCCCGCGCTCCGAAGGCCAGGGCCGTAGCTCCTCAAAGCCGGAGGAGGCGTGAGGAAGGTGCCGCGGGGTGCCCCAGGTGCCGTCCGGCGACCGCTCCACCACCCAGAGGTCGAAATCCCGACGGTGGGGATCCCGGCTGCCGCCGGGTCGGTCGGAGGCAAAGTAGAGGCGTGTGCCGTCTACCGAGAAGGCCGGGTAGGCGTCGCTCGTGAGTCCCGAGAACGGCGCCACCCGCGGGCGGTCCCAGCCGTCGTCCCAGCGCTCGGAGCAGAGGATCGTCCAGGCGCGGGTCACCGACACGAAGTTCGGATCGGCCACCGAATAGCAGAGCGTGGCGCCGTCTCCCGAGACGGCGGTGGCCCACTCGTGGTGGCGGGTCGAGAGCTCATCGAGCCGCTCGGGTTGTGCCGCCGGCACCGCGGTCGGGAGGAAGAAGAAAGGCAATACGAGGGCTCGGAGCACACGCCTACGGATCATTCTACGTCCTCCTCTCGGCCGGCATCCTCAGCTCGACACGGACGGGGACGCTTCCCCTTCGTCCCTCTCGGCCACGTCCGGGGCTTCGGCCGGCTCGTCGGGCTCGTCGTCGGGCTCGTCGTCGGCGATGGCGTCGGGCAGGCGGTCTTCGAGGTTGCGCAACGGAGCGTTCAAATAGCCAGCGACGGCGATCGTGCTGATGACGACCCCCATGAGCATGAACATCAACGCCACGCCGCGGCCGTCGCCGGTCCCGATCCAGGGTCCGAAGATCGGCGCCAGGGCGCCTCCCTCGGCCATCAACGGCTCGAAGACCGCGTCCGCCAGCGGGCCGGCGATCAGGTAGGCGACGGGCAGAGCCCCCTGGCCGATCATGCGGCGGATGGCGAACACACGGCCCTGGTAGTCGGGGGCGACCTTCACCTGCCAGATGGCCTGGCTGCAACCGTTGGCGATCGGCGTGCCGAAGATGAAGAGGAACATCATCGCCGCCAGCACCGGGATCTCGGCCCACGCCGCCAGCAAGAGCACCGGCCCCTGGAGGAGGAGCACGACGAGAATTCCCGACATGCGCCGCTTCGGGCCGCCCCAGGCGCTCATCACCAGGCCACCGACGAGGAAGCCGGCGCTGCCCACGGTCATGATCGTCCCGAGGCCCGTGGCTGTCGTGAAGGAAAGCGCGAGAGGCGTCATCAGCACCTGGATGTTGCCGATCGCCAGGTTGACGCCGGCCAGCAGAGCGAGCAGGCGGAAAAGCTCCGGCCGCAGCCGCAGGTACTGCCAGCCGCCCTTGGCTTCGGCCAGGAGCGACGGCTTGGCGGCGGCCGCCTCGGCAGTCGGCTCGTCGCTCTTCGGCGGGGCGGGCACACGCACGATGACGAGAGTCGTGAGCGCGATGAAGAAAGTGGCGAAGTCGATGAAGATGACACCCGCGAGGCCGATCCAGTTGAGCAGCAGGGCGGCGACCAGAGGGGCCGAGATCTCGGCCGTACCCGATCCCAGCTGACGAAAACCCGCCACCCGGCCGAGCTGCTTCTTGGACACCAGCAGGGTCGTCGCGGCGGAAAAAGCCGGCCACTGGAAGGCCTGGAAGACCGACGCGATCGCCAGGATCACGTAGACGTGCCAGACCGCCAGGAGATCGAAGTAGAAGAGGACCGCGATGGCCAGCGTGCATACCGCGGCTCCGGTGTCGCTGAAGATCATCGCCCGGCGGCGGTCCCAGCGGTCCACCAGGGCGCCCACCACCGGCAGGAGCACGAGGCCCGGCAGCGAGGTGGCGAAGAGGATCATGGCGAATTGGGTGACCGAGCCGGTCAGCTGGTACACGTACACGCCGAGGACGAATCGGGTCAGGCCGGTGCCAAAAGCGGAGACGGTCTGGCCGAACCACATGGTCATGAAGGTCCGTAGACCGCTCTCGGGGGGGGTTGTCTTTTGCATCTTCTTCTGAGTCTCCGGGTTGGGAAAAGCCGATCGAATCGGTGGATGAAAGGGTTCGCTCGCCTGGACGCCCTCAGCTGACCAGCTGCGGCTCGGGCTCCTCGTCGCCGAGCCGCGTCGTTTCGCCTTCGAGGCCGAGCTTGTGGGCCAGGTTCTCGAGCAGCTCGACGGCCACGTCGAGACGCTGCTTCAAGGTCGCGGGCTCGTAGAGCTGGTCGCTGAAAGTGCAGTTGAAGCGCAATCGGTCGTCATCGACGAGCGTGTTCACGATCAGCTGGAACTCGCGCACGCCACCGGGGTCGTGGATCTCCGGCCGGCCGCGCTCGATCGGCAAGAGGAGGCTCGAGCCGACGCCGGAGGCGTCGACCTTGCCGAAGTAGTTGAAGAGCAGCTGCGGCATGGGAATCGAGGCCATGCGCTCGCGCATCGGCGCATCGTCCGCGAGAAAGCGCAGCAGGCCGAAACCGAGCCCCTGGCGCGGCACCGTCTGGAGATGATCGTGGACGAGGCGGCCGGCGGCGAGCAGGTCGTCCGTGCCGTCGAGCTCCAGGAGCACCGGGAAGATGTGCACCAGCCAGCCGACGGTGCGCGAGGTGTCGAGATCGCCCCAGGGCAGATGCCGGCCGTTGCGGGTCAGGCACACCGAGAGGGTGCGGCGTCCGGTCCATTCGGCGAGGCTCTCGACCACCGCGGCCAGGAGCAGGTCGGCGACGTCCGTGCTGCCGAGCTCCGGCACCCTGCGCAACAGGGTTTGCGTGGCCTCGACCGTCAACGTTTCGCTCAAGAGGGTCACGTGGCGCTCGAGGTTCGCTCCGCCCTCGTGATCGACGGGCAAAAGCGGACTCTCGGCCCACTTCCGGCCGGTCCAGAAGCCGAGCTCGCCGCGCACCTCCTCGGAGCCGGACGCCTTTCGGAGCACTTCGGCCCAACGCTGGATCGACGCCGTCTTCGGCGGCAGGACCGGCCGCTCGTCGCCCCGCTCCAGTTGCCGGCAGGCGAGCTCCAGGTCTTCCATCAGGACGCCCCACGACACACCGTCGGTCACGATGTGGTGGACGAAGATCATCAGCCGGTCCCGACGGCCCTCGGGGAGGGTGAACAGCACCGCCGAAAACGTCGGCCCCGCGGCGAGGCGCAGGCGCCGGTGGAGACGCGCCTCGGTCTCGGCGATCACCTCGTCCCAGCGCTCTTCTTCCTCCGCGCCGAGGTCGACGACCTCAAGCGGCGAGGTGCCGTCCGGCGGCGTGTAGCGCGAGCGCCAGGTGCCGTCCTCCTCGGTGAAGCGCAGGCGCAGGCCGTCGTGGTGCTCCGGCAAGGCGGCGAAGGCCCGTTCGAGGATTCGGGGCTCCACCTCCTCGAGGAGCTCGCCGTAGAAGACCTGGTTGAAGTAGTCGCGGTTGGCAAGCTCGAGGGCGAAGAAGAACCCCTGGGACGGCGTGACGACCACCTCGCCGGTGGCCGGTCCCTGGGGCTCGGGAGTCTCGCCGGGCGAGCCCTCGCCGACCTTCGCCGCCAGGGCGGCCACGGTCTGGTGGCGCATGATCTGGCGTGGCACCAGGGCGAGGCCCTCCTGGCGGGCGCGGGCGATCAGGCGCAGGGCGAGGATCGAGTCGCCGCCGACGAAGAAGAAGTTGTCGTCGACGCCGATCCGCTCACGCTGCAAGACCTCCTCCCAGATCGCCACGAGCGCCGCCTCGCGGTCGTTGCGCGGCGCCACGTAAGGCGCCTCGCGAAGCGCCGCGGCGCCGGCCGCCGTCGCGGTCGAGGCGACGGCGGTCCCGGGCGGTACCACCCGGCCGTCGAGGAGCTCCTCGAGCGGTGCCTCGGACGACTCGACGACCGCCTCCAAGACGGTGACGAAATCGGCCAGCAGGCGCTCCGCCGTCGGCCGCTCGAAAAGGTCGAGGCTGTAGGAGAGGCTGCCGCCGAGCTCGCCGTCTTCCTCCTCCCACAGGTGCAGGAATATGTCGAAGGGATTGAGCCCGCGCTCGAGGTCTACCGATTCCACCACGAGGTCCGAGCCGGCCATCTCGGGCGGCGGCACGTTGTGGAAGGCGAACATCACCTGAAAAAGCGGGTTGCGGCTCGGGTCGCGCGGCGGGCGGAGCTCCTTGACCAGGGATTCGAAGGGCACGTCCTGGTAGTCGACCACGGCGAGGACGTACTCGCGGATCCGCTCGAGGAGCGTGCCGAAGCTCGGCCGGCCCTTGAGGTCGGCCCGCAGCACCAGGGTGTTGGCGACGAAGCCGATCAGCCGCTCCAGCTCCGTGCGGTTGCGGTTGGCGATCGGCATGCCGACGAGCAGGTTCCGCTGGCGCGACCACCGCGAAAGCAAGGTGGCGAATGCTGCGAAGAGGGTCATGAAGACGGTGGCGCCGTAGCGCCCGCCCATTTCCCGCAGCCGCCGGGCGAGCCCCTCCGGCAGCTCCAGGCCGAGGCGTCCGTTGCGGTGGCTCAGAGCGTCGGGACGCGGGTGGTCGGTGGGCAGCTCCAAGATCCTCGGGGCTCCTTCGAGGCGCCGGCTCCAGAAGTCGAGGTGAGCGGCGAGGACGTCGCCTTCCATCCACCGCCTCTGCCAGACGGCGAAGTCGCCCACCTGGACCGGCAAGGGTTCCAGAGGCGCCGCCGTGCCGCCGCGCGCCGCGACGTAGTCGGCCATCAGCTCCTGGAAGAAAACGCCGAGCGACCAGACGTCGCCGATGATGTGGTGCAGCGTCAGGAGCAGGACGTGATCGTCGTCGTCCTGGCGGATCAGCGTCAGGCGGAAGAGGGGGCCGCGTTCGAGGTCGAACGCCCGCGCCGCCTCCCCGGCGGCCAGACGGCGAACCGCCGCCGTACGCCGTGCCGGGTCCTCGGCCGTCAAATCGGCGTTTTCGAAAGGTAGCTCCAGGGTCTCGGCCACCACCTGCACGCCCTCGCCGTCCTCTTCGGTGAAGGTCGTGCGCAGCGATTCGTGGCGTTCGACCAGGCGTCTAAGGGCCAGCTCCATCGCGGAGCGCTCGAGCGGGCCCCGCAGCCGCAGGCCCACTTGCATGTTGTAGCCGGTGGAGCCGGGCTCGAGCTGGTCGAGGGTCCACAACCGGCGCTGGGCGAACGACAGGGGGAGCGGGCCGCTCCGCGGCATCGGCTCGAGGTCGGGGGAGGCCGGCAGGGAGCCGTCGCGCCGCGCGCGCTCGACGCGTTCGGCCATGGCGGCCGGGGTCGGCGCCTCAAAAACGGTCTTGAGCGGCAGCTCCACGCCGAAGGCGTCGCGCAGCCGCGACAGCACCCGGGTGGCGAGCAGGGAGTGCCCCCCGAGGCGGAAGAAGTTGTCGTAGACGCCCACCGTGTCGCGGTGGAGCACCTCCGTCCAGATCGCCGTCAGCATCTCCTCGGTGGGGGTGCGCGAAGCCACAAAAGCGGCGTCGGAGCCCGGTGCTGTGGCGCGGCGCTTCTCCGCGCGGACCGCCGCCAGGATCGCTTCGGCGTCGCCGAGATCCACGGCCGTCACCGCGGCGGCGCCTCCCCGGGGGCGGAAGACGTGGCGTGGCGCGGCGCTTCCTACAGGCGCCGCCGCGTCCTCGGCCGGAGCCTCGGGCTCGGCGGCGGCGGCCGGCTCACCGGCGGCCGGCGAACCGGTGAAGACCTCCTGCTGGCCGCGCGCCCAGGCAAAGGCCCGCTCCGCCGTCACGTCGAGGGTCCAGCCGTCCTCCCAGGGGTGGACGGCGTCGCCGTCGACGCGCCGCAGCCAGTCGAGCACCGGCGCGTTGCGGTCGGTGGGACGGTAGCGGATACGCAGGTGGGCGAGGCCGGCGGACGTGGCGTCCTCGGCCAGGCGCTCGAGCAGGAACGCTTCCACCCGCTTGCCGAGGACGCGGCAGTTGAGCAGCAGCGTGTCGACTTCGAGGGCCTCCTCGGCACGAGTTGCGCGGACCAGGCCGGCGACGCCGTAGTCGTCGAAGCGGTCGCGGACGCGGACCGCCAGGACCTCGCCGGTGCCGCCGTCGAGGTCCGCGGCCACCTCCTCCACCGTGCGTACGGCCGCGGCGACGTTGAACTCGGAGATCTGCTGCTGCATGTCGACGATTTTCCGGGCCGCGTCCGGGCCCAGGGGATCGAAGCTCACCCGTAGCTCCAGGGAAGCCAGGAAGGCCTCCAGGCTGACGCCGGCGGCGCTCGAAGCGGCCTTGGGCGACGGCAGGGGCAGGCGGTCGAGGGCCCGCTCGGCGGGCAAAGTGAGGCGCCAGCGGGCGACGTCCTCGGGCAGGGCCACCACCGCCACGTCGGACAGGGCGTCGGCGACGGCCGCGCGCCTCGCCTCCTCGGCGCAGAGCCAGACCACTTCTTCCAGGGCCACGCCGAGCTTCTCCGCGACGTCGCGCACCTGGGCGTCCGGCGAGGCGCCGCCGGTCTCGACGGCGTCGAGGTGCTCGCGGCGCAGGCGCATCTCCGGGCGGCACAGGGCCGCTGCCACGGCGTCCTCCGGAGCCGGGCTGACGAGCGCCAGGCGTAGGCCGGAGCGCCGGCGCTCGAGCAGATGGCTCTGGAGCTGGCGATGGGCCAGGCCCGGACCACCGCCCGCGAGGTCGACTCCGGCGGCGCCCAACTCGGCGAGCCGGCCGCCCCACACGACGCCGTCGGCGTCGAGCACCGCGAGGCGGCGGCCGATCCCCCGGCGCAGGCCGACGAGCCGCGCGATTTCGCCGCCCAGGGCGAGGAAGAGGTCGTCGGAGAAGGGGATGTGACCGAAGACCAGCATCGCCGGGTTGTAGGAGCGCTCCGTGCCGAGGCGGCGCACCAGGACGTCGAGGTCGGCGAGCAGCACGCCGGGACGTCCGGCGAGGCGCCGGCGGAGCGCTTCACGCACCGCGGTGGCCGTCGACACCACTCCGTCGACGTCGCCGGCGTCGCCGACACCCAGGGGACGTTCCTCGGGGACGGGAGGCAACACGAAGAGGAGCCGTGCCGAGAGCCTCCGGGCCGCCGACGCGCAGACGTCGGCCAGCTGCAGGGCCTCGTGGTGGTAGTCCACCTCGGCCGCCGCGCCGGTCGCCGCCGTGCGGGGCAGGGGCCGGCCGGACCACAGCTCCTCGAGCCGCGGGCACACGACCAGGTAGTCGGGAGCGTACTCCTCGGTACGGCTTCCGGGGGTCAGGCACTCCTGGAGGATCTGGTTGTACGGTCCCACCCAGACGTCGGCGGGCAGGCCCTCCTCTTCCAGGGCGACTCCCAGGTAGGGCTGGAGCATGTCGATCGTGAAGCTGGCGAGAAGCGCCACCTTGACCTCGGCGGGCCGTCCGGAGGCGGCGATCTGCTGCCACTTCATGCGGCGCTTCAAAAGCTCCACCGCGTCGGGGTTGGCGCTCATACGAGGGTCTCCTCCTCCTGGCTCGACGTGCCGAGCGCCGCCTCGAGAGGTGCGGTCAAACTGTCACCGACGGCACGCAGGAAGGCGACGGCGTCGCCGCCGTTGATCACCCGGTGGTCGTAGGCGAGGCCGAGGATCGCCACCTGCCGTTCGACGATCTCGCCGGCCTCGTCGCGCGCCAGCTCGCCGCGCACGCCGGCGAGCGAGACCATGCACGACTGTCCGGGCAGGATCAGGGGCTCGACCACCAGCACGTCTTCCTCGTGGTTGAGAGAGAGGGTCAGGGCACCGTCTTTGAGCTCGTCCTCGTGAAAGTCGTCGCGCAGGGCCTTGATGCGGAAGTCCATGAGCACGTCGGCGATCTCCTCCACGCTCCTCTCGCCGGCCGAGCGTACCACCGGGATGAAAAGGCCCGTGCCCACGTCGACGGTGACGCCCACGTCGGCCGGCGCCGGGCGGAAGCGCTTGCCCACCACCTCGCCGTAAAAGAAGGGAAACCGCTCGCGCAGGCCGCCGAGGGCGTGGATCAGGAGCTCGGGCAGGCCGGCCTGGACGTCTTTCTCCTCGGCCAGGCGGGCGAGGCCGGAGAGAGCCTCGTCGCAGCGCATCCGGACGGCGGTGAACGCCTTGGGGATGTCGCGGTGGGAACGGCTCACCACGTCGGCGATCGCCCGCTGGCGGCGCGACAGCTCCAGGGCACGTTTTTCCTCCGCGGCCGCGGCCGGCGCCGCGGCGGCCAGCCTCTCGACGTCGGTGCGCTTGATCACCTTCTTGCCCAGGGTCACGAACTGCTCCTCGCCGACGCCGAGCTCCGCCATCGCCTCCCGGGCACCCTTCGTGATCACCAGCGCCGTCGCCGGAGCCGCCGCGGCTTCGGGCTCGGCCGGCAAGCCTCCTTGGGCGAGACAGGCCCGGCGCTCCTCCTCGCTCGCGAAGACGTAGGCGATCAAAGCGCCGACGTCTTTCTCGTCTCCCTCGTCCACCAGACGATGGAGCACGCCTTCGTGCTCCGAGACGAGGTCGTAGCTCGCCTTCGAGGTCTCGACGACCGCCAGCACCGTGTCGGTGTCGACCTGGGCCCCGTCCTCGACGAGCCAGCTCTCGAGCACGCCGGTTTCGTCGTTGTTGTTGACCTGGGGCATGCGGATCTCAAACATGGGCCGTCTCCGGGACACAGGCCGTGGCTACGGCGTGGTAGACGTCCCGTGCCTGCACCAGGACGTCGCGTTCCAGGTGGGCCGAGGACGGGATGACGCTGTTCTTGGAATGTACCAGACCCACGGGGGCCTTCAGGCATCCCCACAGGCGATGGTGGACACCGTGGGCGACCTCCGCTCCCCAGGTACCCCCGGCCACTCCTTCCTCCACCACGAAGATCCGGCCGGCGGCGGCGAGAAGCGGCCAGGCCGGTTCGAGGTCGAGGGGATGGATGCGCGACGCCACCAGGATCTCCACGTTCAGCTCGTGCTCGACGAGCAACTCCTGGGCCGCCGCCAGACAACGGTGGAAGACCCCGCCGCTGGCGACGAGGACGGCGTCGGGCTCGCCGAGCTCGGGCACGTGGACGCGTACCAGGTCGCTTCTCCCCCCGAGGCGCTCGAAGCGAAAAAGCTCGTCGACCTCGCCGTCGCGGAACATGCGCCGGGCGTAGAGGGTCTTGTCCTCGAAAAGGATCGTCGGCCGTCCCAGGTCGAGGAGGTGGGACAGGAGGGGGCGATTCTCGTGCAGGGGCGAGAGCTCGTAGAGGTCGAGGTTGGGGATGCCGACGAAGTGTTTCTGCATCGTCTGCGAGTGGGTCGCCCCATAGCCGCGGTTGCCGCCCACCGGACAGCGGACGAGGAGATGAAGGGGTACCCTCTTGCCGTACATGGTCACCGACTTGCTGGCGAAGTTCAGGATCTGGTCGAAGGCGAGGGCGATGAAGTCGCCGAACATGATCTCGGCGATCGCCCTCTCTCCCGCCAGGGCCAGCCCGCCGGCGACACCGACGATGGCGCCCTCGGCGATCGGCGTCGGGAGCACCCGGTCGCCGAAGCGCCGCGACAGCCCCTTCGACACCTTGAAGGCCCCGCCGTACGGATCGAGCAGGTCCTCGCCCACCAGGAAGGTGTTCGGCTGGGCCTCGAAGACGTCGTGGAGGGCCTGGTTCAGGTTCTCGACCACTCTTTCGTTGCGTTTCACGACACAGCCTCCTGAGTGGCTTCGTTCGAGGTCGCTTCGGTCCAGACGGACGGCGGGCGATTCGCCACCTCTTCGGCCAGACGCGCCATCCGTTCCCGGGCCTCGGCCTCCAGGCGGTCGAAGCGCTCGGGATCCAGCCGGCGGTATCTCGGATGCCAGTCCCGGGCCCGGACGGCCTCGATCTCCGCCGCCTCCCGCGTGTCGTCGCCCTTGGAATGCGGGCCGAGGCGCTGGGTGCGAAACTCCACCACCAGCGGCCACGGCGCGTCGCGGGCCTCGGCGGCGGCGGGCGCCAGCTGCCGGCGGATCGCCTCCACGTCGACGGTGTCGATCCGTTCGTAGCGCACGCCGAAGGCACGGGCCCGATCTTCGATCGTGCCGGCCATCTGGAGCTCGGTGGGCGTCGACTGGGCGATGCCGTTGTGCTCCACCACCACCATGAGCGGCAGGCGCCACAGCTGGGCGACGTTCAGGGCCTCGTAGACCGCTCCCTCGCCCCAGGTACCGTCGCCGACGTGCACGACGGCCAGGGCGCCGGTGCCGCGGTGCCGGATGGAGCGGGCCACGCCGCAGGCTATGGGCAGGCTCTCCCCCTGGACACCGGTCGAGAGGTAGCCCCGGCGGTAGATGTGCTGGCTCCCTCCGACGCCGTTGCACACGGCGCCTTCGCGGCCCATGATCTCGGCCAGCAGGCCCTCCGGGTCGTCGAAGCGGGCCAGGTAGTGACCATGGCCCCGGTGGTTGCTGAAGACGAAGTCGTCGTCGCGCAGCAGGGGGCGAAGGGCCACGGGGACGTATTCCTGACCCAGGCAGGTGTGGGTGGTGCCGTTGAGCTTTCCCTCGCTGAAGAGGGCCAGCAGGCGCTCTTCGAAAGCGCGGATCAGGAGCAGCTGCTCGAGGTCGCGGGCCGCGAGGGGGGCGACGGCCGTTTCGTTCGTGCTCATCTCTCGTTCCTCCCGGACGGACCTCTTCCTCAGGCCTCGACGCCTTTCTGCCGCAGAAAGCCGCGGGCGTCGCCCAGGCATTTGAGCGACTTGATCTCGGCGGCGCTGAAGGTGACGCCGAAGATCTGTTCCATGGTGGTGATCAGCTGGATGTGAGCGCGGCTGGTCCAGCTGCCGAGCACTTTCGGGCCCGACGCCTCGTCGAGCTCGGCGGCGGGTACGTTCAGCACGGTGGCGAAGACGTCTTTCAAATTCATGAGTCCGATTCCTGCTTTCGTCCGTTGGTTCAATACGACAGCCGCCGCGCCACCTCGCCCGCCAGGCCGGCGAACCAGGCCTCGGTGTAGGGGATGTGGCCGAGGGCGTCGGTGTGGGGGTCGAGGGGGCGCGCCACGTTCCAGCGTCCGGCCACCTCAGCGCCGTCGAGCCAGTCAAAGCCGGGGCTCGCCGCCAGGCGCTCGCCGAGCAGCCGCTCCTGGCAGCGCAGGAAACGCGCCATGGCGTCGTCGGCCAGCGCTTTCTCCGACGGCGGCGTGGTGACCACCAGGCCGCGGACGCCCGTACGGCGCTCCAGGGCCGCGAGCGCGTCGAGGAAGCGCTCCACCTCGTCCTCAATGCGCCGCCGGGAGCGCCGCGGATCCTCTTCACCGCCCCAGTCCTCGAGGCGGAGCAACAGGAGGCTCATACCTTCCCGGTTGCGCGCCGTCAGGCTCTCGGGGTCGAGGAGCTGCTGGAATAGCTGGGCGTAGGAGGCGAGCTCCACCTTGGCCGGCAGGCCGAGACGGCCGAGCACGAGCTTCAAGGGGTCCGCGATCGCCTCGGCGGTGAACGAGGCGCTCACCACCACCTCGAGCTTCTGCGGAGGTACCGCGGAGCACAGCTCCGAGAGCCGTGCCCCGGGCCGCTCGACGGCGGCGGCGAGCAGGGTTTCGAAGTGCTCCACCAGCAGCCCGGCGGTGGCGCCGTCGAAGAGGTCCGTGCAATAGCCGAGGTTCCCCTCAAGGCGCCCGCGGCGGGGCTCGACGACCAGGAAAAGGTCGAAGTGGGTGTGCCCGCTTTCCGCCTGGATCGGCTCGACCTCGACGCCGGCTCCGGCCGCGGCTTCCTCTCCCCCGCCCTCGAGGTAGCTGAACATCACCTGGAAGAGAGGGTTGTAGGCCGGATCCCGCTCGGGCGCCAGGGCCTCCACCAGGCGATCCATCGGCACGTCCTGGTGGGCATGGGCGCCGGTCACGGTCTCACGCACCCGGTCCAGGAGCTCGTGGAAGGTGGGATCGCCCGAGAGCTCACCGCGCAGCACCACCGGGTTGAAGAAGGGTCCCACCACGTTCCGGCTCTCGGCCGTCTCCCGGCGGGCGAAGGGCGCGCCCACGGCGATGTCGTCCGACGCCGACCAGCGGTGGAGCAGGAGCTGGAAACCCGCCAGGAGCACCATGAAGAGGCTCACCTTCTCGCGCCGGGCCAGGGCTTCGAGCGACGTCGAGAGCTCGGCGTCGAGAGCAAACCCCAAGTGGCCGCCGCGCAAGCTCTGGGTCCGGGGCCGCGGCCGGTCGGTGGCCAGCTCCAGGCAGGCCGGAAGCTCGGCCAGCCGGCGGCGCCAGTACCCGAGCTGCTCCTCGAGGGCTTCGCCCGAAAGGTGCCGCCGCTCCCAGGCGGCGAAGTCGGCGTACTGCAGCTCCAGCTCCGGTAGCTCCGGCAGCTTCGCCGCGCCGCGGCGGTGGCCGTAGAGGACGAAGAGGTCGCGCAGGATCAACCCCAGGGAGAGCTGGTCGGCGACGGCGTGGTGCACCGTCACGAGCAGCGCGTGCTCGGCGTCGCCCAGGACGAGGAGGGTGGCGCGCAGCAGGGGGCCGGCGGCCAGGTCGAAGGGCCGCCGGACCTCCTCGGCCACCCGCTCGTCGAGGGTCGCGCCGCCGAGCTCCTCCACCTCGAGCCGGGCGGGCCCGCCGCCGGTCATGGCCCGCAGCTCGTCGTCGCGGTGCTCGAAGACCGTCCGCAGGGACTCGTGGCGGGCAACCAGGTCCTCGAACGCCGCCGTCAGCGCCTCGGCCTCCAGCTCGCCCCGTAAGCGCAGGGGTACGAAGAGGTTGTAGACGGTGCTCCCAGGCTCCAGGCGGTCGAGGAAGGCCATGCGCTCCTGGGCGGCGGAGAACGGCAGCGAGCCGTCGGCCGGACGCTCGGCGGCCGTCGTCGGCGGCGCGGCGTCGGCCTCACGGCCGCGCAGGGCCGTCGCCAGCCGGGCGACGGTGGGCGCCTCGTAGAGCCCTTGCACCGTCACCTCCACGCCCAGCTCGGCCCGCAGCTGGGCGGCGAGCTCGGTGGCCAGGAGCGAGTGGCCGCCGAGCTCGAAAAAGTCGTCGAAAACGCCCACCTCGTCGAGGCCGAGGGCGCGGCACCAGACTTCCGCAACCGCCCGCTCCAGGGCGTCGCGGGGGGCGTCGCGGCGGGTGTGGCTCGGCGGGGTCTCGGTGTCGTCGGCGCTCTCTTCGATCGCGTCCAGGGTCTTGGCTTCGACCCAGCCGGCGGAGCCCATCGCGCGGCCCGGCTCGACCCAGTGGCGGCGGCGCTCGAAGGGATAGGTGGGCAACGGCACACGCCGCCGGCGCACCGCGCCGCGCACCGCCTGGAAGTTGACGTCGACCCCGGCCAGCCACAACCGCCCCAGGGCCTCGGTCAGCTGGCGAACCTCCGCGGCCTCCTTCTGGGACGCGGCGCCTCCGGTGCCGAGCGACGCCACCACCGCCGCGTCGCGGCCGGCGAGACGCCGGGTCAACCCCGTGAGGGTGCGGCCTGTGCCGACCTCGAGAAACACGCGGGCCGGCTCTTCGAGGAGCGTGCGTACGCCGTCGGCGAAGCATACCGGACGCCGCAGATGGCGCACCCAGTAGCCGGGGTCCCGTGCTTCTTCCGCGGTGATCCAGGTGCCGGTGAGGTTGGAGACGAAAGGAACCTCGGGAGCTTGCAGGTCCAGGGTGGCGAGCCGTTCGCGGAAAGGCTCCAGGATCGGCTCGACCATGGGCGAATGAAAGGCGTGGGAGGTGCGCAGGCGCCGGGCGTCGAGACCGTCGAGGGCGGCCTCGAAAGCCGCCACCGCGTCTTCGGGGCCGGAGACCACCGTGGCGCGCTCGCCGTTGACCGCGGCGATCGAGAGATCGCCGGGCAGGCGCTCTTCCACCTCCTCGACCGGCAGCGGCACCGCCAGCATGGCGCCCCCGGGCAACGACTGGAGCAGCCGGCCGCGCTCCGCCACCAGCTCCAGAGCCTTTTCGAGGGGAAAGACCCCGGCCACGGTCGCCGCCACGTATTCGCCCAGGCTGTGGCCGATCATCGCCGCCGGCTTGACGCCCCACGACCGCCACAGCTCGGCCAGGGCCCAGCTGGTGACGAAGACCGCGGGCTGGGTGAGCGAGGTCTCCCGGAGGCGCTCCGCCGCCTCCTCGAGGCGGTCCGGCTCGGGGTAGAGGAGCGTGCGCAGGTCGAGGCCGAGGTGCGTCGTGAGGGTGTCGCAGCACTCGTCGACCGCGCGGCGGAACACCGGCTCGCGGCGGTAGAGGTCGGCGCCGGCTCCCGGACGCTGGGTGCCCTGGCCCGGGAAGAGGAAGACCACCGGGCGGTCCTCGGCGTCGGCGTGACGGTCCAGGTAGGCGTCGGCGTCTTCGAGGACCGAGCGGGCCGTTGCCGCGCCGCCCGCCGTTGGGCAGAGGAGGGCACGCCGGAGGGGCAAGGGTCGGCGGCCGACCTGCAGGGTGTGGGCGACGTCCGCCGGATCCAGCTCCGGATGGGTCCCGAGGTGCTCCGCAAGCTCGGCGGTGAGGCGCTCGAGGGCGCTCGGGGTCCGCGCCGAGAGGATCAGCAGCTGCCACGGCCGGTCGCCGTCGGTGGGCGGCGGCTCCGGCGCCTCCTCCACCACCACGTGGGCGTTGGTGCCCCCCATGCCGAAGGAGCTGACTCCGGCGAGGCGAGGACCCTCGGCGGACCAGTCCATGGTCTCGGCGACGACCCGGAACGGACGCTCTTCGAGCCGCAGCTCCGGGTTCGGGGCCTCAAAGTGCAAGGTCGGCGCGAGGCACCGGTGGCGCAGCATCTGTACGACTTTGATGAGGCCGGTGACGCCCGAGGCCATGCGCAGGTGGCCCAAGTTGCCCTTCACCGAGCCGACCCAGCAGGGCTCGCTCCGGCCGCGAAAGGCCCGGTCGAGGGCCGCCAGCTCGATCGGGTCGCCGAGCTTCGTCCCGGTGCCGTGGCATTCCACGTAGGAGACCTCTTCCGGCTCGACGCCGGCCGCCCCGAGGGCCTCGATCACCACCTCCGCCTGGCCGCCGACGCTCGGCGCGGTAAAACCCACCTTGTCGGCGCCGTCGTTGTTGATCGCCGTGGCGCGGATCACCGCCAGCACCGTGTCGCCGTCGCGCCGGGCGTCGGCCAAGCGCTTCAAAGCCACGACACCGACGCCGTCGCTGAAAACGGTCCCGGCGGCACGCTCGTCGAAAGGACGGCACGAGCCGTCGGGCGAAAGGATCCCGTCGCGCTGGAAGGTGTAGCCGAGAGGCTCCGGCAGCACCACCGACACGCCGCCCGCGAGAGCCAGGTCGCAGCTTTCCTCGATCAGGCTCTGGCACGCCAGGTGTACCGCCACGAGCGACGTCGAGCAGGCCGTCTGTACGGTCACGCTTGGCCCCTTGAGGTCGAGCTTGAAGGCCACGGAGGTGGCGAGGTAGTCCTTGTCGTTGCCGATCTGCACCTGGAGCACCGACGTGCCGGCGACGGCGGCGGGGTTCGACATCAGGTTGTGCAGCTGGTAGCTGCTCAGGTTGGTGCCGGCGAAGACCCCGACCAGGCCGTCGTAGGAGCGCGGATCGTAGCCGGCGCTCTCCAGGACCTGGTGGGCGTGCTCGAGGAAGAGCCGCTGTTGCGGGTCCATAAGCCGCGCGTCGCGCGGGTTGACGCCGAAGAAACCGGCGTCGAAGTCGGCCACGCCGTCGAGGACGCCCTTCCTTCCCACGTAGTCGGGGTGCTCGAGGACCTCCGGGGCCACGCCGGCGGCGACGGTCGCTGCGGCGTCGAGGTCGGCGATCAGCTCCTCGCCGGCCGCCAGCCGGCGCCACAGCTCCTCGGGGTCGCGGGCGCCGGGGAAACGGCCGGCCATGCCGACGACGGCGACGTCCGGGCCGTCCCAGGCGTCCTCGTCCGCGGGGCGCGCTCTGTCGCGCTCTTCCATCACGGGATCTCCCATCACGCGGTCTCGTCGCGGTTCGGACGCCGGCGCCGGGCACGCTCGCGGCGGCGCGCGCCCCGGGACTGCCGGGCGTCGGAAGGTTCGTCTTCGTCAGGAGGTGCCGTCCGGCGCTCCAGCAGCCGTCCGAGAGCGCGGATCGTCGGTCCCTCGTAGAGGTCGACGGCGGCCACCTCGATGCACATTTCCTTACGCAGGCGGCCCACCAGTTGGAGGCCGGTGAGCGACGTGCCGCCGAGCTCGAAGAAGTTGTCCAGGACGCCCACCTCGGAGAGGCCGAGCACCGAGCCCCAGAGGGCCGCGAGGCGACGCTCCGTCTCGTCGTTGGGCGCCACGTAGGGGTTGGCCAGCTCCGGCCGCTCGTGGCCCTCGGCCTCGCCGGCCGCTTCGCCGTCTTCGTCCGAGTCGGCGGGAGCGGCGGCGCGCGCCGCGACCAGCCCTTCCACGTCCTCCGGCGACACCACCACCCGGGGCAGCTCGTCGGCGAGCACCGCCTCGACGGCTTCGAGCCCCAGCTCGGGCGCCAGGGCGGCCACCGCGTCGCCCCCTTCCCCGAAGGCGTCGGCGCGGACCGCCATCCCCACCTCGGCCCAGGTGCCGAAATTCACCGACACCACCGCGGTCCCCCCCGGAGGACTGCCGGCAGCCAGGGCGTCGAGGAAGGCGTTGGCGGCGGCGTAATCGGCGCGGCCGAGGCCGCCGGTGAGCGCTGTGGTCGACGAGAAGAGGAGCACGAAGCGCGGCGCGGCGCTCTCCCGAGAACGGAGGGCGTCGAGCAGAGCCAGGGTGCCGTCGACCTTGGGCGCCAGCACGGCGCGGGCGTCGTCCTCGCCGAGGCGTTGCAGCACGCCGCCTCCTGCCAGGCCCGCGGCGTGGAAGACGCCGTCGAGGCCGCCGAAGCGGGCGACGGCCTTGTCCACGATCCGTTCCACGTCGTCCTTGCGGCCCATGTCGCCGGCGAGGGCGAGCACCTGGGCGCCGGCCTCCTCCAGCTCGCGTACGGCGTCGAGCCGTTCGGACGGCGGACGGCGGCCCGCCAGCACCAGCCTGGCGCCGTAGCGCTCCGCCAGGTGGCGGGCCAGGGTCCGGCCGATCCCGCCGAAGCCGCCGGTGACGAGGTAGCGGCCGCCCGCAACGAGCCGGCTCTCGCCGCCGCCGACCGGCACCCGCGTGAAGTCTCGCCGCCAGCGCGACGCGCCGCGCAGGGCGACGGCCGGCTCGAGCGCGGCGTGCTCCGCCTCGGCGGCGAGGCGCGCGGCGAGCTCGTCGAGGTCGTCCTCGGGATCCAGGTCGACGACGCGACAGACGAGACCCGGGATCTCCTGCGCGAGCGAGAGCCCCGGACCGAGGCGTCCGGCGCTTTCCGGACGTAGCCGCTCCGCCCCGGTGACGTCGAAGACACAGGCCGTGGCCACCACCAGGTGGGTGGACGCCTCCTCGGCGGCCCCGGCGCGGCGGCCGAGCGCGCGGGCCAGGTGAAGCAGGCCCATGAAGCCTTCGGCGGTCGCGCGGGCCCGATCTTCCGCCGGCTCCAGGCCGCGCAAGTCGACGACGCGCCCGAGCGTCCCCCCCTTCTCGACCGCCTCGAGCACCGGGGTCAGGCCGTCGAGGGAGGCGGCGTCGAAGCGAAGCTCGGCCCCGGAAGAGGCGAAGCGCTCCCCGGCGCGGGCGACGAAGACCGTCCGGTCCGCGGCCCGAAGCCGCTCGGCGAGGGTGTCGGCCAGGGCGTGACCCTGCCGGTCGGTGACGAGCAGCCAGCGGCCGGTGCCCGCGGCGGCTGTTGGCGAGAGCGCCGGCAGCGGCCGGTCGCGGGTCCAGGTGGGCAGGTAAAAGGTGTCCCCGAGCTTCGCGCCGGCGCCCTCGGCGAGCCCACCGTACATCACCGGACCGCCGTCGCCGGGCTCCACCCAGTAGCGCCGGCGGTCGAAGGGATAGGTGGGCAGGCGCAAACGGCGCCGGCGCTGGCCCTGCCAGAAACCGTCGCCGTCCAAAGCGACGCCGTTTAGCCACAGCCGGCCGACGGTGTGGAGCAGGAAGCGGCGGTCGCCGTCCGGGTCCTTGGGGTGGCGGATCGTGGCCAGGCGGGGAAGCTTCGCCGCCCCGGGGTCCTGGCCGGCGAGCGAGCTCAGGCTGCGTCCGGGGCCGACCTCGAGCCAGACCGCCTCGGGCTCGCCAGCGAGCAGGGCGACGCCGTCCGAGAAGCGCACGGTGGAGCGGATCTGGCGCGCCCAGTAGGCCGGGTCGGTGGCCTCCTCGACGGTGATCCAGGTACCGGTGACGTTCGACGGGAAGGGACGCTCGGGGGCCCGCAGCTCCATGCCCTCGAGGATCTTGGCAAAGGGCTCGAGGATCGGGTCCATCGACTCCGAGTGGAAGGCGTGGGAGGTGTGGAGCGGCCGACTCTCGACGCCCTCTTTCGCGAGGCTCTCGGCGAATGCCGCCACCGCTTCGGCCTCGCCCGAGGCCACGCAGCTCGCCGGGCCGTTGACCGCCGCCAGGGCCAGGCCGCCGGTCAGCCGGGGCTCCAGGTCGGCGGCGGCCAGGGGGACCGCGAGCATGGAGCCCGTCGGCATCGACTGCATCAGCCGTCCCCTCTGCACGACCGCCATGACGGCGTCGTCGAGGCGGAAGACGCCGGCCACCGTCGCCGCCACGAGCTCGCCGACGGAGTGGCCGAGCATGGCCTGGGGCGTAACGCCCCAGGCCGCCAGGAGCTCGGCCGCGGCCCACGACACGACGAAGATCGACGGCTGGGCGAAGCGGGTCTCGCACAGGCGCTCGGCCGCCTCTTGCGTCCCGGTGCCGGACGGATACAGCAGCTCCCGTAAGTCGAGCCCGAGGTGCGGCCTCGCCAGCTCGGCGACGCGGTCGACGGCCGTCTGGAAGACCGGCTCGCTCTCGTAGAGGCCTCGCCCCATGTCCACGTACTGGGAGCCCTGGCCCGGGAAGAGGAAGAGCACCGGCCGGTCCTTCTTTTCCTCGCGTACCGTCAGGAGCCGCTCCGGATCCTTCTCCGCCAGCGCCCGGCGGGCGTCGTCGAGCCCCTCGGCCACCAGGAAGCGCCGGCGCTCCAGGCGCGGGCGGCCGCGGTGGAGGGTGAAGGCTACGTCGGCCAGGTCCCGATCCGCCGGACCCTCTTCGAGCGCCTGGGCCAGGTCGACGCTTTTTTGCTCGAGGGAGGCCTCGCTACGAGCGGAGAGCAGCAGGAGCTGCACGGGATGGCCGGCGTCTCCCGGCGCCGCCTCGGGCGCCTCCTCCAGCACCGCGTGGGCGTTGGTGCCTCCCATGCCGAAGGAGCTGACGCCGGCGCGCCGCGGACGCCCCGGCTCGCTCTCCCACGGCAGGAGGCGAGTGTTGATGTAGAACGGGCTCGACGCGAAGTCGATGCGCGGGTTGGGCGTCTTGAAATGGAGGCTCGGCGGCAGGGTCCGCCGCTCGAGCATCAGCGCCGTCTTGATGAGGCCGGTGACGCCGGAGACGCCGCTTAGGTGCCCGACGTTGCTCTTCACCGAGCCGAGGGCGCAGTAGCCGATGCGCCCTGTACCTTCCGGGGCGTCCGGGTCGGCGGCGCGGAACGCTTCCGTCAGAGCCGCCACCTCGATCGGGTCGCCCAGGGTGGTGCCCGTGCCGTGGGCCTCCACGTAGCCCAGGGTGTCCGGCTCGACCCCGGCCATGGCCTGGGCGTCGGCGATGACGCCGGCCTGGCCGTCGACGCTCGGCGCGGTGAAACCTACCTTCGAGGCACCGTCGTTGTTGATCGCGGTGCCCTTGAGGACGGCGTAGATTTCGTGCCCGGCTTGAAGCGCCTCGTCGAGGCGCATGAGGGCCACCAGCGCCACGCCGTGGCCGAAGACGGTGCCGGAGGCCTCGGCGTCGAAGGGCCGGCAGCGGCCGTCGGCGGAGATGATGCCGCCCGGCTCGTAGGGATAGCCACGGACCTCGGGCACGCGCACCGCAACTGCCCCGGCCAAGCCCAGGTCGCATTCCCGGGCGAGCAGCGACTGGCAGGCGTGGTGCACCGCCACGAGCGACGTGGAGCACGCCGACTGCACCGTGCAGGCAGGGCCCCGCAGGTCCAGCCGGTAGGCGACGCGGGTCGCCAGGTAGTCTTTCTCGTTACCGTGGCGCACCAGCAGCTCGCCGGCCGCGGCCATGGCCCGCGGGTTCGACAGCACCTGGAAGAAGTAGGTGCTCAGAAACGTGCCGCCCCAGACGCCGACCCGCAGGTCGCACTCCCGGGGCGGATAGCCGGCGTCCTCCAGGGCCTCCCAGGCGCATTCCAGAAACAGCCGGTGCTGCGGATCCGTGACCTCGGCCTCGCGCGGCGTCATGCCGAAAAGGGCGGCGTCGAAGCGGTCGACGCCGCCGATCACCGCCCCCCGGCGCACGTAGCCCGCCTGGCCGTAGACCTCCGGGGAGATGCCCACCGCTTCGAGCTCCTCGTCGGTGAAGTCGCGGATCGACTCGACGCCGTCGACCAGGTTGCGCCAGAAGGCCTCGGTGTCGGCGGCACCCGGAAAGCGCCCGGACATACCGACGACGGCGATGTCGTAGGACGCCGTGTCGGTGGCGTCGTCCGTGTCGTAGGCCTCGGGCATCTCCGGCAGCAGGGTGTCGGGATCGGTCAAAACGCTCATCGCCGGCCTCCGGGGCCAACATCACCTGGAAACCCTGCTGCGGAAGGACAAATCACAGCATGGCTTCTCAGGCCTGGCGCAGGCCCTGGGCCGGTAGCGTCCGACTCGCCCGCCAGGCGGGCAGGCCGCTGCCGAGCAGAGCCACCAAAGCCAGACACAGGAAGACCAGGAGCAGCGTCAACGGATCCCCGGCTTCCACCTCGAAGAGCAGGTGGGTCAGGAAGCGGTGGAGAGCCAGCGCTCCGATCAGGCCGATGGCGAGACCGATGGCGGCAAGCCGCATCCCCTGCCCCACCACCGTGTTCCTCACCTGGGCGTTGACCGCCCCGAGCGCCAGGCGAATGCTGATCTCTTTCTGCCGGTTAGCCACGGAATAGGACAGCAGGCCGTAGATGCCGATCTGCGCCAGGACCAGGCTGAGCAGCGCGAAAAGCGCCAGGATCACGGTGCTCAGGCGCCGGTCGACGATCGTCGAGCCCACCAGCTGCTCCATGGTCGCCACGTCGTGGACCGGCAGCTGCGAGTCGAGCTCCTGGACCACCTCACGCACCGGGCCCGCCAGGGACTCGGGGTTGGCCCGCGTCCTCACCAGGAGTCGCAGGTAGCGGAAGCGGTGTTGGGAGCTCGGCAGGTACCAGGTGGCTTCCTCCCTTTGGTCGAGGGTCACGTCACGCAGGTCGGGCACGACGCCGACCACCGTCAACCAAGGGTTCGCCGACTCGTAGTTGCCACGCTTGACCTGCTGGCCGAGGGGATCCTGGTCGCCCCAGTAGATGCGGGCGAGCTCTTCGCTGACGACCACCGCTCCACCGCCGTCCGCCAGCGCCGCCATGTCGTCGAGCTCGGTGAAGTCGCGGCCCTCGATCGGCAGGCCCAGGGTGCCGAGATAGCCCGGGCTCACCAGCCTGTGCTTGGTGATCAGCATCTCGCCCGGCTCTTTCGGCGGCCGTCCTCTCACCGAGAAGAGGGCTTGCACGGGCCGTGGGTCGAACGGCAGCACGTTGGAGGTCCCGGCGGCCTCGACCCCGGGGACCTCCCGCACGCGCTCGAGCAGCCGCCGGGTGAAAAGCGACCGGTCCGCGATGTCCGGATAGGTGACGTCGGGCAAGGAGATCTGCAGGCTCAGGAGGTTCGAGGTTTCGAAATTCGTGTCCACGGCCTGGAGCTTCTGGAAGCTGCGGATCATGGAGCCGGCGGCGACCAGCAAGATCGCGGTGACCGCCACCTCGGCCACCACCAGGAACGACTGCACCCGCCGCTCCGTGCGCACCCCGGCGCTGCGGCCGAGCCCACCCTGGAGCAGGGAGTTGACGTCGGCGCGCACCGTGCGCAAAGCCGGCAGGACCCCGGCGATCAGGCCGCAGAGAAAGGCCAGGGCGAAGGTGAAAAGGACCACCGTCGTATCGACTCCGACGTCTCCGAGGTTGCCGACCTGAGGCGGTACCAGGGCCAGAAGCGATCCGAGACTGAGGGCGGTCAGCCCCAGCCCGATCACACCGCCGAGCAGCGAGAGAAGGAGGCTCTCCACCAAGGCCTGCCGGACCAGCGGCCAACGTCCGGCGCCGAGGGCGGAGCGCAGGGCGAGCTCACCGCTGCGGCGGATGGCCCGGACCAAGAGCAGGCTCGCGACGTTCGCGCAGACGAGGAGCAGGAAAAAGGCCCCGGCCCCCTGGAGTGAAATCAGGGTCGCCCTCTGGTCGCCCACCAGGTACTCGTGCAGGCTGAGAACCTGCGCCCCCCAGCCGCCGTTGGTGTCGGGGTAGGCTTCCTCCATCCGACAGGCCAGAGCGGTCAGCTCCGTCTGCGCCGACTGTTCGGTGGCCTCCGGCCCCAGGCGCGCCACGGCGAAGATGTTGTGCCAAAAGCGCTGCGGCGCCCTTTCGGAATCGAGGCCCAGAGGCACCCAGACCTGGGTACCGGACGGATAGGAGAAGCCGCGGGGCATCACGCCGATTACGGTGAAGCCGGAGCTGTCGAGCACCACCGACTCTCCCAGGACCCCGGGATCGCCCGAAAAGAGGTTCTGCCACAGGCTGTGGGAGAGGATCGCCACCGGCGCCGCCGCGGCGCGCCGGTCCTCTTCGGCCGCGAAGGCACGCCCGATCACCGGGGCGGTGGCGAAGACGTCGAAAAAGCCCGCCGAGACCGCGGCACTCTCGACCCGCAGCGGCTCGTCCGCGAAGGCCAGGTTGAGGTTCCGCAGCTGGATGGCTGCGATCGCCGCAAAGCTTTCCGCCTCCTCCTCACGGGCCGCGTAATTCGGAGGCGACACCTCGTGGGACTGGCCCTCGTAGGTGTCGGAGATCGTCACGATCCGCTCCGCCTCGGGATACGGCAGAGGCGCCAGCAGGGTCGCGTGGATCATGGTGAAGACCAGACTGTTGCCACCGATGCCAAGAGCCAGACAAAAAACCACCATCCCCGACAGCCTCGGCTCACGGACCAAGCGGCGCACGCCCAGAAGCAAGTCGTTCCAAAGTCCACTCACGGAACTCGCCTCCCATCGCTACTCCACTTGCTTCCCTCTTGCATCAATAGCTCCTTCAAACAAGTGCCCCCCCGAATTCGTTCGGAGGACGCCGTTTATCTCAAGAAACCGGGCAGAAGCGGCCGAAATCGAACCGGCAAAAGAATAACCGAACCCAGAATCTGAAGTCAAGCACAAAGCTCCGGCACCTCCGGCACTCCGGCCAGGGTTGGCGGAGGGGCGTGGTAGCATCCACCACGAAAGGAGATCCGCGTGAATCGACCGCCCTGGGACGACTACTTTCTCGGTCTCGTCTCGCAAGTGGCGAGCCGCGCCACCTGTGACCGGGGACGAAGCGGTTGCGTCGTCGTCCGAGAGAAACGAATCATCTGTACGGGGTACGTAGGTTCCCCGCCCGGCCTCCCGCATTGCGACGAGGTGGGCCACCTCCTAAAGCAGGTCGCGGACGAGGACGGGTCGGTCCGCAAGCACTGCGTGCGGACGATCCACGCCGAGCAGAACGCCATCTGTCAGGCCGCGAGATACGGGCTCTCGCTCGAAGGGACGACCCTCTACTGCACGATGGAGCCGTGCCGGTCCTGCGCGATGCTGATCATCAGCGTCGGCATCCGCCGGGTCGTCGCGAGGCGGCTCTACCACGCGGGCGGCGAGAGCCGTGAGATGTTCGCGTCGGCCGGGGTCGAGCTCTGCGTGACCGAGGAGGTCGTCGAGCCGTACGGCAACCAGGACGATTCCGTTACCCTCTGACCCTCAGGAGAACCAACGATGAGCGAATCGATCGTCATGACCCTGATCGAGGAGCCGGACGCCTAGCGCACCGACGCCGGACGCGCCTCGGCGACGCCCTCTTCCAGCACCCAATACCGCCCGGTCTCGATCTCCGCCCAGCTCTGCTCGGCCCCCGACGGCCAGCGGACGGTGAGCCGGTCGATCGCCGTTGCCGTCCCCAGGCCGAAGTGTACCCGCGGATCGTTGGCCGAGAGGTAGCCGGCGTTGGGCTGATGCACCCGGACGAGACGCCTACCGCCGGCCTCAAGCTCCAACCGCGCGCCGTAGGCCGTGCGCGGACGCCGGCCCACCAGCTCGAACCCCACCCACGCGCCGGCGTCGCTCACGTTGCGCAAGAGCGCCACGGAAGCCCGGTGGTCGACGTGGTTGACGACGATATCGAGGTCGCCGTCGTTGTCGTAGTCGGCAAAAGCGGCGCCGCGGCCGGAGCGCGGCGTGGCGAAGTAGGGTCCGGCCGCTCCCCGGGCGTCGCGAAAGTGGCCCTGGCCGTCGTTTGCGGCCAGCATCGGGTATTGCCCGACCAGGATGTGGGCGACGCCGTTGGTCGTAAAAAGATCGAGGTCGCCGTCGTTGTCGAGGTCCTGGAGGCCGGCACCCCATTGGCCGAGGCCGTCGAGGAGATGACCGACGCCGCTCGCCCAGGTGGCGTCGGCGAAGAGGATCGCCTCGCCGCTTCGGCGGTAGAGGCTGCCGTGGCGCAGGTCGACGACCAGCAGGTCGAGCCGGCCGTCGCCGTCGACGTCGCCCGGCGAGCCATGCATCGAGCCCGTGCCGATGCCCTCGTCGTTGACCGCCAGGCCGCTTGATTCACCGATCTCCTCGTAGGTGCCGTCGCCGCGGGCGCGGAAGAGGAAGTTGGGCTGGTGGTCGTTGCCCTGGAAGACGTCGAGCCATCCGTCGCCGTCGAAGTCGAGGACCGTGATGCCCATGCAGCGCGAGCCTTCCCGGTAGAGGCCCGCCTCCCGGGTCCGATCGACGAAGCGTCCGCCGTCCTGGAGGTAGAGGAGGCTCGGCTGGCCGCGGTACTCGGCCGGCTGCGGCATCTCCCACTCCTTGCCCGGATGGAGATGGTAGGGATCGAAGGCGAGGAAGTTGCAGACCATGAGGTCCAAGTCGCCGTCGCGGTCGGCGTCGAGCCACGAGGCGCCGACGCTCCACTTGACGAAGCCGTTCAAGGCCTCGGGACCGACGAGGCCGACCTCCTCGGCGACGTCCACGAAGGAGCCGTCGCCATCGTTTCTGAAGAGGCGGTTGGGTCCGTAGTTGGCGAGGAAGACGTCAAGGTCGCCGTCGTCGTCGAAGTCGCCGGCCGACGCCCCCATGCTCCAGACCGGATCGCCGAGGCCCGACGCCTCGGTGCAGTCGGTGAAGGTAGCGTCACCCTCGTTGCAATAGAAGCGGTTGCGCTCGCCCTCGAAGACGCGTCCCTTCGGGTCGCTCACGTTTTCGATGTAGGTGCCGTTCAAGAGATAGAGGTCCTGGTCGCCGTCGCCGTCGTGGTCGAGCCAGAGGACACCGGAGCCGCTCGATTCCAGGATGTTGTCGTAGGCGTAGTCGCCGAAGGTGTAGCGGAAGCTTAAGCCGGCCGCGGCGGCGACGTCCTCGAAGCGGAGGCCGTCGCCAGCGTTCGGAGGGGGCTCGTTGCCGCGCGGTGGGGCGCCGTCCTCGGCGATGGCCGCGGCGGCTACGGGGTCGAGATGGGAGCCGGCGGGCGTCTGGGCCGTCAGTGTGGAGGAGACAAGCAAGGCCACGAGGGCTACGAGAGTCGTCTTTGTCGTCATGGCCCGGATTCTTTCACCCACCGGGCGGCATCGCCACGCCCTCAGCGTCGGTCGACGACCAGCCGTCCGTCCTGCACGACCAGGACGACGCGCCGCAGGTTGGAGACGTCGGCGAGCGGATCGCCGTCGACCACGACGAGGTCCGCGACGTAGCCCGGTGCGATCCGTCCCAGGTCGCCGTCGCGTCCCAGGACGCGGGCGGCACCCGACGTCGCGGCGTGAAGCACCGCGCGCGGCGTCATCCCATAGTCGACCATGAGCTCCATCTCGTGGACGTTCTCGCCGTGGGCGAAGACCCCGGCGTCGGAGCCCAGGGCGACGGTGACGCCCGTCTTCAAGGCGCGCTCCATGAGCTCGCGGGCCGCCACGACCCGCGGCGGATCCGGCGTCCCGGGCTCCCAGCCGCCGTAGCGCGAGATCGCCTCTGACGCCGCCAGCGTCGGGCAGAGGACGACGCCGCTCTCGCGCATGAGCGTCAGCACCTCCTCCGAGGCGCCGTAGCCGTGCTCGATCGTCTTCACGCCGGCCGCGACAGCGCGACGGATCGCCTCGTCGGTGGCGGCGTGGGCCGCGACCGGCAGGCCCGCGCTCGTCGCCTCGGCGACGATCGCCTGAAGCTCGGCCAAAGAGAAGGTCGCCGTCGAGGGATCTCCCGGACGACGCCGGTAGTCCGCGTAGACCTTGATCCAGTCGGCGCCAGCGGCGATCTGCTCGCGCACCGCCCGGGTAACACCGTCGACGCCGTCGGCCACCTGGGCGCCTTTGGGCATCTTCCAGCGCGGGTCGAAGCCCGCCGGGCCGTAGGCGCCGGTGGCGACGAGCGCCCGCGTCGCGGCGAGGATCCGCGGACCCGGGACGAGCCCCGACGCCACCGCGTCGCGCAGCGCCACGTCGGCGTAGGCGGCGCCTTCGGTGCCGAGCTCGCGGATCGTCGTGAATCCCGCCTCAAGCGTCGCCCGGGCGGCGACCACGGCGCGAATCGTCCGCAGCTCGAGCTGTTCTTTCAGGACCTGGTCGTTCCACGACGTCTCGTCGTAGGGATGGAGCAGGAGGTGGGTGTGGAGGTCGATCAGCCCCGGGACGACGTAGAGGCCGCCGGCGTCGATCCGCATCGCCGACGCCGACGCGGCGCCGGGGCCGACCTCGCGGATGCGGCCGTCCTCGACGAGGACGGCGGTGTCGTCGAGGAAGCTCCCACCGTCCTCGGCGAGGACGCGGGCACCGGTCAGGATCCAGGCCTCGTGGCCGGCGTCGGCGGCGAGGGCCACGGCCGCCGTCAAGGCAAGGCCGAGCAGGGCGAGCCACGTCAAGTTTTTTTGCAGCATGGCCGCAAGATATCAGAGGTCGCTCAACGCCGCAGGCGCAGCATGCGCAGCGCCGCACACTCCGCGCCGTAACCGTTGTCGATGTTGACGACGACGATCCCCGGCGCACAGCTCGCGAGCGCGGCATGAAGAGCGGTCTCGCCGCCGCGGGCGACGCCGTAGCCCACCGAGCTCGGCAGAGCGATCAGCGCACCGGGGAAAAGCCCGCCCAGAACGCTCGGCAGGGTGGCGTCCATGCCGGCGGCGACGATGGCGATCGGCAGAGCGTGGTAAGTCGGTGGAAGTCGTCCTCTTCGGCGTACGCCAGGTCAACGAAGTGAAAGACGAGATATCACCTTGCCCGAGCATCGCCCTGAAAGGCGTCGCAAGAAGGGGAGCGAGCCGCCCAAAGAGCTCGCCGTGTTGCTGCGCCGTGCGCCCGAGCTGGAAAGCTACGCCAAGGCGCTGAAAAAGCGCGCCAGGAGATCCTTCGGATTTGCCCTGCGCCAAATCCTGCGCATGGGGTGAGCCTTTCAGGCCGCGTTCCCGGGCCCCGGGAAGAGCACCTGAGGAATCCGGGTGCCGTTTCCGGGACCCGGAAATCAGGGGTCAGCTTTTTGGGTGATGTCCCCGGGACCCGGGAAGGGTACCTGAGAAATCGGGATGGTATTTCCGGGACCCGGGA